>JBMNVK010000008.1:0-33972 GCA_050946755.1 Aminivibrio sp. | reverse complement strand
GTAATCCTGCAAAGCGCCGTACAGGTCCAGGTTGTGGGCTCTGGGGGCCAGCAGTTTGATCGCGCTGTCCGTTACGTTGCGCCAGTTAAGCGTCACAACCATGGAGCCAAAGTGCCCCAACACCACGGATTCAAACTCTCCCGCGATGCCCGCGCCCTTAACCGTCTCAGTCATGGCCTCGAAGGGAGGCAGGGTCACCTCCGCCACTCCCAGAAGATCGCCGCCTTCCAGGTACACTGAAAAGTTGATATTCTTCTCAGGCACTACGTTTGCCATCTACGCCACCTCCTACTCAAACAGAGTATTGAAATATACCGGGTCAAACTCAAGGATCGCCCGGATCTCTTTAGCCGGAGGCGGAGGGGTCACATACACGTGAAAGCGAAGAATCCCGTCGATAAGGTCGGTAAGGGGGTTCTCATCCTCCAGGAACTCCACCCGGCCGCCCAGGATAAATTCTCTGGCCGCCAGGCCGTTGAGGCGCACGTTGTAGCTGTTGACTATGGTCTTCACCAGGCGCCTGGTCATGGGCTTGTCCACCTTTTGCCAGAACGTCAGGATGAACTCGTTGCCTATCCAGTGGAACATACGCCGGATGGGGATAAAGGCATCCTTCGGGTCCGTAACCGCGGGATAGACCGCCTCCCGGTTGCCCCACGCCTTCCAGCCGCCTATGAAGTTCAGCGCCGTAACTATCCCCTGGCCGTTGAGGTAGGCTGCCTGGTCGGGCCCCAGCAGTATCTCCTCGCCCTGCGCATTGACCAGGGAGTTCATCTGGAGGCTTTTGTTGGAGGGGCTTTCGTAAGGGATATCCTCGTTGCCGGCGTCCGTCCGGTTCATCAGCGATACAAGCTGTGTGGAAAGATGGAACGTATCGTCGCCCAGCTTAGGCTTGCCCCAGCAGACTATCTGGTTAGCCAGCATGTAGTTGTTCTTGTTTTTCCACTCCGGCGCATCGGTGTAAATCGCGGCCCCCGCCTCCCCCTCTCCGCTATCGTCGTGACTTGGGATATCGACCACTGATTCGCCTGTGAAATGGCCGTTGATATTGCTCATCTTGGCCGCCATTACCGCAGCTACGGAGGGGTCCTCGGACCATTTCGGCGCCGCCAGCAGCCCGGGGATTATCCTGAACTTCGGGAATACCCGGTCCACCAGCTCAAGGCCGGTGTATTCGCCGGTTTCGACGTCCACTCCGCCGATGATGTCCTCTGCGTCTACCGCCTCAGGGGCGAGGGTCTTCACCTTGGCTTTTATCTTTACCGCCAGGGCGAACATCCCCGCCGGGATAACTGTAAGGACAGCCTCCGCGTCATCGTTGTAAGAGAGGGCGTAGTCCGTCCCGGCTACAGGGTTTCCCGGCGCGCCGTCCGCTTTAATTACCTCTATGTCGTCCAGCAGGATATCCGGCCCGAAATTAATAGCCCCATCCTTTACGTCATACTCCACCGCCTCCGCGCCGCCCGTCTTATGCTCCGACGGGTCGAAGACGTTGATCAGGACCACCGGCGACACGTTAAACAGGGCAAACTGGGAATAAATCGCCTCGCACAGGGTGTACTTGGCAAAATCCTTGCTGAAGCCGAAGAGAGAAACCGCCTCCTCGTAGGTGTAGCAGAGCTGCGGTTTATTGACATTTTCAAGGGCCTTCGGACTGGAGCCCAGGTGAATGGGCGCCGTGCCCACAAACACAGGCAGCCCCGCCTCCGTCCTTACCGGGGGCACCAGGGAGGTCGGAACCTCAGACTTGTAAACTCCGTGGGAATAAGCCAACTATCTCACCTCCGCCTTTTTAACAATCTGATAAAGCCGGGCCTCATTGCTCCCGGACTCTTTCAGCTTTTTCTGAACCTCCATAACCCGGTCCACCGGAATGAAGAGTTCCTTTGCCTCGGGCAGCCGCTCAAACAGGTCGGCGCACCAGGCGGGGTATCCACCCTTGAAGACCCTGCCGCTCATCAGTCGCCCTCCGGGGATATTCGGCCCCATGTACATCAGCCGCACGGGCCGTTTTTTTTCCGCAGGAGCGCCCTTTTTGGTTTCAGCCGCCGGGGCTTTAACTTTCTTTTCGCTGTTCGTAGCTTCCATTTCGCCAATCGCCGCCCTTCCATATAATCTGCTCAGCCGGTCTGCCCGTCTCCCACTTTGTATCCATGCAGGCAAAAAACACGGGCCACGGCTGCTCTTCGAACACGTACCACTTCAACGGTGGGGCAAGCCTGAACTTCATTTCCAAAAAGCGGTTCTGCAGCAGGTCGAGCCGCACCGCCTCCATTAAATTCATGCCGTCCCTGTACCCCTGGCAGTCGGAGGATTCGTCATACACCCCCGCCAAAATCCGGGCCGAAATGCGGCACGGCGGCCCCTCCCCGGCATCCTCCACCTCGTCCACCTTCACCAGCAGGCAGGGGAAGTTCCGCTCCAGGTCCTCCTCCCCGTAGGCGAGGGCGTTATCAAAAACAATGGGGCCCTCCGGCCCCCCTTCCTGCGTAGCCCCCGGAAGGGGCAAAAACTGTCTAAACACCCGTACGGGCCTAACTCCGCCGCCCTTGGCCGGCAGGCTCCACCCATCAACCAGCCGCTTAAGCCTTGCCGCCAGAGCGTCCTGGAGGTTAAGGGCAATCATTTCTTAAACACCCCCAGCAGCCTCAAAATCTCGTGATCCAGCCGCTTTTCAAACCTGTCCCGCGCGCCCTTCTCTATTTCCGTCACAGTCTCAGGGTTTTTTACAATCTGGGGGATGGACGGAGAGATGATCAGCCGCAGGCTGCCGTCCCCCTCCCGGAAGTAGGGTTTGCCCTTCACAAAGAAGGCGTCGCCCAGGGATTTTAGGCCGTCCTTCTTGACGGCCCCCCGAAGAGACGCCTTCCTTCCCGGAGAGGGTGACGAGGGAGTCAGCCTGTAGTCGGCAATGGGCTTGCGCCTCCCCCGAACCGATATGGTTGAAAAGAGGTTGTCTGCGGCGGCCCTTTTTACGAAGATGCTATGCCGCACCTCTGAGGACTTGGCGTAGTACCGCTTTGTCGTCCCCTTTACCGCGTCCGTCACAAGCCCCGACGATGTCCTGCCCAGGGCTGAAGCCACGGCCCTCTGGAAGCCGTTGGTTGCCCCGGCGAGAGCTTCCCTCGCCTTCTCCAGCTGCCCCTGGTCAATCTGGATCACGGCTCATTCGCCTCCAGTTCTATCCGCATGGCGGCTCCGCCTATAAGCCTTGCCTCAATCACCGTGTAAAGCCTGCCGTCCACCCGGATTTTCTGTCCGCGCCTGGGGACGCCCAGGGCATCGCCGGCCCTCAAAAACAGAACGCCCCGATTGACATGTACTCCCTCGGGGCGTTCCGATATTTTGCGGGGCTCATATTCCCCCATTCTTTTATCGCTGCAAAACACGCATAAAATGCGCTTTCCATTTACATCGTGCCAGTCGGCAAACTCGTCCTCATTCCACCAGACCGCGCCGTCCTCAACGTCCCTCCGGATCTGCTCCCTTAGTGTCGGCACCCTTAGCACCCCCGCTCTTTTTGCCCCCCTTTGCAGAAGGGGCTCTGGGCTTCTGCCTGGGCTTTTGAGCAGACGCCGGCTTGGGCGCGGGCTGCCGCTCTGCCTCCGAAGGCGGATCTGGCTTCTCCTTCTCTTCAGGCGGCAGCTCGGGCTCCGGTTCAGGCGCCGGCTCGGACGCCTCCACATAGACGGCCTGCCCCGTCTCCACCAGATACCGCTCGTCCGCCGGGTCGAGGGAGACCACGTCCCCAACCCCGGCGGTCCCTACAAATGACTTCTCCCTCGTAATTTTGATCACATCTACACCACCTTGAGCACCCGGAAGGCGTCTATCTGGTGGGGCACCGGCAGGGGACGGCTCACCATCTGCACCCAGCGCACAGACGGGTCATCCTCTACCCACGACCTGGGAACCCTGTCCCCGACATGGGTAACTACCGAGTTTTTCTCCCGGTTGGCCTCGGTCCAGGCGCCGTACATCAGGCTTGTCCTCGCCGCCGGATTCCCCAGCAGGATAATATCGTCGGCGATCATGGCCTTCTCCTGCCCCGTGCCCTCGTCGTAATACCACTCATCGTAGGTGTACACGTAAAGCCCCGTATCCCTCATATAGCCCCAGTAGATAACTCCCATGGTCTCCAGGGTAGCCAGCGGGATCTGCGGCTCAATCTCCGTAAGCAGGATTTTATTTTTATCCGAAAAAGTCTGAACTTCTGCGTTCTCCAAGAATGCCGCCAGAGCGGAGGCGCCCATCACTATAGTATTGGGCGCAATGCCGCATGCCTTCACCATGGCCCGGCGCGTATCCCGCAGCTTGGTCAGAGGCTTGCCCGTGGCCTTCGTCCACTTGTCGTCGTCGCCCAGGGTAGTAATCGACAGCGGGAATGCTATCTCCTCGTCCACCCCGTCGCCCCTCTGGACAATCTTCCCCTCTGTGAGGGCTTTGGCGCACATCCACTCCTCCCGCCTCGTGATGGCCTGGTCCAGAAACAGCAGGTCCTCCACGTAGAGCCGGGCGGCCCTCTCATCGGGGCTCATTCCGCTGTACAGAGTCTCCCCGGGCAGGCGCGTTCCCCAGTCCACGTCCGAGGCCTGGCGCTTCGGCTTCAGCATCGCCGGCTTGTAGCTATTGGTCGTGTACCCCTCCCGCGCCATCACCGACCCGCTCTTGATGGGCGCCACGAAGGGGGCCATCTTTCTGTTGCCCTTGACGATATCTATATCCACATGCTCCGTCTCCACCGGGTCCCTCTGAGAGAAAAACATGTCCCTGATAAAAGTCTGGGCGGGCAGCGCCGTCCTCAGCGCCTTAAGCATTGTCCTTGGATCATAAAGATTAACAGGCATCGACCGATCCCCCTATCTGACCTTCTTGAAGAATATCCCGCGGTCTCTGGCCGCGGCCCTGAAAGAATCTACCGTATCTCCGTCTCCGCCGAAGGAGAGGGCTGCTTCGTTGAACTCTCCCGTAAAATACGCTACCCCCACCACATCATCCTCCGTGGCGTCCACCGCGAATGCCAGCACCGCCACAGGATCCGCAGAGCCGTCGGTCGCCGTAGAATCAACTGCCTTGTAAAGCCCCGAGGCGTCCGTCGCCGTTGCGGTCACCGTAATGTCAAAGCCGTCTCCCGCTATAAACTTGGTGGTATCGTCCTCCGTCATCACAAACTTCAGCTCATTTTCGATGGTGACCCCGGCGCTGCCGGGCACATCGAACACCTCCAGCACCTTCCCGTCCGGCCCCTTCATAACTGCCACTGCAAGCTGAGCGGGCACCGCGGGCGTCGTAGCCACCTCGGCCGCCGCGGCCCTGATCACCCTTACCGTATAAACCCCCGCCCTGGCTCCCTCCTGCACAGCCTTCGTCGCGTCAAGCACCAGCGTGCCCTCTCCCGTATTGTCCCCCTCCACCGCAGCGGCCGCCGCCGTCAGAGCTACACTCCCCTCTGTTACCATTCCCAGAAGCGTACCTCGGTCAAGCACCCCCTCGCCCTCGGCTATAATGACCTCGTCATCCACCACCGGCATCTGACTTCCCGCAAACAGATTGTCCGCGGTCATAGTTCCTATACGATTCGCATCCGACATTTACTCCACCCCCCTGGCAGCGCTCCTGGCCGCGGTGCGCGCACCCGGCGCCACCGACTTGACCAGGCCTAGAAATCTCTCCATATCCCTATCCGCCTGCCCCGGCATATCATCCGGAGTCATCCCCTTGATATCCGACAACACCCCAGCTGCATCCGACCTCCGCGCATCAAGCTCCGCCTGCGCCCTCTGGGCCTTCAGCAGCTCAATAGCGCAGTCCTGGGCCGTGGCAAAAGTCTCGTACCTTGCCTTTGCGATAATCTCGCCGCATCCCGGCTGGTCCAGTTCGTCCAGCTCCTGCATCCTCTTCCTCTCGCCCTCCACCCCGGCGCTGAAGCCCTCGCTCCGCCCCTCTTCCAGTATGGCAGCGTAAAGTTCCGGATGCTTCGCCTTAAGCTCCTCAAGATTCATTGATACAACCCCCTCCTCTTCTATCGCTCCGGCCTCCTCCCCCTGCGGGAAGAGCGCCGTCAAATCCGCACGCATAGCCTTCACGCGCTCCAGGCTCGCCTTAACCGTCCCCGCCTCCGTGCGGAGCGCAAAAAAGCCGTCCCGTACCGACGCGGCCACCTCCACAGGGTCGCCCACTTCATCGGCAAATCCGCTCTCCACGGCCTCTGTGCCTGTCATCCACGTCTCGGAGGCCATCATTTCAAGCACAACCTCTTCCTCAAGCCCCGTTCGGGCCACATACACCCCCGCGATCTGGCCCCGTATTCTGTCCAGAATCTCGGCGGTCTTCCGCATCTCCTCACCATCCCCCAGGGAATAACTCCAGGGGTTGTGGATCATAATCATCCCGTTGGCCGGGCAGATAACTCGGTCTCCGGACATGGCCACCACCGACGCTATCGATGCGGCAATGCCGTCCACAATCACCGTCTTCCGCACCTTCATGCCCCGAAGATAGTTGTAAATCGCCATGCCGGCGAAAACATCCCCGCCGATACTGTTGATTCGGACGGTCAGTTCGCTTATCGCCCCCAGTGCCTTGATAGCCCTGATGAAATCCTTGGACTTATTCTCACTCCACCAGCCATCGCCTATTTCTCCGTAAAGCAGCAACTCCCCGTCGCCGTTGCCGGTAAGCTGCGCCTTCCACCAGTCGCTCATTATTCTTCGCCCTCCCTCTCGCCGTCTCCGCCGCTATCCGGGACGGCAACGGGCGCTGAATATCCCGCAGAACCAAGCCCCAGCTTCTTTTTCACCGCCTCCTCCTTTGCGCGCAGACGCACATTCATCTCCCACTCAGAGCCCGTCAGCTCCATGGCCTCCCGTGATTCCGAGGAGGCGTTGATCTCGATACGCTTCTGGGCCGCATTAACCTCCTTCAGCGGATCAAGCTGTCCCTGGGCGGGCCCGTACCAGTCAACCCACGAGTAGCAGTAGGCCGTCATGGGGTCCTCAAAAAACCCCGGCGCCTCGATGCGCCCCTTAAGCACGGCCTCGCAAAGCCACTCGAACAAAATCGGCTGACAGAAATTATCTGAAAACCACTCCCGCCATATCTTGAAGAGCTTCCACGCCTCCAGCAGCGCTCCCCGGCTTGCGGAGTACGAAGACGTGAAATTCAGTACCAGCAGCTCGAAGGGGATCCCAAGGGCCGACCCCACTTGCCGGCATATAGCCACTACAAAGGCGTCAAAACTCTGGTTCGGCCTTCCCGGAGCCGTGGCATTGGCCTTCACTCCCGGGGGCAGATCAAACACCGACCCATACCCCAGCTGTACCCGCCCTAAAAGATCCTCCTCCAGTCCCGAGTCATCCAGAGCGTAGCTCTCTTCACCCAGCTCCATCTCCTTTGCTTCATGCTCAAAAAAGATGGAGTACATCCCGTTGACCACCGAGGACATAAGCTCCGCATCCGTGTAGCGCCCCAGCTGCTTCAGCGTCTCGATCACCGGCGCAAGCAGCGGAACGCCCCTGGGCTGGTCCACCCTCTCCGAGCGCATCAGATGCAGCAGATTCCTTCGCCCTGACACCTCGCCAAAAAAAGGAGCCCTAACCCAATCAAGCTTGGGCAGGGCAAAACTCTCACCCTTAGGATGCCTGTTTGTGATCCACGCCGCCACCGGAGTGCCGCCCGGATCCATCTCAATCCCTTGACAGATCCGAACCCCCCGGGGCATAATCATCGGATCGCACACCCTATCCCCTTCCAGCAGCCTCACCTGAAGGTCATAAATCCTCCCCGGCAGCGGCTTCATTGGAAGGGCCGCAAAAACATCCCCGTTCATCAGCAGGGATAAAAACGCTACTCCCTGCATTTCATAAAAATTATTCCGCCTCGATGCGTCGCAGTCCTTCGACTCTGCCCAATACCCGAACTCCCGCTCAGCAGTATCCTCCCAGCGATCAGCCTCCTCCTCCGTCATACCCAGATAATCTCTGTCGATGGAGAATTTCGGCCGCAACCCGGGCCCCACCGATGACGTAACAATCCGCTCGATAGACCCCCTGGCCAATGGCACCCCGTAATACTGATCCCTGGATCGCTCTCTCAAGAGCTCCAGATTTTCGCCTATATCCTCCTCAGGGCTCTTAGACGTGCTCACCCAGGCCGCCATGGACGTCCTCTGCCTGCTGGCGCCGTGATGAGAATATCCGGAGTTTAAAAACTCCTTTGCCCTTTTCAGCGCATCAAGCTTCACCTGGGCAAGTTCTCTTTTAAGAGCTGCCCGCGGCGCCACCGTCCTAAAAATTCTGCTAAGCATCCCATCACCAATCCTTCGGGACAATCACGCGATGACGCCCCCCTACCCGGGAGAGGCGCGCGATCCTCCCCTCCAGCCTGGATATCTCCCTCTGGACGTCGGCCAGATTTGCCCGCGTCAGCTTTAACCCCTCCATCTCGTACGACTGACTGGAAAGAATAGCCGCCTCCGCCCGCCGGTACATCTCCAGCCGCTCTCTCAATGCCGCCAGCTTTGCGGCAGCCATCGCACCACCCCCTTCTAAAATCAAAGGGGGGCGGCAAAACGCCACCCCCCTTGCTCTGCTGATTATTGATCAGACTTTATCAAATGCTTACTCTCCCCTGTTCAGAGAGGCAGAGCATTTTTTGTTTCCCGGAAGGAGTCAGAATGGATCTGCCCCCTGTGAAGGGTCGTAATCCGTCTACGACCCTTCACAAAAGCGCTAATCTGTTTCGCACCTCCTCGAAAACACAAGCACAGGCCATCCCCGAGGAGCAACCAACAAAAAAGCCCCTCCGGAGAGGGGCAGTGGTTACGTGTACTTTTTAGTAGAGGGGCAAACTTGGTGATTCGAATCCCACCATAAAACATGAAAAATGCCCCCTAATCTTATTCCGAAAAAACGCGACCTCCCGTCCATGTGTATCGAGCAAACAGAGTCAATGTCATCCAGCTTTAATTCCATGAGCCTCTCTTGTGCTGGCTTAGACAACCTATCAACAGGAATCTCATGATCCCTCTTTCCCATCAGCTCGCCCCACTTCATGCTCTCCCAATCCTTCATCTTTGCCAGTATCTTGCGCCACGTGGATGGCTTGAGTTTTGCAAAGGCGAAGGGCCCCTCCGTGTCCATTCGCGAAAAACGCCAGCTGATTGGTTGGGATTTGACATCGGGGAGTGCAAATCTTGCATCACGGTACACTCCCTCCCGGGTCAGGATGGTCTTTTTTTTCGCCATCAGGCGGGGGGAAGGCTGCTGTAATACTCAGCCATATCGGCAAGCGAAATCACATTGCTGCCTCTGTCGCCATCCGACAAGCCGCGGCGGGCGTTTCTCCAGGGCGCCTCCCCGTGGGTCAGGTCGCTCAGCATCTGAGCATTCATCTCACAATAGGCCTCGCAAACCACATCCACCGTTTCCTTTTGGTCCGGGTTTAATAGGTCAGGATCTCCGCCCACAAGGGCCGGCGACACCTTGAATATCCCCCGGTGCTTGTCGTACAGCTCCCTGACCACAGGGCCGTTTGCCCACGCCTCAATTTTTTCGGGGAAAAGTATCTCTTCATCCCACACAAGGCTCCAGGCCTGAGAATAATACACAAGTTTCTGCAGCTTCATGGCGGATATGGGCCCGCATTTTTCCAAAATATACGCCGCAACATCAAATACACTTGGCATCTTCTCCCCTCCTCCCTGCGGATATTCTACCCTTAAAGAAGGAGCCCTTCAAATAAAGCACTACATTTTAAACACTTAAAAACACCCCCGGAGGGCCTTTGATTACCTCAGGCCTCCGCTTAAAATCCGCACTCCCCCTCTTCGCCGCTGGGGGGCGGTTTTTTTCTCTTCTGGCGGCTGTGGGGCCGGCTTGGGCGCTTCTTCCTCAAAAAGTCGCTCTGGCTTGGGGTTTACCACCGATGCCCGCCGCGGCCGCTTGGCCGGCTTGGCGCCCTTTCGCTTCACTACCCTTCGCTGTCGGTTCCGGTCCAGGTCTGGATTTAAAATCTCCAGGGCTGCCGTGGCATAAACCCTCACGTCCAGCGGTTCATTCCTGGCACTTGCAGAGCGCTTAATCCATTGCGCCTTCATCCTGCCGCCCACCCGGCGCACTACCAGTTTTTCCGACACCAGCCCTTTGAAGTAGGGCAAATCGTACCCCCGATGATTGCTTTTCAGGTCCTTGGGCCAGTGGCAGTAACCCGGGCCCGGCGAATCAACCTTCAGTCTGGAGAACAAGCTGCCCTTCAGCGCGTCAACGCCCAGGCTGAATAAGGCCACCCGCCGCCGGTTGCTTCTGCTGGGCTTGCTGACCCCGGGCTTGCCGTAAACCGACGATCCTTTTATCGCAAACACGTTGCGCCGCTCCCGGGGCTTTACAAATCTGTAAACCTCATCCGTATAGTGGCCGCCGGAGTCAATGCAGGTGCACGCAAGGCCTATCTGCTCTCCATCTCCATAGCTCCAAAGGGAAAGGAGAAATTCATCCAGAGCATTCCACACATGCGCCTGCCCGGGATCGCCATAAAACACCCTGTAACATATGCCCCATGACTCTTTCTTTGGCCCCCAGCCCACCACCTCAGCTTCAAGGCGGTCGTCCTGGGTATCCACCCCGCAGGTGAGCACCAGCACCCCATCGGGAACCTCGGCATCATACACCGAGCGATGCTCCTCAAGATTCTCTACCTCGATGGCGTTGCCCGTCTCCTCCCATGGAATGCCTAATACTGTATTCTGCCATACCTTCATGGCATCATCCCCGTCTTTCCTGGCCTCATGGTAGGCGTAGACCAAATCCTTCCAGGAGGTCCACGGAGAGGAGAACGCATTTATATGAAACCCCCGCACCTGATGTTCCTTTCGGGGCACCCATTCACCCTTATGCTGCATGGATTTCCACTCCTGCTCGCCGCTGTAGACGCCGCAGGCAGGGCATTTCAGCTGAATATCATCAAGATCTTTGTAATCAAAATTACCCCACTCGATAGGGTGGGCCGCAGCACATCTGGGACAGGGCACATGCCACCGCTCCATAGTGGAAGACTCATAGAGTTTTTCAACGCGGCTCAATCCCTTGATAGTGGGGGTGCTTACCTGGACAATCTTCCTGTTCCAGAAGTTCTGCGTTCGCTTCCGGGCAAGAAGCACGGGGTCTCCCTCCGACCCTGCGGATTGTGGATACCTGTCCACCTCATCCATCATCAACAGCCTTATAGGCTTTGAAGCCAACCCGGAGGGAGAGTTGGCCCCGCCCAGAAATAGCTGGCCGCCAGGGAATTTCTTATGTCTGAGCGTATTGCCGCTGTCTCTTGACCGGGGGTCCCTGACTTTAACCGACAGGCAGGGCGTATCCCGTATCATGGGGGCTATCCGGTCTTTGCTGTAGGACTCGGCGTCCTCTATGGTAGGCTGCACCATCATCATGGGGCAGGGGTCAATATCAATATGCATCCCTATCGTGTTGTTTAAAATCTCGCTTTTGCCCACCTGGGCGGCGGACATCACTACAATTTCCTGCTGTCTTGGGTCGGAAATAGCATCCATTATCCCCCTCTGATAGGGGGCTCTGTCCGTTACCCATCGCCCAGGCTCCACGCTCGACTCCTGAGACAGTCGCCGCTCTCTGTCGGCCCACTCCGCTACGGATATTTCCGGCGGAGGCGCCCACAATTCGTCAAACTTCGTCCACAGGCGCCATACCCGATATTCGCTCCTGGCTATATTCTGCAAGCTCATCGAGGGCCTCGTATATTGCCGCCTTCAGCGCCACCTGAACATCCGCCACCGTCTCCGCCTCGAAAAGGCTGGGAGCCAGCTTGGTAGGAATGGCCAGCAAGCGCGACCTGCAGTTTACGATGCACTCTGTCCATACGGTCATCACATCCTCGCTCCTGTGCATCTCCCCCCGCATGGCAGCCAGCTCCAGCTCGGCAGTTTCCCGCTGCACCCTGGTCAGCAGAGCCCGCTCTCTCTTGAGGTCGGGGTCGTCCCCAGCCTGGATGCGCTCCTGCAGATACTGAATATATCCCTGCACAGACGGGGCAAGGGCATATTCGCCGGCTCGGGCGCGGGGGATAACCTTCTCCTGGACAAGCTGCTGAACCCGCCGCTCAGAGAGCATAAGCAGTTCGGCTATTGTTCCCACAGAGTAAACTACCTCAATTTCGCCTTCTCGGGATTGTACTTTGTATGCCATTTATTTTTCACCGCCCCAAAGCCTTGGTAAATCAGGCTTTATAATGCCCTCTAAAGAGGTACTATTACCCCCCTCAAATACCCATTTCGTTTGTACAAATATGACAACCATACGGGCTCGCCCTATTGGTCAAACGCAAGAAACGAAATCATACAATCTTGTGGCTAGCCGAAAGTTGGGGTCACCGCCGGCACCGCGGGCGATACCCCCTTTGGGAGGACCCGCAAAACCTGTTGTCATCAGCGTTTGCGACCCCCTAAAAACGAGTGCTGTAAAAACGTAAAGTATTGCACTCAAAAACAACTCGTAAATCCTTTGTAAATCAAAGGTTGCGCAAAAACACCCTACCCCGAGTTCGCGAAAAACCGCCTGCGGAGAAAATCGGCCCTTTGTCTAACGACTTTGACAAACCCGCCGTTTTGAATACAAAGAAGAAGCCTACTGTATGTTTACTATGGTATGGAAAGGATAGCATCGTCAAGGTTATCCTGAGTGATACCTATGTACGCCAGTGTCACCTCTGGGGAGCTGTGGTTAAGCAGTTTTTGGATAAGCTCAATGCTGACTCCTTCATGGTAAAGGCAGTAGCCAAATGTCTTGCGCAAACTGTGAGTTCCCACCCTGTAGTTAAGCTCGCAGGCTGTGGCCGCCCTTTTCAGAATTCGCCAGGCGTGACTGGTGCCGATCCTGTACTCGCCGTCACGATTCGCCTGCCGGGATTTAAACAGCGGCTCCAGGAGCAGCCGCCCTTTCGACGGGGCCGACTTCATCCGCTCCCGAAAGTAACGGGACAGAACCCGCCGGGCCCTTGGGTGAATTATCAGATCCGCCCGCTTGCGCGTTTTCCTTTCCATAATCTCAAGGCGCTCCCGTACACACAGCCGCCCCCGGCGATCTATATAAGCTACGTCGCCTACATCCAGCTTTACCAGATCGATAATTCGCCGCCCGGTACGCATCCCAAAAACAAAAAGAGCGTGATCCCTGGCGCTGCGCCGATACAGGTACCGCTCCATTGCATCCCTGTCCGACGCACTGCGGATAGGCTGGGTTGTTCGGGATCCCAGGCTCAGCATGATTGCTCACCACAGCAGGCCCTCATTTTTGATACCGACCATCCGCGCCTTGCTCTGCGCTCGCACCACCGGCGCATTACCCGCAGATCGCAAGCTTCAACCCTGGTGATAATGTCAGCTCCAAAGGGGATAGGCGATAGCCGCAAATTGGAGGCGCCGATCCGCAGCCCCCACTCCTCTGGAATCCCCCAAAGAACATACTCATCTGCCAAAGCTCTCTCCTCCCGGAATCGAACTACAAGAAAGGGGCCGCCCCTTTGGGACGACCCCTGACAATTTATCCATGCTAGCATTTTACCATCCGTGAGGGGATTAGGTGGGGCATAACTGTACCGTTATGTGTACCGTTATCTGGGGATTACCCGTACCGTTAGATGGGGCATTTTCTCTATCCGCCGAAAAGGGCCCTTTGAAAACCGCCTATTGCCTCCCTGGCAATGCGCATGGGCACAAGGATGCGACGGCGGTATATGGTTTTTCGGTCTACCCCCAGCTCGTCGGCCATGGCAGTCACCCCGCCATCCTGCAGCCTGGAGGAGAGGGGGTCTGAGAGTCGTATGTACTCCACCCAAATATTCCAGTCCATGGGAGATGTCCCCCTGAAGGCTCTGGCGGCTTCCACCACCGCCCCCCAGCCGTTCAGGCAGACCCGGTCAATAAAGTCCGAAATCTCCAGCCCGGCTGCAACCTGGGCTAAAAAGCCCTCCAGGTTTACGGACGGCCCCCTGCCGTAGGGGTCTTCCCGCCCTCTGATCCCGCTCACCAGGTCCGCCCATTCCACCCCGTCCAGGGGCTCCCGATCTCCCAGCAGCACGGGGAGCCCGGAAGGGTGGTAAAAGGCCAGCAGCTCAATCACGGCCCCAAGCCGGGCCACATCGCTCCCCCTCATGGAAGGAATCCTCCCTCCCCCGCTAAAATCCAACTGCCGTGGATTTCGCGGCAGTTGGGCTGCATGTCAAAACAGGACCTCCTGACCTTGAGCCTCCTGGATGTCTGCTATCAGCCGGCGATATTCCGCAGATTTTTCTTCGTACTCCCCTTCCAGGCGTATCCGGATAGGGGCGTTCTCGGGCAGTCCATCCAGCTGTTCACTCAGGGTATTGAGCTTTGTCAACAAGTTGTTGGCTCTTTGCAAAACTTCAGGCTCCACATCACCATAAATCACGATAGCGACCCCCTTAATCGATCAACCTTTTCTGGGCAATCCTCGCCCTGAAATCCTGCGCCCTTATGATGTGCACCTGGGCGCACTCCGCCAGCCGGGAGGTTATTCTGCCGCCCTTGTTGCCCAACATGCCTTCCAGCTCCATGAGGCTGCAGGCGTTTGTGGTGACTATGGTCTGCCTCCCGGACCGGTAGCGGTCATCAAAAAGCGCAAACAGCCGCTCGCTCGTCCACTCTGTGGTTTTGTGAGCCCCCAGGTCATCCAGCGCCACACAGTCGGCATCCCTTACGGCCCGCTGTATCTCATCCGCCCGGCCCGACTCGTATCCGGAGCGGATCTCGTCCAGCAGATCTACCACCGGCACAAATATGGCCACTGTGCCCCTGGCCGCAAGCTCCTGCACCATGGCAACAGCAAGGTGAGTCTTCCCCACCCCGGTACCGCCGCCCAAGAGCAGAGACGACCCGTCAACCAGGCAGGACATGGCCAGCCCCTTAGCCTGCCTGGCAGACATTTCCAGCCCATCGGTGATGAAGTTGGCAAAGGTGCAGCGCTTCATGCCTTCGGGGATTCTTGAGGCTGTTACTATGGCCTCAGCCCTGGCCTGCCGATCGGAATCTGCCCTCACCTGACAGGGGCCCACTCTAACCACAAAAATCCGCCGTCTGCCCCACTCTTCCCGGGAGACCGTCCACCTCATGCCCCCATCGGGACATGACGCCCTTCCCGGGCAGCCTTCTCGGCAGTGCTCCTGCGCCATGACCTTCAGGTAATCCAGCGGAGAGCCGGTTAGCTCCCGTGGCTCTATGGAGTCGTCATCCCAAAGGCGCCGCACAAACGCCAGTGCTCTTTCTGCGGGATCAGCCCCGGCGCCCACATACTTTTGCACCACCTGCAGATCCCCCGGGGAAATCACGGGTCACCATCCCCGCCAAACCGGCGGGCTATGCTCTCCGCCATGGCTTTTTCCAGGGCGGCCATATCGGCCTGCCGCTTTGCCTCCCAGGGGTCTTCCTCCGCCTTTTTCTTTACTGCGGCCCTGCCTGCTTTAAGCCCGGGAAGGCTGACCTGGTGCTTCAGGCTGTCCCAGATATACTCCATGGTCAGGTCCCGGGCAGCCTTGCCTGAGCGCTGATACCTGGCAAGAGCCTTGCCTATCTCCGTTTGGATACGGGCCGGCGTGTGCCGCTTCTCCAGGGCGCGGATCGCCGACAGCTCGCCGGCAGTAAATCCCTGGCGGCCAGTCTTCAGCAAAAAGAATTCGGCTGTATTGAGCATTGCCGCAGGTACATCCCGGGGCGTGCATAGAGGGGCCTGAGCCGGGGGCGCCTGCTTTGCCTCGCCCTCCGGAGGAGGCGGGGGCGGCGAGGCTTTCTCGCTCTCCGAAGGAGAGTAGGTTCTATTTAGTTCTATTGGTTCTAGTTCCGGGGGTACGTTTTCTGCACCCCTGGGGTGCAAATTCTGCACCCCTCCGCCTATGGGTGCAAATTCTGCACCCCTCTCAGGGGCCTTGTGTCCCACTAAAATATACTCGGAGGATATTTGCTTTTTACCCCTGTATCTCGCCCGGCGGGAAATGTACCCCTCTCCTTCCAGCCGTCTTAATGATTCCTGCACTGTGCGGATCGAACAGTTGGACTCCTCCGCCAGGGTCTGTATTTTGGGGAAGCACGTTCTCCCCCGAGTGGACGCAAAGGTGCAAAGCACCGAATAAATACACTTGTCTGTGGGGGAAAGGTTGCGGTCGCGAAGCACCCGGATGTCCACGCACGCAAACCAGAAGTCCCGGCTGTCGCCAAGCTTGTCAACTTCCATTTGCTCTTCGCTCACCGCCTTCACCTCCTTCTTAAATCGCTTTTGGTCTCCATTTTTATCTCTGCCTCGAATTGCTTTCTCATGTCGAACCGGAAGGTTTTCAGCACCCTGCTAATTAGTTCGACATGCTCCCTAAGTGCACTGTTATCCCGTTTTAAATCTGAGTTCATCAACAAAATTCCCGATATAAATCTGCTGTGCGGACACTCCTTGCACCGTATGGGCATCTCATCTTCCCAGGAAAATTTTGGAACTTCGTATTTTTTTACAGTAGTCATGGTTGATCAAGCCCCCGTCATACTTCCAAGCCTTTGGTCATTAGCTATGTCTTCCAGATCAAACAGTGTCGGAGCGAGCGCATCGGTTTCGGCCATCCGAAGATATCTCACCCCATCCCGGAAATACTCTTCCGAAAGCTCAGACCCGCCCCCACGGCGACGCAGCATAATGGCCCTGTAGGGGACTGTCATCAGTCCCGCGAAGGGGTCGTAAACCAGATCGCCCTCGTTGCTGTAGCGAATGATCAGCCGGTCCACAATGTCGAATTGAAGGGGGCAGATGTGATTTTGCAGGCCGCGGCGCGTCTGATCGCCGTTAAGGGTAAGCATCCTATTTACGTCGTCCCACACGTCGCTGTGCCAGCTTCCCGGAGCTATGGCCATGTAGGTGGCCGGGAGCCTCCCCCGCCGCTCAAAATCCTCACCTAAAGATACGTGCTCGTTATAGTCATATATCCTCTCTCTTGAAGCCTCTCTGAAGGCCTTGCCCAGCTCGCCGGGCGGAAGGCTGCTGAACTCCTCCGCCGACAGAAGGCGATCTCCCGAGGAGCGCCAGAACGCATGAGCGTCCACCTGCCAGCGCGCCCGGCTGTAGTCGTCCTTGGATTTGGACACAGGATCGTCTGCATATCCGCGGGTCCGATCGGTTTGCGGCTTCCTGAAAAGCAGGACGTATTCCGGCGACCCTACTCCCATCTTTGTACCGTCTTTGCTGTTTTCACTCCATCCGAGCCGGTAGGTCTGGTTGTTTTCCCGCACCACGTCAGTTATTACGGTGATCATGCCCATGTAGTCGAATCCGTGGTCCAGGTGGTGAAATATGGCCTCGGCGTGCAGCGGAGATATGGTAGGAACCCCAGCGCCGGTTACACTGCCAAACAACACCCGGTCTTTTACGTGGATGCAGGCCAGCCTTCCCGGTTGAAGAATGCGCAGTATTTCCGGGGTAAGAAAATCCATCTGTCGCCAAAAGTGGCCGTTGTCCTCCGTATGGCCGAAATCACAGTAGTTCGGCGTGTATTCGTAATGGTTGCTGAAGGGTATCGAGGTAACAACCAGCCCGACGGAGTCTGTCTCCTGGAGAGCCGCCTCCTCGACACAGTCGTTGAGGGCGACCTCCCAAAGCTCTCCCTTCTCTGTCCGCCGATGGACCTTCATGTTGCGGGCCAATCCCTCGACAGGCAGCTTGTTCAGTCCATATCGCTCCATTAGTACGCTCATGTTGGCCATGAGGCGCTTATGTTCTTCCCATTTGTGGAGTAGAACTCTCAGCACTTCGGCCTCGGACTCGGAGTAGATTACGTGGATTTCACAGGGATGGTCCTGCAAAAACCTGTGAATCCTGTGAATGGACTGGATGAAATCATTGAATTTATAGCCTATGCCCAGGAAGATGGCCTTGTGGCAATGCCTCTGGAAGTTGCATCCGCTGCCAGAGATCTCGGGCTTGGTGGCCAGGTATTGCGTCCTCCCGTCGGAGAAGTCTAAAATCCGACGCTCCCTCTCGTCGAGGTCGAGTGATCCGTACACCTCGACGGCTCCGGGAACGGCCTTTTTGATGGCGTGCCGTTCTGCCTCCAGGTCGTGCCACAGGATATAGTGACTGTCAGGGTCGCCCGCCAGTATTTCCGTCATCTTTTCGATTCGCGCCGACATGCTCTCCCGCTTCTCTCTGGCGGCTTCCCTTACCCCGAGGGAGGCTTCAAAGAACATGGATACCTGGCCGTCCCTGTCCACCGGCAGATCGCCCTCCCGCTCCACTTTGTGGTAGAAGACCTTTATCTCCGGCAGGTCGTACCCCTCATCGGAGTACCCCAGTTCGGACGGGCGCTGTATAAAGATGGCCCAGGAATGGAGCCATAGCCAAAACTCCTTTTCTTTGTGAGGGTACAGGGTTAAATGGTTTGCCTGCGTGCTGTCCCGCTGGAAAAATCGCGTGAGCGCCTGCCCCGTGTCCATTATTCCCAGGAAGCCGGCGTAGTGGATAAGTTCCTTATAGCGATTCGGCGCAGGGGTGGCCGTGGCTACAAATTTGTACCGGCAGGGGGCGAAGAGCGGCAAGAACTCCTGATAGGTCTTCGACCCATAAGAGCGGAGTGCCGAAGCCTCGTCCAGGCAGACGGTGGTGAAGAGGTCCGGGCTCAGCTTTCCATCCCTGGCGCTTTCGTAGTTTGTCATGAAGTGGCATTTGTCAGATGCCTCCACTTCCTCGGTGCGTCTTACGAATTTAAGGTCAATCCCCAGTTTTTCAGCGTCCCTGCGGAACTCCTGCCGTACTCCCAGGGGAAGAATGACCAGGGTCCGGCCGCCCGCTTTCGCATGGAGTATCCTGCATATTTCCAGCTGCATCATGGTCTTTCCAAGGCCGAAGGACGCGAATATGGCCCGCTGGCCTCCCTCTACGGCCCACCGCACTATGTCCCTCTGGTGCGGCTTGAGGATGGGATTGATCTCGCCGGGATCGCACGGGACGCCGCTTTGCGCCGCGAGTTTAAATTTTTCCCTTACAAAATGCCTGTATGCCGTCAAGTCCGCCATGACGGCCACCTATATACCGGTGCTGCCGAAGCCGCCGGCGCCGCGGTCGGATTCGGGCAGACGGTCCACGGGCATAAAGTTGGGCAGTTCCACATAGAGGACTACCAGCTGGGCTATTCTGTCTCCCTTTTTTATTTCGTAGGGGACGGCGCCATCGTTGTACACGGGTACCATGATTTCGCCTCTGTACTGGTGGTCCACTACGCCGACGCAGTTTGCGGGGCGGATTCCGTGGCGGGACGCAAGACCTGAGCGCGCGAAGACAAATCCGGCATAGTGGTATGGGATCAAGGCCCTTACCCCCGTTCCCACCATTTCGGTCTTTCCGGGGCAGATTATGGCGTCACGGGCGGCCTTCAGGTCGGCCCCGGCATCCTCGGGATGTTTGCGCTCGGGGATGTGTTCGGGGCTTGCGATGATAAGTATTTCGTCAACCATTTTCTGCTCCCTCCGGTTTTGTCATTTTTAGAAAAATCTTGTCGGAGCCGGGTTTTCTCTCCACGGCCCCAAAGTTGAAAAAAGGATCAAGCCTTATGTATCGGTCTCCGTTTGAGTGCGTCCATATGTCCCCCACCCGCCGGGTGGCAGTGCGCTCCTTGCCGTCTTTGGTCGTGTATTTGCCCACCGCCGCGAATAGTTCGTATTCAATCTGCGCCATGGTTTTCCTCCTCAGGGTAGAAGACTGGCAGTCCCCGCCTGAGGGCCAGGAAGCGCTCGAACATGCAGCCCTCAGAGGTGCGCCAGTCGCCGTAAAATCTCACTTCATCCGCCATCTCAAGGAGAGACGCGCACATTGCCAGGGGAAGGGACTGGTCCCCTATAGGGGACAGGAAAGAGAAGGCGTGTATGGGGCTTAAAATCAGCACGTTGGCTTCCTCCTCCGCCACCCTTCTGGCGATGAGCTCCACTCTAGTTATGTTTCGCTCTATGGCCGCGAGGTCGTTGGGGTGATCGCCCCTCAGGGGATGGGCGATGTATACCCTTCTCATTGGCCCCGCAAATACGGGATGATTCATGCGTTTTAAGTTCCCCCTTTTTTGGGCTTGCGAAGCAGGAAGCCTTCTTCCCGAAGGAGTCTGAATCCCTCCGAGAAGAAGACCCCCGCCAACATGCCAAATGCGAAAGCCACGATTTTAATCATGGTATAATTGCCCCGGGCGTTGCCGCGCCCTCTTCACCATTGCCTTCGCCTCTCTTCAAGAGAGGCGTTTTTCTTGCCCTTTCCACGGCCGCCGCCATGGTCTCGGGAAGGTCGGCGGCCCGGCAGCAGCCGAAGGCCACAAGGCGGGTTTTGCGGGGCCACTCAATTATCTTCAGGGCCTTCGGCTTCCTCCTCAATCTCCGCGTCAGTCCGGTTATCCATGCGCGCGCCTTCATCAAGAAAAGTTTTAAGCTCGTTGTCATCGTTCACCTTTGCGCCTCCATTCAAAATACTGGTATAAAATCCAAAGGGGCACCGCCAGGGCATAAAACAAGCAAACTCTCTCGTAGTGGATCATCTGTATGCACCTCGCACACCCCTGGCAACCTCCCGGCCGTACCGCTCCCATCCGAGCCGGAACCCTTCCGGCAGGGTCGCGGGAATCTGTACCGCCAGAACCGCCGTAACCGCCACAACTTGAATCCACCTATGCCGTCTTCGTACCCATGCCGCCATTTAAATCTCCTCCTTACACTCGATCCGCGCCTCAAGTTTTTCCAGGGCGCCTTGGGGCTTTTTTTTCGGCGGCCTTCCCCTTCGTCTGGGAGGGGCCTCTTCTTCCGGTTCCGGAGCCAGGGCGGGGACGTCCGTCTCCGCCGCCCATTCGGCGTCGATCTCCTCGAAACACTTTTGCACCGAAAGAGGCGTGCATGGAGTTTCCGTGTGCAACCTGATGATGTCGGCAACTTTTTTCCACCCGTGCCCCTGCTCTCTGGTTGTCCGGATCTCCGGGTAGAGTTCTCTGACCACGGAAAACAGCCGCTTCCTCATGCAATATGTGCTTCCGGAGGATATCCCGCCGAGCTTCCAGAGTTCCCTCCGGGCCGTCGCCATGCCGGGGGCGTCAAATGCAGGGTTATCTAGCACTTCAAGGCCTCCCCTTTTATCAGGGTAAAGAGGAAGGGGCACTCTTCGGCGCTGTCCCCCGGCCAAACTTTGCGGCCCGTTGCCGGGCAGGTTTTGGGGCGGTCACCGTCAGCTTCTATGTACCGCTCGCAGTCTGCGCAGCAGAACATCGAGCCACCTCCGTCTGTAAGGGCCCCTGACGGCTCCCCCCGCAAGTTGCGCCATGAACGTTTTAGTCATTGTTCTTCCTCCTCCTTCCATCTGTAGAGCGAACGTTTACCGCCGGTATCAAGCACTTCGACGGGGGAGGGATCATCCTTCACCCGTCGGGCTAGGGTGCTGCGGCTCATGCTGTATTTGCGGCAAAACTCCGTGGATGTGTGCCAGGGGTTTTCTACGACGCCGGGAGTTTGGGAGGATAGCAGCGCCGTGAGGCGGTCTATCTTGTGGTGCAGCAACGCTATTTCGTCCTTCGCCCCCTGATCAAGGACGAAGATGGTTTGAGGCGCCATGGGCAGCCCTCCTTCCTACTTTTTTCCGTAGAGTTAACCTTGACCTGCATTTCGTTCCGTTGTACTGTATTTGCGAGAAAGGAGCTGATTGGCATGTATTCAACCGATTTCCTTTTTGCCAAACCGGGGTTTTTCGGCGGTATGGCGGCTACGCTCGACATAGGATCAACGTTGACGATTTACAATGAATCCGCTTCTCCCGAAGAGGCCGACGCAAAGGCCATGGAATCCGACTGGGGAGTTGTGGGGCAGGATATCCTGGCGGCTATGTCCGGTTTTGAGCAGGCGCATGGCAAAAAATAACAAACAACTAACCAAGAATTCCAATCAGATCGTGCATCAGGAGGCACACTACAGGGGGCCTATTCCGTTGCCTTCGATGCTTGCCGAATACGAGGCTATCCTTCCAGGATCAGCCGATAGAATTCTTACGATGGCGGAAAATCAATCCGCGCACAGAATAGAAATAGAAAAGATCACTATCAAGGCCCGCACAAGAGACAGCTTGTTGGGGATCGTCACGGGCTTTCTAATTGGCGTTTCAGCTTTAGGGGCAAGCGCCTTTGTGATCGTCAACGGATTTACATTTACCGGAGGCTTAATAGGTACAACCGGCCTAGTCGGCCTCGTAGGCGTCTTCATATATGGAACCCGCGAAAACAGGGCTGAACGAGAGAGAAAGTCGCTGCCCAGAAACAAGAACTAACGCACCGAGAACCGAAACATGGCGTACAAGAAACGATGAGCCCCGCCCCTCTTTGAGGGGTTTTTTGTTGTTCTTCTCGCATAGGCGCCATGGGCAGCCTCCTTCCTACTTTGTTTCTGTAGAGTTAAACGTTCAAATTCGGATCGCTTCCTTCCAGTGATATGATTAAAAAATCTTGCATTGGAAGGAGGTGATTATTGTGAGTGATTTGTTGAAAGACGGGATAGATCGTTTGATTGGTGGATCAAGAAACGTCTGCATCCATAAGCCGGAGAATATCGAAGACTACAAGATTGAAACGGCTCCTGACGGATCTCTGGTGCATTCAGTCAAGTTTTTCGACGGGAAGGAGGCTGTGATGGTTTTCAAGGACCAACAATTTGTTTCATGCAAATACGGCCCAGAGGCTCAAGCGATAATTAGAAAAGAAGAGCCTGACCGTACATACCTGCTCTAGCCTCCCAATGCGGCGGGTCGCTGGTGGCTCAGCGGTCCGCCGATATAGACCTGTTCTGAATAAACAAGGCTCCCTCGCTGGAGATTTTCATGTCTCCGTTCTCCTCCATGCTGATGCGCAAATCCCCCGTGTCCTGCGAAGATTGACCATTTAGACAACCCTCATCTTGTCCGCGATGAAGTTGCCAGGCCCCCGAGAGAAGAGCGTAGATAGCGGAGAGAGTGAGCTCGATGTGCTGAAGCCGCCCTTCAAGTTTTGAAAACGCCCCTTCCGAACGGATTTCCTCAAAAAACAGAATCACCAGCGCCGCCGTTAATGCGCCCGCAAATAGACCGCAGGCAAAAATAAACACCGTATCATTCATCCAAACATCCCCCTTCGCCCCTCTTTGAGGGGCTTTTTTTGTTCCTGTATTGGGTTTTCAAGGTGCGGCCTCGCTTGCAAATCCGAGTAGATCGCGCAGAGCCTCCGGAGATCCTGAGATGGTTATTTCGTAGCCTTGACCGGTTCTTCGATGCTGATGTGTTCCCCGGAGGCCTGTGGAGGGTTTAAATCACCATCCAAGTCAGACAGTGAGCAATCTAGAGCCCTTGCAAGTTTTCTTGTGGTCTCGAAGGTTGGAGACCTACGCCCAGACTCGTAATCAATGATTGCGAATCTGGACATGTCTACCATTTCACCTAGCTCCAATTGCGTTAATCCGGCCCTTTCACGCAGAGCCCTTAGGTTCATCATGCAAACACCTCCTATTGTAAGTGTGGTTTATGCAACATGTAGTGGATGATACATGACATGTGGAGCAAAGTCAACTCTAAAAGTGGAATATTCACTTCTTGATTTTTTGTTGTGTAGTGCCAACATATACATATGAAGACAACATTGTTTGCGAAGCGATTGAAGGAATGTAGGGACCTGCGTGGCCTTTCTCAGGAAGCGCTGGGCAAGGCTGTTGATATGTCGCGCTTCTCAGTGATTGAATGGGAGGCGAGCAGACAAGTACCCAATGCCATGGTTGCGGCGAAAATCGCAGAAGTTTTAAAGGTATCTCTCGACTATCTTTTGGGTAGGGATGACTTGAAGAAAGAGGGGTCAAAGGGGGACATAAAGCACTACAGACTACTCCCTGATGGCTCTTTCGTCCCTGTCGACTTAACTACCGGTTCACTGGAAGAGGTTCTGGCCGAAAACCCAGACCTTGAGGTCTGGTTCCGCACTCGCAAATTGTCCAAGGAAGAAAAATCCCAAATCGCCGCCCTGCTCCTCCAGATCAAAGAACGCTGGGACGCGGAGGAGCAGTCAGGAGAGTAATTGTTACTGACATTTTGGGGAGCAAGGATTCAGTAATGGAAAACTAGGCATGGATGGAGGGGTTGGCTGTGGACCATTCGCGCAATACAAACTCAGCCCTGCTTTATTTTGAGGAAATTATTTCCAAAGACGAGGAATTATGGAAAAAGAAAAGGGCCAGCTTTAAGAAGCGGATGGAAAAATGGTTAGACATAGAGGAGAAGAACAGTCTAAATGTTTCAAGGGGCATTTCGATTAAAAAAAACAAAAAACCAATTCCATTAACACGACAGTCCAATAGATTTAGCCGCACACTAAGGCCACCAACAGGAACCTGCAAAGAGTGGGCCTTCAATGTTCCACGATGCTTCAACAGGGCCCTCGACATTACCTATATCGAAAAACAAAAAACGGAAAACAAGAAGGTAGTGAAACGCTGGATGGAGTGGAGCCAGGGCACTACTTTTTCTTTTGAGGCCTATGATTTATTTTACGATGTAAACACAGAAGGAATCGAACTTTGGAGGGATTGCTTAAAGGTTTTTAGGCGGTGCGTTAAGGTGACATACGCCACCCCGACGAAGATTGAAAGCGTTGGGCTGAACTCGCGCAGATATCCCGGGGCAGTGGAATTTAATCTAATGATTCCGGACAAAGATCAAAAGAAGCTGATTGTCGATCACGTTGTTACGACTACGCAGGATGGGCTTATCCGCTTTCTGATCTCCGGAGATCTGGACCTGCTGAAATGAGGTGCGAGCGCTGCGGATTTGAATACCAAGGTAATATCTGCTTGCAGTGTGTGTGGTCGATGAATTGGGGCAACATTCATGGTGAAAAGGGGCAAGCTCGGAGAATAGAACGAGCCTACAAGGTAGGCGCCCCCATGAATTTTGACATAGCGGCGGGGACGGGCGTTTTTCAAGGCTCAAGCAAATCACCCTACGAGACAACTTTGACAAGTTGCACATGCTTTGACTATATACAACGCCTGAGGCACGGTCGAACAATGCCATGCAAGCATATTTACCGGCTAGCCATGGAATGTAGCGTAATAGAGCATGACCCTGAGAAGATACGTGCCCATCAAGCTTCACTAGAAATAAAGGAATCAGCGGACGAGCCCCCTGACGACGAACTACAGATATCTCGCAACATGGATCCCAACAGCCCACTATTCAACCTGGTTGTAGCGTTTACCGGAACCCTCTCAAATTTCACGAGAAAAAGCGCCTTTGCCCTGACCCTCACCTTGGGGGGAATACCTAAAAAAACAATATCTAAAGAAACGGATATTTTAGTAATAGGAAACGAGGATGCAGTCAATCTAAAAACTGGCAAGAAGAGTCTAAAGCTAAGGCAAGCGGAGGCCCTGCGTAGCGAAGGGTCCGGGGTAAGGATCATGTCTGAAAGTGAATTCTTAATAATGATTGATAACGAGGATGGCGAGAGGGCTTATATATGATGATTTGGTTAAACCTGTTGTTTTTCCTTCTTATTCTTTTAAGTGTTTTCATGCTCTTTATAGGGCTCATAAGCCCCAGGCTTGCGCTTCGCTGGAGTCCGAAACAGGACCGGAAGACTGTTTTAAAGCTCTTTATTTTCTGTATGACGGCTTTCTTTTTGGGAGGGCTTGCCACCTCGCCAGATTACCAGTGGTGGTGGGGCATTTTTGCGGGATTGGCAAATTTATTGCTTCTTGGCTATATATCTGAGCTTCGGGGCATCAAGGCCGATGAGAAAGGGGACGAGCGTGCAAAAAAACAAAAGATAAAAAAGGAGAGAGAATACCTTCGAAGTCTTGCCAAAAAAACGCCAGACCAAGCCGCTCCGAAACCCAACTTTAAGAAGAAATGGGATGAGTGGCGTTGGGAGCACTCTTCGTCCGACCAAATCACAAGACAAAAGAGAGCCTATGGCTGCTACATCTTCTCTATCGATAAAACAGCCGGCGAGGGGAAGATGACCGGATCCGGCAGAATTTATACCGTAACCCTATCATCATGCACCTGTTTTGATTTTCAAAAACGCTATAGGCCCTGTAAGCATATGTACCGTCTTGCAATGGAAATGGGGCTGATGGAGCTGCCCAGGTTCGAGCCGCATGAGTACGACTACACGCTTGATTAGTCCGAGATCGTTTAGAAAGGAGCGGCTATGTCCGAGCTGGGAAGAGGGCGCGCATACGTGGAATCGATTAAGCCCTAATTACCGATTACAAAAGGGGAAATGGGTGATAAGCTTTGAAAAACTTGTTTCAGAAAAATGGGACATTAGCACCTGGTGTTTTTCAGATGAAGCTGTTACTCTTTCGAAGGATATTTGTAAAGGAAATGGTGGGGAGTTTCCAACGAAAACCTATTTTTAAGGGCTTTTTGGATTATTTAAGAATCTTTAAGGAGCATGGTATTTTGCATTCCGCGCTTGTGGACGGCAGTTTTGTTACAAAAAAAATAAATCCCAATGACATTGACGTTTCAATTATTTTTGATGCCCAAAAAGCAGAAGCTTTGAATCCGGATATAACTCTGAAGCTTTGTAGCATGGATGAATCTCAACAGTATGCAAGCATAAGGAAATTTTATACTCATCCATGTTTTAACGTGCCTTATTATCCGCCCAATCACCCTGGACACAATTTTTCAAAGCATGTGTTTTGTAAAGGCTGGAGTTGGTGGGGGCGAGATAGAGAGAAAAATCCCAAAGGGATGATCCTGATTCCATTCACAAAAAACGCTGTCTCAGAGATAGGAGGGTTGATGGGATGACGCAAGAATCTACTAACAATATCCTTGTTGATGGAGTGGAGATTGCAGACATTTTCTCTGATCACAACGTCTCGTTCAATCCGCCTGTGCTTTCCCTGGAGGAGAAAATCCGGGAGAACGCGGCTCTGATTGCAGATGGCCAACGCCTCCTTGATAATCATCCGGAAATGAAAAACTCTTTAACCATAGCGCTTAACTCCGCATTTAGCCTGCAAAGAGAGATGGTTATTGATCTGGCCAAAAAGCAAGGCATCCCAGCGGAGCGCGATGTGCTCGCCGTGGAAGTCTCGACAAACACTGAAGGTTTTCCTTCAATACCATTGGAGCAATTGCTTTCATTAAGCAGTTCGATCCGACGCTTATTGCACAGCCTAAAGGATGCATTTAGAAAAAAACATGCAAAAAGGGGGGTGGAGTTGACGTTGCGCTTCGCGGCGCCATTTGCTGCCTCCTTTGGTTTTTTCCTGGTTCCACAAATCACCTTAAATACAAGGCGTAGAAAAAACATCAACATCCAGGAGACAATAAGCTTTACAGTAGAGGAGTTTGTGCTTGCGCCGCTCAAGAGGCTGCTCACCGCCTCAAGGGATGAAGATTCTCTAAGAGCGTGTTTCTCTGAAATGGGAGCTTCTGTTGCAAGCGATTATGAAAAATATTTAAATGTCATCTCGTCTATGGATATTTCCGTCTCTCTCTACTCCTCTAAAATAGCCTTTCCCCTTAACAAAAAAACTGCTGACCAGGTTCTGTCTAAAATGTCTTCAGTGGGCAGGGAACCAATAGAGGAGTCTTTGTCCGGGCGAGTGCAGAGCCTTGATATCGTAAACGATAAAAGAAGGATTGTTTTTGTTGTCGAAAAGGGAATGAAGATAGAGTCGACCTTTGAGGACTCAATTTTTACAGATATTCACAATCTTTTCAATAAAGATGTTGAGGCGTGTTTTGACCATAAAATTACAATCAATGCTATGACTGGCAATGAGTCCCATGACTGGCATTTGAAAAGCATAGAAGAAATACCGGAAGAAGATGAGGACGCTTTGCCTTTAGAATAGTTGAAAGGTGTATTTCCATGAACTTGGCAAATAGAGTCCCGGGGCGCAGTATTGTTTGCACAATGATCCCCGTAGGGTTTCGTCCCTATGGCCCCCCGTTGGCTCCGGCCACGGGGGTTTTTATTCGGAGGGTGAATTTTCTATGATGAAACGAGCCATCATGTTACCCTAAGATAAAAATATTACCGTATAACAGGCCGTATAAAAAACTGCTACCAAGGCACCGGCCTACCCAGTATTCAGAACGCTCTAACCGCTCCATTTTAAACCCAGCATCGCCCACCATTGAAGCGACAAGGGTTTCGGGTTTTCCCCGAAACCCTTTTTTTATTCTGGACTCCATATGAACTCCAATTTGAGAACAAAATTTGACGGTTTTTAGAAGTAAAACTGGGGAATTTTCTCCAGTTTTACTCTCTGCTGTTTTTTGTCGGTTTTCGTTTGTTTCGTACCCCATGGCAGGAAAACTGAAGTGCGCATCCGAAAAATTCAGGAGTCAAGTCCATTTTCGTGTGTAAATGGGTTCCCCCAGTAATTTTTCAAGCTATAGTTCTCGCACCTGATTTTTGTACCGCCCGCACAAAATCAGTTCTGCTGTAGCTTACCCATAGTATGCGTTTCGTCCTATATAGCCTCTCCTTCCAGCAACGACTCCATGTTCATGTACCGCTTTGAAGGTCTCCAGAGACAGATACGAGGTTCCTTTAAAATACAAAAAACACGAAATGGCAATTTTGGGGGAATCTGAAATGTTCGGCTATAATAATCACTATAATCAAGGCAAAACTGCCTTCAATAAAAGGGGGCGCAAATATGTTATCCAAACTACCTAGGAATTTGGCCGTGGGCATTTTATTATTTTCATTTGCGCTAATAGTCGTTGTTTTTATTACCATGGACTCCACGGAAGAATTTACACCCTTGATGATAAGAAAGCTTGCCCCTGCGGTGAAGCTTCTGATAACAGAAGATGACAGAAATAACTTCGGGCAGGGAACCGGTTTCTTCATATCTCCCGAAGGACACATGCTAACCAATTACCACGTTGTAAAAGGCAGTAAAAGAATTGTTATACTGGAGGATAAAAAAGATTATGAAGTGAGGCGCATAATTAGCTTTAATGAAGAGGCTGATGTGGCGCTTCTTGAAACAGACTATCCCAGTTGGAAAGTTCACCATCTCCCTCTCCGGACCACTTTAGATAGAAACAGGAGAGCAGATAATGGTACTCGGATACCCGAAGGCCGTGCAACTTGGAGTTGAGATCACGTCAACAAAAGGAAATGTGAGTTCGATACGTAATGTAGGGTCAAATTCACTTGTACAGTTTACTGCACCTGTATCGGGGGGATCAAGTGGAAGCCCCATAATTGATTCTAGAGGAAAGGTCGCCGGAATCGTCACAAGCGAAATAAAACTGGGCCAGGGCATGTTTCTCGGATTAAGTTCCCCATCAATAGCAAGGCATGTTGGGCAACACTCTTCCACCGGACAGGTCACTGCTACACAGCCGCCGCCAACTTCCCAAAATACCCCTCGACACGCCTTTCCCGATTTTCCTGTGTTCAGGGCATCTCTCTCCCATCTGCTTAAAGAAGAGGTTTGACCCGTAGGCGAAGTACTTTTTCATGGGGATTCCTCCTAAACAAACCTGTTAACCTTCCCTTTCGAAATCAGGATGCAAACTTAAGTTTTAGTCTGTGCGGAGCAGCCTCTTCCCATTTTACAAAATTCTCTTTTGCCAGACGCCCCCAGACAATACCCGGGTGAATCTGGATCTCTTTTGAAAAATCCGCTATCGAGCTACGAGTAAAAATTCTCTTGCGCAAAAAGGAATCGAAGTATGCAGAAGGAATAAGGACGTCCCTCGCGTACATGTCGGCTTCACTCTCTTGTTTGCTCCGAACTGAGGACTGCAAATACGAAATATAGGGCTCGCTTTTTTGGTGCCCTTTGATGATATGTCCCAGTTCGTGAAATAATGAGAACCAGAAAATATCCGAATAGGCGTGTCGCAAAGACACCGTTACGAGGGCCTTCTTTGGCGAGAGCCACCTCATGGCCCCATTTATTGCTGCGCCTTTTAAGCTTGGGACAAAAGAGACGGCGACCCCGCAACCAGCACATAGGGATACTATTTTTTCCCAGAATCCGGGCCTGCATGAAGTAAGCGACCTTAGGCGGGGTATAGCATCATGAAGTTTTTCGAGAGAGAAAGGTTCTGTCCGAATATCCGCCGCCATGCGTTCTCCCTGCCGCAGCCACGCCATAATGGCATAGAAAGATGTTCGGGGGGATTCCTTAAGTCTAAAATTTGCGGTATAGGGAAGGACCCGTATATTTTCCAAGGAGGCAACTCCGAAAAAACTGCGCAGAAACTCCACTTTTTCCCCCTTTGCTCTAGTCGGTTCAACCCACCCTAGCCTGCTCATTTCAGCGTAGCAACGGAATTCGCCTGCTATCTCTTGTTCAAGAGCTATTTTTTTCTTATTTTCCAGACGGGCCTTATCGGTGCGGTAATTTGCTTCCATGGCTGTCCAAAAGGCCGCGCTTATCCCAAGCACTGTTTCCAGCTTTATCGCCGTTTCTGCGGTGATAGGGGCTTTCCCTTTGATTATTTCATTTATGGTTTTGGGAGCCATGCCCATCCGGTTCGCAAATTCCTTCTGAGTCATGTCTATATGTTCCAGGGTTTCCTGGAGTGTTCGTCCCGGAGGGACAGCATAATCAGTTTCTCCAGCGGGTATTTTTCTAATCGCCATGGTAGTCTGTCACCTCCAAAATGATGATACTGGTCACAGCGCGCCAGTCTAGTCCGCCCGCGGAAAGTAATGGAACCGAATCGTGGTTGGGTTTAAAAATGAGACGCATGTTATCAGCCAGCACTACAGCCAGACAACCCCGTCTGCTGCCTTTCAGTTCATGGCAGCGCGGAGGAGGAAGTCTGCTTATATCATGCAAAGAAGGCGCTGCTTCGAACTCCTTGATTCGTTGTCGGATTTTTTCCGCCTGTTTTGGGCCAAAGGCTTTGTTTCCCAGCGCTTCTGTTTCACAGTGCTTTTTCAGCTTATTCGAGGAATAGTATATAATCAGGGGAGGACCTCCGTCAAGTTTTGATTTACGTATTACGTTAATCATATTTATGGAAGTTCATTAATTCTTTCAAGCCAGTTGCTTCATGTATTATCGCTACAAGATTATTATTGTGACAAGCGTATTTTGACAGTACTTCAGGTCCATTATTCTTATGCTTCTTCTGAAAAACAATAGTCTAAAGTTGATTTTAACACATAACCTTAATGCTTGACTTAGTACAACCCGTCCAACTTATCTACCGCCACGGCCTTCTGATTGGGGACGAGATGTGCGTAGCGGAGGGCCTGTTCCAGCTTGGCGTGAGTCAGCAGCTCCTTGACAGTCAGGATGTTCACCCCGGCCATTAAAAACTGAGAGGCGAAGTCGTGGCGCACGTCGTGCCACCGGAAGTTTTCAATTTCAGCATCCCTAAGGACATTTTCCCAGGAGGAGCGGACGTCGTTCATGGGCTCCCCAGCGGGGCCCATAAAAAGATACTCGCCGGGGTCGCGTTTTTTCATGAAAGCCTTCCAGCCTGAGAGGGTAGAGTGTACGGTGGAGTTCATGGGGATGTAGGCTAGCTTGTCTCCCTTTGCAGTTTCGCGCCTCAGGCGGATGGTGCGGGCCTGGAAATTGAGGAAGTAGGTTTTTCTGCCCGAGGGCTCCATCCGGAGCAAAAGACCCTGTACTTCTGTATCGTATACCGTATACCTCTTATCCTTTGCATCATTGAAATTAAAAAAGGCTCCGGCAGCTGCCGGAGCCTTTTTTGCGTTGGATGTCATTTTTTTACCGGCATTAACCCGCCCGGGCCTTCGTCGATCACGAACCGGGCCACAAGGCTGCCCAGGGATTCGGACGCGGCGGCCATCTTCTGGGCCTCCACCGCTATTACCTCCGCGGCCTTAGTAGTCTCGCCGGAGGCGGCCTGGATGGATTTGACCGACTCGGCGGCCTGGCCGGTGGCATCGGTGACGCTCTGAACGGCGGAGGTCATCTCCTGGCTGGAAGCGGCCTGCTCCTGAGAGACGGCGGCGATGCTCTGAACCGCCTCCGCCAGCCTGCCCATGGAGTTTACCGCCTCGGCCAGCTTGAGCCGGGTGGCCTCTGCGCCCTTGATGGTGTCGGCAAGAATCGCGCCCGTCTCCTCGGTGGCGGATATGGACTCGCCGGAATGGCCCTGCAGTTGGCCTATAAGATTATTGACCTCACCGGCTGCCCTGGCGGAGTCCTCGGCCAGCTTTCTTACTTCCTCGGCTACGACGGCGAAGCCCCGGCCCGCCTCCCCGGCCCGAGCCGCTTCTATGGCCGCATTAAGGGCCAGAAGATTTGTCTGATCAGCGATGGAGGTAATGGTGGCTACAAAACCCGATATCTCCTCCACTGACCGGGCCAGGGCCCTGATTTTTTCAATGGCTCCCGTTGACTGCTCCGAAGCGGTCTTTATCTGATCGATAGCGGCGCCGACCTCGTCCAGAGACTCCCGGGCGGCGCCCGACGCTGCGGCGGCATCCCCGGCTCCCTCCACGGACGCCCTTGCCGCCGACTGGGCGCCCCCCGCTATTTCATCTATGGAGGCATTGGTCTCCTGAAGGGCAGAGGCGCTGTGGACCATCATCTCCTCCACTCTAATAATGGAAGAGGAGACTTCCTCCATGGAGGACAGGGTCTCTTCCGACAGGGAGGCTAGTGTTTCAGCATACCTGCCCGTCTCGCCGGCCTCTTTGCGGATTGACGCCATTACCTCCCTCATGGAGGCGGCCATGCCATTAAGGACCCGGGAGATTCCGGCTATCTCATCCCCGCCCGAATCGTCGTACCGAACGGTGAGGTCTCCTTTGCCCAGCCGCAGGGTAGCCGCTTCCATAGTTCTGACCGATCTGTTGAGGCCCCGGGTTATGCCGAAGATCACGGCCCCCGTCACGATAAGCGCTACGGATGAGATGGCGAGCAGCATAAAGGTAAGGGATCTTACCATGCCCGTTATCTCCGTGATTGGGAATAGCACGCCCAGGGCCAGGCCGTGTCTGGTGGGGGCGAAGAACATCTGTTTTTCTTCCCCCTCCAGCGTGTAGGAGTCGTAGCCCTTTTTTCCGGTTATCATAGTTTTGACTATCCGCCTGAGCCCTTCGGGATACCGTTCATCAGATGCAAGATTGGCCTTCAGGATGTCATCTTTCCGGGGGCCGGCCATGACAACGCCGCTGTCAAGAAGCAGTATTCCCTCTCCTTTTCCGAAGATGCTCAGCTCATCTACGTACTTTATAAGCCCGTCTATTTCAAAATCCGTCCCCACTACGCCCAGGAGTTTGTCCGAATCATCATACACCGCTACGGCCGCAGTTATTATCATGTTTTTTGTAATCACGTCGATGTAGGGCTGGGTGAGAATTACTTTGTCCCTGCCCGCAGCCTTGGCGTCCTGGTACCATGGGCGGGTCTTGCAGTCGAAATCTTCCGTGGGGATCCACCCCGACCCGTCGGAGAAATGGCCCGTTGCCTCATGGCCCATATATACGTCCAGGATGCCCTCGCCTTTTATGCCCTCCGTAAGGGCCGTCACGATTATGCCCACGTCTTCCTCGGTGACCGAAAACCGGAGGATGAGGTTCCGCACCGCCTCCGCCGCCGACTTTGCCACGGCCTCTATTTTGTCCAGCCTGGCATCGATATTTTGAGCGGCGCTTTCAACGACCTCAAGTCCGGCGTCGTTGACCAGGCCGGTTACGACGGAACTGCCCCTGTAAAGAGTGACTGCCGCCATGGAAGCAATTATGACAAGAACAATGGTAGCCATGATGATAAGTTTGTTGCGGATAGTCAATTCACAAGCCCTCCTGAATTAGAAAATACAATGTATGCATAAAGTGGACCCGGTTGTCAAGACAAAAAATCATTGGTTTCTTAACGCATCTCAAAGATAATTGCGACTATTTAATGTTAACCTTTTTACCCCCTCCACCGGTGTAAACTTCCCAGGGAGTAAGGTA
>JBMNVK010000007.1:0-34790 GCA_050946755.1 Aminivibrio sp. | reverse complement strand
TGAAGAAGAGCAGCGGCGGCAGGGTCAACCCCATGATAGGCGCGGCGGGCGTCTCGGCAGTTCCTATGGCGGCCCGTGTAGTTCAGCGTGTCTGCCAGCAGGAGAACCCCGGCAACTTCCTTCTCATGCATGCCATGGGCCCCAACGTGGCAGGAGTCATAGGCACGGCCGTGGCAGCGGGAGTCATGCTGTCACTGCTCAGCTAGAAAAAACGTTCTGAAGCTTGTTGAACCCCCTTTCCATTCCAGGGAAGGGGGTTCATATTTGAGGCAGTTTTTCTATAGGTCTTTCAAAGGGCAAGTGTTATCATAAACGAAGGGAAAAAACTTAAGCGGGGAGGAGTTCCATAATGAAAATCGCCATCGGTTCCGACCATGCCGCATTTTCACTGAAGAAAATTCTGACTGACCATATTTGCGAAAAAGGATCGAGAGAGGTTGTGGACATGGGAGCCGACTCTGATTCAAAGCCTTCAGACTATCCTGATGTAGCCTTCAGGGTAGCGGAAGCGGTGGCGGGCGGCTCTGCCGACAGAGGTGTGCTCCTCTGCGGAACCGGCGTAGGAATGTCCATTGCGGCGAACAAGGTCCCGGGAGCTTACGCGGCTCACTGTCACGACATAGAGACAGCAAGGTTGAGCAGATGGCACAACAACTCCAACATCCTTACCATGGGGGCAAGGATTCTGGACTCCTCCAGGGCGGCAGAAATCCTCGACGTGTGGCTGGAAACGGAGTTTGAAGGAGGCCGGCACGCCCAGCGGCTCTCCAAGATAGGCGACTATGAACACCGGGTATGCCCCCGGTTCTGGCCCTCGGAAGAGGGACGGACAGTGATTTTCGATCACCCCCTAGTACAGCATAAAGTAACCATTATCAGGGACAGGCATACATCCGTAAAGGTCTTCAGGGAACTGGTCCAGGAGATCGCAGGGCTTATGGTCTATGAGAGCACAAGAAACCTTCCTCTTGCTAAAATCAGGGTGGAAACTCCTCTGACAGAGACCGAGGCCTACACCATCGAGGGCAAAAAACTGGCCATTATCCCGGTGCTTAGGGCAGGGCTCGGGATGGTAGACGGTATTCTGCAGATCATACCAAACGCCAAGGTTGGGCATATAGGGCTCTACCGGGACCCGGATACTCTGATGCCTGTGGAGTACTACTGCAAACTGCCGGGAGACATCCCGGAAAGAGATATCTTCATCCTTGATCCCATGCTTGCGACAGGAGGCTCCGCATCTGCCTCCATAAGCCTGGTAAAGGAAAAGGGAGGCAAGAAGATCTCCCTGATAAGCATTATTGCTGCACCGGAAGGAGTTGCCAGGGTGCGGAGGGAACATCCGGACGTGGATATTTTTACGGCGGCCCTCGACAGCCATCTTGACGAAAACGGCTATATCGTACCTGGGCTTGGAGATGCGGGCGACAGACTTTTCGGCACCAAGTAGGGCTTAATGTGGAATTTGCGCTAAAAAATTTTTTTGTAGCTCTGCCTCTTCTCATCCTCTGGGGACTTTGCATTACGCCCCTGTCCATCTACCTGGCAAACCGCTACCAGATTGTTGACCACCCAGGGGATAGAAAGACCCACAAGGGCATTATTCCCCGGGGCGCAGGCATTGTGATATGGCTGGGCTTTTTGCTCTGGTGTCTTTTTGCGGTTGGTGAACATTCTGCTGCCAGGTTCATCGGCACAGGAGGCACCATGGTCTTTCTCGCAGGATACAGGGATGACATGAAGAGCCTTCCGCCCCTTCTGCGTCTGGGAATCCACGTGGGAGCGGGAGGAGCATTTCTCATGTCCGTAAGTCTTCCCCCGGTCCACGCAGCGGTGTGTCTTTTCTGGATTACCGGAATGACTAATGCCTACAACCTGATAGACGGGGCCAACGGTCTGTGCCTTCTCATGTTTATTGCCGCCTGTCTGCTATCATCCCCCCTCGGAAACGCCACGGTGTTTTTTTCCATGGCAGGTCTCGCAGGAGGAGTTCTCTGCTGGAACTTTCCCTCGGCCAGGACATTTCTGGGAGATGGAGGCACCACCTTGCTTGGATATCTGTTTTCATGCTTTTTTATCTATACAGTAGCTCCCGGACTGGGATCCATAAACTTTGTAGAACTGCCCTTCTTTCTGCTGCTGGCGGGCGGGGTTCCGGGCGCCGATACGCTGTTTGCCATTATGAGAAGGATCTGGAAGGGAAGATCCCCTTTTTCTCCCGACAGAGGACATATTCACCATATTATGATGGACCGGGGAATATCTCCCTTCTGGACTGTGGTCCTTCTTACGGCTTTTCAAGGCATCGTGGTGAGCTCCGGGGTTTTTCTGTTCATAGCCCGCCTCTCCTGATGAGCTGCTCCTGCGGCATGAGAGGATTGGGGGGAATAAATTCAGGGACGGAGTTGTTTTTATGGAAAAGAAGATAGTTTGCACGGTGGGAACCAGGCCTGAGGCCATAAAAATGGCCCCGGTGGTGGCTGCCCTCAGACAGAAAGGACTGACTGTATCTGTCCTGGCTACAGGACAGCACAGTCATATGCTGGATCAGGCCCTTGCCTTTTTTGAGATAAAGGCAGACGTAAACCTGTCAGTGATGGAGGAGAGACAGTCTCTGGACAGCATTACATGCCGGGTGCTGTCGGGCGCAGGAACATATCTGGATGAAAATCCTCATGATCTTGTCCTCGTCCACGGGGATACCACCACCACCATGGCCACCGCCATGGCAGCCTTTTACAGAGGGATTCCGGTAGGTCACGTGGAGGCCGGGCTGAGAAGCGGCGATCTTGCCCGTCCTTTTCCCGAGGAAGCGAACCGGATAATCACTGACAGTCTCTCATCCCTGTGGTTTGCCCCGACTGAGGGGGCGGCTGAAAATCTCAGGCGGGAGAATCTGCCCCTGTCGGAAAAAAACCTTTTTGTGACAGGAAATACTGTAATAGACGCCCTTCATACAGCACTTGAAAAGGACTATGCGCCAACAGGGCCCCTTTTGCCCATCGCTGAGGAAGAGGGCCCGGTAATCCTTCTTACGGCTCACCGGAGGGAGTCCTGGGGAAAGCCTCTTGAGTCAATATGCCTTGCAGTGAGAGATCTGCTTGAATCTCATGAGGAGATCCGGGTGCTCATACCCCTTCACAAGAATCCCAAGGTGCGGGAGATAATCAGGCGCTTCCTCGCGGGGGAAGAGCGGGTTCATCTCTGTGAACCCCTGGACTATCCCGATTTTGTCTGGGCCATGAACAGGAGCTCCCTGATACTTACGGACAGCGGGGGAGTTCAGGAGGAGGCCTCCGGACTTCGCAGGCCGGCGCTGGTAATGAGGGATCTTTCGGAGCGCCCCGAGGCTCTGCACTCGGGAACCGCTCTTCTGGTAGGAACGGACAGAAAGACCATCGCCGAAACAGCATCAAGAGTTCTGTCGGACAGCATTTTCCGTGAATCCCTCCTGAACAGGGGGGAAAATCCCTTCGGAGACGGGAAGGCATCAGAGAGAATAGCTGCCGCCATTGCGGGCTATTTTTCGGAATGCTGATCGTCCTCGTGGTATAGTATCTTATTATGATTTCCCACAAAAATTTCGGGAGGAGTTAAGACAGTGGAATCCAGAATGGAAATTATGGGCGGCAGGCCTCTTAAAGGCTCCGTCGAGGCCCAGGGTGCAAAAAACGCTTCCCTCCCCGTCATGGCCGCCGCCCTTCTTTTAAAGAACAACACCCTCCGCATAACCCGCGTGCCCGATCTGCTGGATGTTAACACCATGGCAGATCTTCTAAGAAATCTTGGCGCTGAAATTACCTTCAAAAACCATGAGATGGAGATTTTCACCCCTGAGGAGATATCCTGGGAGACCCCTCCCGATCTTGTGCGGAAGATGAGGGCCTCATCCCTCGTTCTGGGGCCGTTGCTGGCCAGATGCGGCAGAGCGGTAATGCCTCTGCCCGGAGGATGCTCAATAGGCAGCAGACCCATCGATCTGCACCTGAAGGGGCTTACCAAGATGGGAGCCTCCATCGAACTCGTTCATGGCGCAGTGCATGCGACTACAAAAGGGCTTACAGGATGCCGAATTTATCTTGACTTCCCCTCGGTGGGGGCAACGGAAAACCTTATGATGGCCGCTGTCTTCGCTAAAGGAGAGACGGTTTTGGAAAACACGGCAAGGGAGCCGGAGATCTATAATCTGGTGGAGGCTCTCAGGTCCATGGGAGCCAGAGTTGAGACCGACGGAACCGGAGGCATAAGGATCCAGGGAGTGGATGGGCTGCACGGGGCAGAATCCCGCATAATACCGGACCGCATCGAGGCCTGCACCTATATACTGGCGGGCGCCGCCACAAACGGTGAGGTGACGGTCACGGGCGTAATTCCAAACCACATCGACTCTCTGCTGGCCAAGCTGGAGGAAGCAGGGGCAAACCTCACTGTCAAAAAGGACGAAGTAACTATTCATCCCGCACCCCGGCTGAAGGGAGTTTCCCTCAAAACCCTTCCCTATCCGGGATTTCCCACGGATCTGCAGCCTCAGATAATGGCCGCACTGTGCCTTGCCCAGGGTGCGAGTCTTATACAGGAGAGCGTCTTCCAGTCCCGGTTCCTCCATATAAGCGAGCTGAACAAGATGGGCGCAAAGATAGAAACGCAGAATAACTCCGCCATAGTCACGGGCGTTGAGGCCCTTACAGGGGCGGACGTGGCAGCTACGGACCTCAGGGCCGGAGCTGCTCTTGTAATAGCTGGTCTTGCGGCCAGGGACACCACCGTGGTCTATCACCTCGGCCATATTTTCAGGGGCTACGAGAAGATGGAGGAGAAGCTTCGGAAGCTTGGCGCCTCCGTCAGGGTGATCAACAGCTCGGAGAGTAGTTCCGGCTGTGAAAAGACAGGGGAGCGGAAGGACTCCCGGCGGCTGTCCGCAGACTTGTGATCCCCTCCCCAGGCGAGCCTCCGTCATAGAAAAACTCCCATGATGCCCTATTACAAGAGCCCAGGCCAGGAAGATTTCCGAGTAATAGCCTTTGTGGGCCCGGCAGGCACAGGAAAAAGCCAGCGGGCTCAGCTGGTAGCCCGGGAAAATGAAGTGGACTATCTCATAGACGACGGGCTTCTGATAGCCAGGGGAAGGATCATGGCGGGCAAGAGTGCGAAGTCGGAACGAAATCTGGTGCGGGCAATACGCAGGGCCATGTTTCAGTTCCCGGATCATCGGAAGGCAGTCAGGGCCTTTTTGGAGAAACATGCGCCCTGCAAGATAATGGTGCTGGGCACCTCCATCTCCATGGCTGAAAAGATTGCCAGGGCTCTCGCCCTTCCGACGCCGGAGCTCATAATCGACATAACGGAGGTGGCCTCTCCCGAGGAGATCATAAATGCGAGAAGAGAGCGTCACGAAAAGGGCCAGCATGTGGTACCAGTATCAAGAACTCAGCTTAGGAAGAACTTTGCGGGCAAACTTGTAGTTCATCTTAAAGGCCTTTTCAGGTCTCACGATAAAGAAGACGGCGAAAGGACCATAGTAAGGCCTCCCTTCAGTTTTGTCGGGGCCCTCACTATAGATTCTTCTGCCATAGAGGACATGGTAAGGCATGTAATCTCCCTCAGCCCCCAGATAAAAGAGGCGGAGGACATAAAAGTCGGCTCCTCCGAGGACGTTATCTCCCTTGACATAACCATCAGCGTGAAGCCGGGGAAGCTGAACTTCCGTCAGCTTGGCAAAACAGAACAAAAACGGGTAGCGTCAGCGGTCAGATTTTTCACCGGCCTGGACGTGGGCAAGGTGGACATTCGAATTTCGGAGGTTGTTTTTCCATGAATTTTTTCTCCAGCAGCGCAGATCGGGCCATGGCCTGGGAAGAGCTGCAGGACAAGGTAAAAGACTGTACCCGGTGCGACCTCTCTTCATCCAGGAAAAACACCGTATTCGGAGAGGGTAGCAGACACTCGCCCCTTGTGCTGGTAGGGGAGGGACCGGGATCGGATGAGGATGGACAGGGAAAACCCTTTATCGGAAAGGCGGGCCGTCTTCTCACACAGATACTCGCATCGGTGGGCATTGCAAGAGAAGATGTCTTCATAACCAACGTTGTAAAGTGCAGACCGCCGGGAAACAGAGAACCGGTGCCTGATGAGATGATGGCATGCAGTGTTTTCCTTGAGACCCAGCTTGCCCTGCTGCGGCCTAAAATCCTCATAACTCTGGGCAATACCCCCACAAAATGGCTTCTCAGGACATCTGAAGGCATAACCTCTCTGAGGGGAAGGTGGATCCCCTGGAGGGGAATTCTGCTCTTTCCCATGTTTCACCCAAGCTATCTGCTCAGAAACGAATCCAGAAGGAAGGGCAGCCCCAAAGACCTGACATGGCAGGACATGAAGGCCCTGAGAGAGAAAATTGAGGAGCTCGGCCTTGTGCTGCAGGGTGGAAAGGAGAAGGAGCCTTGAAGGACATAACACCTCCCGACCCGTTTCACGTCAGCATTATAATGGATGGCAACGGCCGCTGGGCCAAAAGGAGGCTGCTGCCCCGCCTGCTCGGACACAGGGCGGGCATCAGAGCCCTGGACAGGACTGCAAGGGCCGCAGCAGAGTTTGGGATAACCCACCTTTCCGTCTATGCCTTTTCAACGGAGAACTGGAGCCGTCCCGAGACAGAGGTCAAAGGCCTCATGAGCCTCTTCCGGTCTTCCATCAGACGCAAGGTAGATGAGATAGACAGGGAGAATGTCCGCCTGAGATTTGTCGGGAGGAGAGAAGGGCTTCCCGAAGATATAATCGGGCTTATGGACTGGGCAGAGGATAAAACAGCGGGAAATACCGGGCTCTGCCTCATTGCCTGTCTGAACTACGGCGGAAGAGCTGAGATAGTGGACTGTGTAAACTCACTCATCGCCGAGGGGAGGACCGCTCCCGTAACGGAGGATGATATAGCCGGGGCCCTGTACGCCTCTGATATCCCCATGCCGGACCTCATAATCCGGACGAGCGGAGAGCAGCGGCTAAGCAATTTCTGGCTGTGGCAGTGCGCCTACAGCGAGCTTTACTTTACTGATGTTCTGTGGCCCGATTTCGGCCCCGGAGACCTTCAGAAGGCCGTCGACCATTTTTTAGGCAGGGAGCGAAGATATGGCGCAGTTTGACGAAAAGATGAAAGAGCTGCTGATCAGGGGCGCATCAGGATCGGCTGTTGTAGCGGCAATCCTGGTGGCCCTCTACGCCGGCGGCAGGATCTGGACAGGCGTGGTGTCCCTGATAGCACTGGTCTCCCTGGGGGAGTTCTACAGCATGATATCGAGGAAATTCAAGGTCTCGAAAGGTGTGGGATTTCTTGCAGCCCTGCTCATAATGATTACCGCCTCCGAGGGAATCCATCCCATCTCTCTGGTAATAACCTTGAGCATTTCCGCCTTTCTCGTCCTTTTTGTTGAAATTATAAGAAGAGAATCCAGGGCGGAGAGCTTCGCCATCTGGAATATGGGAGGCGTACTTTCAGGCATTCTCTATATCGTGATTCCCTGGACTTTTATGATCCTCCTTCGCAGGCTTCCCTCAGGAGCCATTCTGCTTTTTTCCATGTTTCTCTGCACCTGGAGCTGCGATGTGGCGGCCTACCTGGTAGGTTCAAAGTGGGGGAGAAAAAAACTCTGTGAAAATATAAGCCCCAACAAGACCTGGGAAGGTTTCCTTGGAGGAGCGTCAGCCGCCCTGCTCGCAGGAGTGGGAGTGGCCTATGTCCTTGGCGCCGAAGCCCTTCCTTTTGTGTACGTAGGGCTCATATGCGGCATCGCGGGACAGATAGGCGACATGGGAGAGTCGGTCATCAAAAGAGAAACGGGGGTAAAGGACAGCGGCAAGATAATCCCCGGCCACGGCGGAATGCTGGACCGATTCGACAGCGTACTGGTGAGCGGCCTGCTGATCTATGTCCTGTTCGGAGTCATTTTGAGATGAGGAAGACCAGGCTTTTCGTGATAGGCTGCACCGGAAGCGTAGGGCGGTCAGTGCTGGATGTCTGCAGAACTTTTCCCGACCATTTTGAGATAGGGGCCCTTGGAGCCCGGTCGTCCTGGGAGGAGGCGGGCGGGCTGGCCCGTGAGTTTAACTGCCCGCAGGTGGTAATGGCCGAGGCAGCTGCAGGGGAAAAGCTCCGGTCCTCCGGCCTGGGGGCGAAAATTTCAGCAGGGCCTGAAGCCATGGTGGAGATGGCCTCCCACCCGGACATTGACCACGTGGTAGTCGCCTCTTCAGGTACCGGGGCCATAGGAGCTCTGGCGGCAGCCTTAAAGGGGGGCAAGGCTGTATCCCTGGCAAACAAGGAGAGCATAGTAGCGGCAGGGGAGTGGATTCTCCCTCTGGCCAAGGACAAAGATCAGCTCCGTCCCCTTGACAGCGAGCATAACGCCATCTGGCAATGCCTGGCAGGGAGACCTCTCTCCCAGGTGGAAAAGATCGTTTTAACCGCCTCCGGAGGTCCTTTCCGAAACCTCTCGGAAGCAGAGCTCAGGGAAGTGACTCCAGCCATGGCGGTCAGCCACCCCGTCTGGGACATGGGGGCCAAGATCAGCGTGGACAGCGCAACCCTCATGAACAAGGGAATTGAAATCCTGGAGGCCATGGCTCTTTTTTCTCTTCCGTCAGACCGGGTGGATGCAGTTATATGCCCCGACTCCTTTGTCCACGGAATAGTTGAATTCACTGACGGATCCTTTCTTATGTCCGCCTCCTCGCCGGACATGCGGCTGCCCTGCGCCTCCGCCCTTTTCCATCCTGAGAGAAGCCCCTTCCCTCCTGTACCTGTACCTCAGCTGGCGGAGAGGACTATCATCTTTTTGAAGCCGGATGAAGACCGGTTCCCCTGTCTCTCCCTGGCCAAGGAGGCGGCCAGAAGGGGAGGTCCGTTTCCGGCCCTCCTGATAGGGGCAGATGAGGCGGCAGTTGAAAATTTCCTGAACGGCTTTATAGGCTTTACAGATATTTCATCGGTTGTAGAATCAGTAATGGAGAACTGGAGAGGTCCGTCCCCCAAATCCCTGGCAGAGGCCCTGACAGTTCTTGAACAAGGAAAAAAATTGGCGGAGGAGTTCTGCAGACGTCTGAGAAACTCCAACGCATAAGGAGATCTGTCTGAAAAATGTCCAGTCTGCTTTCGTTTATACTGGTAATAGGAATATGTGTGGTTGCCCATGAGTACGGGCACTATCTGACTGCCCGTCTTTTTGGGGTACAGGTGCATGAGTTTGCCTTTGGGATGGGCCCTGTCATCTACAGCCGAAAAGGGAAGCATAATCTGTGGTCCGTCAGAATTTTTCCTGTGGGGGGATTCGTCCGCCTTGCGGGAATGGATGAGGAGGGAGAGGGAGAAGAAATTAGGCCGGGAATGGCTTTCTACGACAAAGCCGCCTGGAAGCGATTTCTCATCCTTCTGAACGGGTCAGCGGCCAACATAGTCCTTGCTCTGCTTCTTACCGCCGCCTTTCTCGTAGGCCATGGAGTGATGGACCTGGGCGACACCGTCGTAGGAGAAATTATGAAGGGCTACCCTGCCCAGACATCGGGAATAATGGAGGGAGACAGGATCCTCTCGGTAAACCGTGCACCTGTTGACAACTGGCGGACCATGTCCTCCAGAATCAGGGAGGAAGCTCTTAAGGGACCTGTGGTCTTTTCTGTCGACAGAAAAGGGGAGACTCTTTTGCTTGAGGCCGTGATAGAGGCAGATGAACAGGGAATCCCTCTTTTTGGAATAAGGCCCGCCTATAAAAAATATCCACCCGGGGAGGCCTTTTCCTCTGCCTTCTCCTACACAATGAATATGAGCGCGGAAATGATCTCGGGAATAGTCCGGTGGATATCGGGCAGAGAAAAAATGGATGTCACCGGCCCCGTCGGAATAGCCTCCATGGCGGGAGAGGCGGCAAGAAAGGGGCTTTGGACCTTTCTCTCCTTCCTGGCCCTCATAAACCTTAATCTGGGACTGATAAATCTGTTTCCCTTTCCCGCACTTGATGGAGGCAGGCTCTTTTTTACCGCCGGCGAGATGATCCTGAGAAGGAGACTCCCCCCGAAAACAGAAAATTATATTCATATGACGGGCTTCTTCCTGCTGATTGCCCTCATCCTGTACATCACCTGGCACGATGTGGTCCGAATTTTCTGGAGCTAACCGATGACAAGGTCTGTGAAAATAGGCTCCCTTAAAATAGGGGGCAAAAACCCCATCCGGGTAGAGAGCATGCTTAAAATTCCTCTTTCTTCCAGAGACTCCTGTCTGGAGCAGTGTCTCTCCCTGGCAGAAAATGGATGTGAACTGATAAGGGCAGCCTTTCCCTCAGCCAGCATGGCAGAGGATCTGCGCTGGCTGGTCAGGAACTCGCCCATCCCTGTCATGGCGGATATTCACTTTGACCCCTCCCTCGCCCTGGCGGCCCTTGAAGCCGGAGTGCCTTCCATAAGGATCAATCCCGGAAACATGGCAAGAGGCGTTGATGAAATAGTGGCCTGCGCCAGGGAGAGGAAGGCGGTAATCCGCATAGGGTCAAACAGCGGCTCTATCAACACCGCCCAGCTGGAGAGAGCCGGTGGAATAAGGTCTGACGCTCTGGCTGCGGCTGCGGAGGAACAGCTTCAAATCCTTCTCGGCCTTGACTTTTATGATATTATTCTTTCGGCGAAATCCACTTCCGTGCCGGAGACGGTGAGAGCAAACACTCTTCTTGCCCTCAAGTATCCTGATTTTCCCTTCCACATAGGTGTTACGGAATCAGGATTTGGTCGGGATGGCCTGATTAAGAGCGCTGCCGGTCTATCCCTCCTGCTTGCCCAGGGGATCGGCAGTACCATAAGGATCAGCCTGTCGGAGGCTCCTGAGGAGGAAGTCAGGGCAGGATACTCCCTTTTGAGGGCCCTGGAGCTCAGAAAAAAAGGAGGAACCCTCATTTCATGCCCCACCTGCGGCAGAAAGAGGATAGACGTGATGGAGATCGCCGCTCATTTAGCACCCCGCCTCGAAGAGATGCCCAACGGAGTTACGATTGCGGTCATGGGCTGCGAGGTGAACGGTCCCAGAGAGGCCATGGGGGCTGATTTCGGGATTGCCGGATCACCGGGAGGGGCGATAATCTTCTCCATGGGCAAGGTCCTGAAAGAGGTAAAACTGGAAGACGCAGCGGAGCTGCTGTTCACCATGGCGAAAGATTTTTCCGCTGAATGAGGGCCAGGAATATTTTTTGCGGATTTTTAAAATTACGACCGGTTCACAAGGTTTCAGGGAGGTAAGGATATGAAAAACACAAGGCTCTTCCGGTGCGCATCCTGCGGCGAGGAGTTTCGCCTCGACGAGTCAGACAGGACTTTGCGATGTCCGAAGTGCAGAGGAAAAACACTGATCCTCCTGGAGGGCGAGAGCCTCTCCAGGAGCAAGTGCGGAAGCTGTACCGCAACTTCCTGCTCTACCTGAGCAATCTGATCTGCAGGGCAGCCGGCGGCTGCCCTTTTTTTATAGAATTGCAGATATGGAAAGATCCACGGTCTTTATTCCCCGGACCAACGACAGGGCATCCTCGAACTCCCTGATGGTTTTCGGATCCCCCTTAAGAACGATGCACTCCAGACAGTGGCTGTGATCCACATGAACGTGGGTGGTGCATATTATGGCTTCCCCGAAGTCGTGCTGCAGAGTGGTAAGGGAATTGGTCGCATCCCTGACATGATGGTCGTACATAATGGTCACGGTGCCAAAGACCGTCCCCTCTCCTCTGGACCATATCTCCCTGGCAAGCTTTTCCCTTATCAGCTGCCTGAGGGCCTCTGATCTGTTCTGAAGCCCCTTACCCTGAATGTATTGGTCGAACTCCGCCAAAAGGGAGGCGGGTACTGCGACGCCGAAGCGGACCAGCGAATCCATTAAAACCCCTCCTGTTCTTATCTGCCCATAGTATAATAAACTCAGATTCTCGGTTTGGGGGAATTTCTTTTGAGTGAGCCCTGCTTTATTATACTTTCAGCCAAAAATCCCGCCTTCTGGCCATCCTTTGGGGCAGACTCCTCCGGGGAATTTCTTTTGGCAGTACTGTCGAAGCACAGTGAAGAGGATACAGATCTGCCTGCCGATGCAGGCGCATTTCTTTATTCAGGGGCCGGAAGAACTCCCTTTTTGAAAGACGACGGGGGGAATCTCCTGTGGAGGGCATCCGCAGGGGGAGACGGTCCTTCCATCCTTCCCCTGGGGCCCTTTATGTGCGGGTTCGCTTCAGGAGAAGAGGTCCTGAGGCCGGACCACGTCCGCCGTCTGACAGAAGGGGGAGCAGAACTTTTGATCACAGTGGCGGAATACGCCCTGTCAGAGGAGGTCCTGAATGCTGCTGCCCGTACAAGAGCGGCGGAAAACAGGATATTCTCCCTTTTGGCGATCCCCGGCAGGCCTCCGGCAGTTTTTGACCCGGAAGGGGAGGAAATATCCCCCCTCCGCGGCCCTAGGGGAGAGGAGTATTTCCTCCGCAAGGCCGGCCTGCAGCTCCGGTAAAAAACCACTGTGCTACAATGATCATGAGGCTTGAAGGCCTCAGGACAGAGAGTTGCCGGCGGAGGGACTTCCGCTGTTTTATAGAATTTATCTTCATAAGAAGAGGTGATCGTTTTGGCCGGACATTCAAAGTGGGCAAATATCAAACACAGAAAAGCGGCACAGGACGCCAAGAGGGGAAATCTTTTCCAGAAGCTGGTGAAGGCCGTAATAATTGCAGCGAAAGAGGGCGGAGGAGACCCGGCCCAGAACCACCGTCTCAAGGCCGCCATTGACAGGGCAAGAGCTGCGAGTGTTCCCAACGATAATATCATCAGGGGCATCAAAAGAGGAACGGGTGAAATCGAAGGCGCCCTGTACGAGGAAATTACCTACGAGGTCTACGGCCCTGCGGGGGTGGCCATTCTGGTGGATGCCCTAACGGACAACCGAAACCGTACCGCCTCTGAGATGCGGGCTCTCCTCGTGCGCAACGGAGGCGTGCTGGGCGAATCAGGCAGCGTAGCCTGGATGTTTGAGCGCAAGGGAATAATTTCCGTTAAGGGTACTGATCTCGATGAAGAAGCTCTCATGAACGCCGCTCTTGACGGAGGCGCCGAGGATCTAGAGGAGATGGACGACGGATTTGAGATCTACTCCGACCCTTCTTCTTATCTAGCAGTAAAAGAGGCGGTGGAAAATGCGGGCTACCCGGTGGAGAGAGCTGAAACTACCATGATGCCCAACAATACTGTGGAGGTCTCGGATCAGGAGACGGCAGAAAAAGTGCTCCGGCTTATGGACCTCCTTGAAGAACATGACGACGTCCAGAATGTGTACGGAAATTTCGACATCCCCGACGAGATCATGGAAAGCATGGAAGGCTAGAGAGTCCTTTGAAAAAGTGCATCGGCATTGATCCAGGTCTGGGAAGGCTGGGATTTGCCTCGGTTCTCCGGGAGGGAGCTGTCTTTCGATCCCTTTCCTATGGTTGCGTGGAGACTCCTCCCGGCATGGCGATTCCCCTTCGTCTTAAGATGATATACCAAAAATTAGGGGAGCAGATTGAGCTCTGCTCCCCCGACTTTATGTCCGTGGAAAAACTCTTTTTCGGCAGAAATATTACCACTGCGGAGTACGTCTGGCAGGCCAGAGGGGTTGTACTTCTGCTTGCCGCCCAAAGGGGACTTCCGGTAGTGGAGCCAAAACCCTCCCAGGTCAAGCTGGCGGTCTGCGGCTACGGTACCGCCCCCAAGGAGCAGGTTCAGAAAATGGTGAGCCGCATTATGAACCTGGACCAACTGCCTAAGCCCGATGATGCGGCAGATGCCCTGGCCGCTGCCGTGGCAGGCTTCTTTCTTTTTGCGGAGAGCAACAGAAGGGCAAGAGCAGGAGGATCCAATGCTGCAGTTTCTCTCAGGTAGCGTAATTTCAGTCTCCGACAATATAGTAATCCTCGACGTGGGGGGGCTCGGTTTTGAGGTTGCCTGCACAGGCAGAGCGGCCGCCCTCTGCCGGGAGGGAGAGAAAATCTCCATCACTACCCATCTCCAGTTTTCCGACGCAGGCCCCTCTCTTTTCGGCTTTGCTGATGAAAGGGAGAAAAGCTTTTTTTTAAAGCTTATCACGGTAAAAGGCATAGGAGGCAGGATGGCAATGAACATTTTAAAGTTTGCCCCCGCCGAGAGAGTAGCAGGCTGGATTTTGACCTCCGATACGCAATCCCTGGCAACCATCCCGGGCATAGGCCGAAAAACGGCGGAGAGACTGTGTTTTGAGATGGGGCGCCACCTTGAAGCCATGAAGGAAGAAGGGGTTTTCGGAGGTTTTGCGGAAGAGCCGGGCAGCCTGGATATAGCTTTGGAGGCCCTCCGCTCCCTGGGCTTCTCCCAGGCGGACGGGGCGGCAGCCTTAAGAAAGCTGAAGGCGGAGGGGGAAATAAAGGATGAATCCACCCCGGAAGAGCTGATAAAGTTGGCCCTGAGAGAACTGAAGCGGAATTGAGGTGATTCCCTTTGACAGAGGATAAGCGGCGTTTCCTTGACCCAGCCGACGGGGCCGGAGAGGACGAACCCTCTCTCCGCCCCCTTTCTCTTGATGAGTTTGTCGGCCAGGATAAGCTGAAGGAAAAGCTTTCCATATTCATAAAAGCTGCAAGGCGCAGGTCGGAGGCACTGGATCACTGCCTTTTTTACGGCCCGCCGGGACTTGGCAAGACAACCCTGGCAAATATCATAGCGAGGGAGATGGGAGGGCAGCTAAGGGTCACCACCGGTCCTGCCCTTGAAAAAACCGGCGATCTGGCGGCCATTCTATCCAACCTGGAGCCCAACGATGTGCTCTTTATCGATGAAATTCACCGGCTGCCCACCAACGTGGAGGAGATACTCTACCCGGGCATGGAGGATTTCTCTCTTCACATAATAGTAGGCAAAGGCCCCCTGGCAAACAATATATGTCTGACTCTTCCCAGATTTACCCTGGTGGGAGCAACTACCCGCCTAGGCCTCCTGTCATCCCCCCTGAGAACCAGGTTTGGGATTGTGGAGCAGCTTGCCCCCTACGGCGAAGAGGAGCTCGCCTCAATAGTCGCAAGAGGGGCCAGGGTCCTGGGAATAGCGGTAGAAGAGGGCGCTACCCGCGAGATTGCGGCCCGCTCCAGGGGGACTCCCAGAATTGCCCTCCGTCTTCTAAGGAGGGTTAGGGATGTGGCGGAAGTAAGAGCTCTCTCATCAGTGAACAGCGCCGTGGCCTCTTCCGCCCTTGATATGCTGGGGCTGGACTCGGGAGGGCTGGACGAATGGGACAGGCGCATACTCAAGGTTATTGTAGAGCTCTTTGACGGGGGGCCGGTGGGCCTCTCCACCCTGGGTGCGGCTCTCAATGAAGAGGTGCAGACTATTGAGGATATATATGAACCCTACCTCATCCAGCAGGGCTTCATAGAGAGGACGCCAAGGGGGCGCAAGGCCACCAGGAGGGCCTGGGAATACCTTGGCAGAAAGGCTCCCGAGGGAGGCCAGGTCCAGTGTCAGCTCCATTTCGAGGAGGAGTAGCCATGGCAGGACTGGGCAAATTTCTTGTAGCTGCAGGAATGGCTATTGTTCTTGCAGGGGTTCTGCTGCTGATCGGAGGCCGTTTCTTCCTCATGTTCGGCAGGCTTCCCGGAGATCTGAAGATCTCTGGAAAGAACTTGACCATTTTCCTGCCCTTTACTACTATGATCATCGTCAGCGTGGTCCTGACAGTGGTCATGAACCTTATTTCCAGATGGCTAAAATAATCTCAGAACGGAGGCTTCCCATGCTTCGAACCCCTAGGTCAGCTCTTGCAATTCTGGCGTTTCTTCTAGTTTTACTGGTCCCGTGCCGCTCGGAAGGACGGATCGTCTCAGTAGGTCTTTCCATTTCCAGACCCTCAGTAGCCCTATCCTCTGCCTCTGCCATAGGAGCGAAGGACGGGAGCGGAAAAACCTACTCCCTGGGGAAATCCTGCGAAATAAAAGCCTCCGGCAAGGGCTCCGTATCGGCAGGAGGCCGTACCCTGCGACTGCCGGTCACCCTTACGTCAAAATCCCCCCTTTCCTTCAACGGAAGACGGTACAGGGGCAGCTTCCGTGTAATAGGCGATGGCGGCGGCATAACCCTCGTCAACGTTCTAAATCTGGAGGACTATCTTCGGGGGGTTATAAAGATGGAGATCGATCCGAAGTGGCACCCTGAGGCGGTGAAAGCCCAGGCTATTGTCTCCAGGACCTATGCCCTGCGAAACATTCTCCAGAACAAGGGAAAGAAGGGCTATGACCTGCAGGATTCAGTCATGTCCCAGGTCTACAGAGGAATAAATGCCGAGGATAAAAGAGCGGACCAGGCAATAAACGCCACCCGGGGAATTGTGGTCCGGTACGGCGGCTCCCTGGCCTTTACCCCTTTCCATTCTGACAGCGGTGGAGCAACCGCAGACGTTTCTACAGTATGGGGAGGCGCCATGCCCTATCTGAAGGGGGTAGGAGAGCCTGTTCCATCCTCTTCCCCCAATTCAACCTGGGAGGCCAGGCTTTCGCCGTCCCAGGTGGAGAGCGCTCTCAGGCAGGCCGGGGCTGATGTAGGAGCTCTGAGGGAACTAAAAATAGGAGAAAAGGATGCTTTCGGACGAGCCACCACTCTCGTAGCTGTAGGCTCCGGGGGGACTAAGACGGTAAAAAGCCACGCCTTCAGAATGGCGGCGGGGAGCACAGTTATAAAGAGCACCGCCTTCTCCATAGCCTCCGCCTCAGGGGCAGGCTCATCCCCTGCCATGCCTCTTCCTCTTCCGGCCTCTCCAGCCCTTAAACCCTCCGGATCCGGAAAAGACGTGCCCACCTCGGATACGCCCATGACTCCGGCAGAGGAGAGACAGCTCACCGCCCTGACCGAACAGGGAGTCTTCACCAGTGAAGACTTGATGGATATGCTGATGAACCCCAAAAAGAGGAAGGGATATCTTATTAAGGCCCTCAGGACAAGAAGGCCGGAACTAAATTCTCCTCCCCCGGCGGCCAAGACAACTTCCCAGGGAGGGCTGGTATTCCGCGGCAGAGGATGGGGGCACGGAGTGGGACTTTCCCAGTGGGGTGCAAAGGCCCTGGCGGAGCAGGGCTGGGATTACAGGAAGATAATTCTTCACTACTTTCCTGGAGTAACTCTGGGCAAAATGTAGGAAAAATCCCCTTGGATCTTTTCGACACTGAAAATTACGACTACCATCTTCCGGAGGAGCTGATCGCCCAAAATCCGGCAGAGCCCAGGGACTCCTCCCGGCTTCTGGTGCTTTCCAGGCAAAAAGGAGTCATGGAGCATGCACTCTTCAGCTCTCTGGGGGACTATCTTCGGCAGGGGGACCTCCTCGTACTCAACGACACCAGGGTTATCCCCGCCAGACTCAGGGGGAAAAAAGCGCCGGGAGGGGGCAGAGTCGAACTGCTTCTCATCAGGGCCATGGACGCAAAATTTCGCAGATGGGAGGCCTTTGTCAGGCCGGGCAGAAGAATTCCTCCGGGAACAAGGATAGCCCTCGGGGAGGGCACGGAGGTTCTGGCAGGAGATCGTCTTGAGGAAGGAATAAGAGTTGTGGAGTTTCCCGAAGGTACTGATGTCCTTCCCCTGCTTGCCCGGATAGGAGAGATGCCCCTGCCTCCGTACATCACCAGGTCTTCCGCACCGCCCTCTTCATATCAGACGGTGTTTGCTCAGAAAAACGGGTCCGCAGCTGCCCCAACTGCAAGCCTTCATTTCACCGTTCCCCTTCTCGAAAAGCTGAAGAAGGAAAGAGGAGTGGAGACGGCATGGCTTACCCTTCATGTGGGGCCCGGCACTTTTCGGCCGGTAAAATGTCCGGATCTGCGGGAGCACAGGATGCACGAGGAGTTTTGCGTTCTGCCGGAGGATACCAGGAATATGATCCTCAAAACCAGGTCGGCGGGGGGCAGAATCGTCGCCGCAGGGACGACGGCTGCCCGGACCCTTGAATCCTTTGCCCGGGAGGACGGCTCCCTTGAGTGGGGAGAGAAGAGTACAGGGCTCTTTATCTATCCCGGCTACAGGTTTAAAATCACAGACGGGCTCATAACCAACTTTCACCTTCCCAGAAGCTCGCTGCTGATGCTTACCACCGCCTTTGCAGGATTTGACAATGTTAAAAAGGCCTACGAGGAGGCCGTCGCCCAGGAATACCGTTTTTTCTCCTTTGGCGACGCCATGCTCATAATTTAAAAAAGAGGTGAAAATAATGTGGTCATGGGAATGCTTCACTCCTCATCCCCCAATTCTCCTGCCCGAGGTAGGCAGGGGACGGGAAGAGGAGGCGAAAAAAACGGCAGAGGGCATGAAGAGGCTGGGCAGAGTCCTGGGGAGCACTCCCCCCTCTATTCTCCTGATCCTCTCACCCCATGGTCCCTTCGGCGGAGGAATCACTTTTTCCCTCGCGGAAAAATACGAAGGAGATTTTTCCGCCTTTGGCGCTCCGAAGGTACGCCTTGCCTTTGAGGGAGCTTCCAGGCAGGGCCTCGACCTTGCAGAAAAACTCGCCGAGGAATTTCCTGTGGCAGCCACCGAAAACTCAATTGTCTCCCTCGACCACGGAGCCCTAGTTCCCCTTTATTTTCTGTTTGGACAGACAGAAAAAGCCGATCTGCCCCGGATAATCCTTGCAAACTCCATTGGGCTTTCCCCCCGGGAGGCCTTCCGGATGGGGCAGCGTCTCACCACTCTTTGCCAGGGCAAAGAGACCTGGGGGCTGCTGGCCAGCGGGGACCTTTCCCACAGAGTAACCAGGGATGCGCCCGCGGGGTACTCTCCCTTCGGCGCTCTTTTCGACAGCATGGTAGAGGAAGCCCTAAGAGAAAACGACCCGTCCCTTCTGCTGAATGTGGACCCGGAAAATGTCAGGCAGGCAGGGGAGTGCGGGCTTAGATCCCTCCTCACCTTCCTGGGAATGGCGGAAAAAAGGCGGATGCGCTTTCTCTCCTACGAGGCTCCCTTCGGAGTAGGCTATGCCACGGCCTATGCTCCCCTGCACGGAGCAGCGGACTTAGCCCGGGAGACCCTGGAGACCTTCTTCCGGGAGGGGCCTGGAAGAGCGAAGGGCAGGGCCGTCCATCATGCAAGATTTCCTGAACTGGGGGAAAAGGGCGCCTGTTTTGTCACCCTGAAAAAAGGCGGACATCTCCGGGGATGCATTGGGACCATCCTGCCGGGGAGGGATTCCCTGGCGGAAGAAATATCGCAAAATGCCCTCAGCGCAGCCCTGGAGGATCCCAGGTTTCCGCCCCTTAAAGCGGAAGAGCTGCCGGACCTGTCCATCTCCGTGGACGTCCTGTCGACGCCGGAGCCGGTGCCCGACATTACCTTTCTCGACCCGGCAAAGTACGGGATTATAGTGGAAAAAGGCCCTGTAAGAGGGGTGCTTCTGCCAAATCTTGACGGAATAAATACTGCCGCAGCCCAGGCAGAGATAGCCGCCAGGAAGGCAGGCCTTCAAAGTATTGAAGGTGCGGTGATCAGCCGCTTTACCGTAGACCGCGTCGAGGAGCTCGTCTGAAGGTGGCCCTCATGACGGAAGAAGGACGCTGGCAGATTAAGGAGGGCGGCAAAATCCGCTGCCTTATCTGTCCCCATAAATGTCTTCTGGCGCCGGGGGGCAGGGGTGTTTGCAGGGCAAGAAAGCATGAGCCCGGAAGGGGAATTGTGCCTCTGAACTACGGCCTGCTGTCGGCAGCCGCCGTAGATCCTGTGGAAAAAAAACCTCTTTATCACTGGAATCCGGGCACATCCATCCTCTCCCTGGGTTCGGTGGGCTGCAACATGAATTGTCCCTTCTGCCAGAACTGGTCCATTGCAGGATGGGAGACAAAGGCCCCCCTGTCGGCGGTGGATCCTGGACAAGTTGCTGCCATGGCCCGCAAATTTGACGTCTCCTCTGTAGCCTTTACCTACAACGAGCCCCTTATCTGGTATGAATTCCTCCTTGATGCCGCCCGATTGCTGAAAAAAGAAGATCTGCTGCCGGTGATAGTGAGCAATGGCCAGATAAATCCGGGCCCTCTGGCGGAAGTGGTCCCCCTTATAGAGGCAGCCAATATTGACCTTAAAGCCTTCACTTCTGAGGCCTATGAGTTCCTGGGGGGCAGCTTTGAGGCAGCTAAAAACACCATAAGGACTCTCACGGAAGGGGGAGTTCACGTAGAGACGACTTTTCTGCTGGTGCCGGGCATAAACGACGACCGGAATGCTTTTGAGGCCATGATAAAATGGCTCGCCTCTCTCACCCCTATCCCTGTTCTTCATATTTCCCGGTACTTTCCAAACAGACGATGGACTGCTCCGGCTACCCCCGTCGCCCTTATGAACGAGTTTATGGGGATGGCAAAAGCATCCCTTCCCCGGGTTTATCTGGGAAACATGTCTGAAGAAAGCATCACGGAGTGTCTCTCCTGCGGATCGGTGCTGATAAGCCGGCAAAACTACGGGACAAAAATTTCGGGGATGACACCTCTGAGTCAGTGCTCTGTCTGCGGCGCTCCTGCCGACATAGTTCTCAGTGAAGGAAAGGGGAAGTATCTATGAAGAGGTCCATCCGGCTTTTTCTGCTGCTGTTGCTGCTCATAGCCGGGGGAAGCCTGGCCCTGTTTGCCTATAGAACCGTCTTTTTGCCTGCTGAGTGGTGGCATGAGTATCTCCCGGCAGGAGAGGGGGAGCCCGTGCCCGTTATCGTAAAGGCCGGCATAAGCGCCCGGGAAGCGGCAAAGGCCTTTGAGGCAGCCGGGGTCCTGACAAAGGGCAACGCTTCAGGCCTTGCCCGCTGGATGACCCGCTTCGGCATAGACCGCAAATTCAGGCCCGGCCTTTACAATATCAGGCCCGGATCGGCCTGGGAAGTTGCAAGACAGCTTGAGAAGGCAGAGCCATCCGTGTCCTCTGTTACCCTTGTGCCCGGAACGGATATCTTCTCTTTTCCAAAAGTCTTTTCTCCCCCCCTTTCAAAAGAAGAGATGGAGGAGCTTCTGTCAAAAAAGGACCTCTTTCCGGAGGAAATCTCCGGCCTGATTCCTTCATCTGCTGAGGGAACGCTCGCCTTCCTGCTGCCCGAAACTGTACATATTGCTGAACTGACGGGGGAGGAAACGGTGAGGGCAGCGGCAAAACTATGGTGGGAACGGGTGGGCAGGAAAATTCCGCCGGAAAAGCGGACGGAAAAATTTCTGCTCTCGACTGCCGTAATAGCCTCCCTGATAGAAAGAGAGGTCCTGTGGGATGAGGAGCGCTCTCTCGTAGCGGGGGTTATAAAGAACAGACGGGAAAAAAAGATGCCCCTTCAGATAGACGCCACAGTGGTATATGCCTGGAAAAAGGAGGGCAAAGATCTGAAGAGGGTGCTTTACAAGGACCTCGAGATAGACTCACCCTACAACACATACATAATCCAGGACATCCCCCCCGCTCCCATCTGCATGCCCTCGGAAAAATCATGGCTTGCGGCCCTTGAGCCTGAGGACACCACTTTTCTATACTATGTTGCCGATAAGGACGGAAGGCACCTTTTCTCCGATACCTTCAGGGGGCACAGGAAGAACATAGAGAAGGTCCGGGCAAAATGAAGGAGCAGGCCGGGGAGAGTATGGCGCTGGACATGGGAAGACTTCTTCTCTCTGTGCCCAGGGAAGATATAGTCCTGCTCAGCTGGACCGTTACCGAATACGACGGTCTGGGATTCGTGAAAACCGAGCATCCCGGAGAAAAGGGGGAAGAGGGGCTTGTCTCTCTGTACTTTCCCCGGGAGAGACGCCTCGACGTGTTAGAATTGATTCAGGTCCTTGAATCAGAGGGGAGGAGCATAAGGCTCCTCAGGGAGGAGGCCCCCAAAGAGGCGGCCCGGTCTCCCGCAAGAGCAGACAATCCGGAGGAGCAAAAACAGCCATGACCATAAATGCCAGACTCGGGAAAGCCCTGAGAGACCTTCGTTCAGCGGGGGCCGACTTTGCAGACCTGTACTTTGAGACCTCTTCTTCCCACTCCTTTTCCTATGATGACGGAACTATGGAGGAGATATCCTCCTCAGGATTCGAGGGGACGGGAGCCAGGGTCATCCTGGGAGAATCCACTTCCTACGTTCACGTACCAGGGGTAGATGAAGGAGCTGCTCTGGCCGGTCTCGAGAGAGCCGCTCACAACAACGGGCTTCTTTTGCGGGGCTTTTGGGAGGAAGGACGGGTCATGAGCCGGTCATCTTTCCCGGAGCCCCCGGACATCTCTTTTTTCAGGGAGATCGACAGGAAGATCAGAGAAAGCTCCCCGTGGATAAAGCAGGTGTCAATGCACCTGCAGACGGCCTGCAAAAACTTTGCTGTTTTTAACAGCGACGATATTTTTGCTGAAGACAGAAGGGAATACACTCTTTTCAGCGCTGAAATAGTGGTGGAGAGGGACAGTGTTATACAGACAGGGTACGAGTCGGAGGCTATGTCGGTGGGCAGCGCAGGTTTTTTTAAGCTGATCACAGCCATGGCCGTGGCTGAAAATGCCCTCAAAAGAACACTGCTCATGCTTGAAGCCCCTGAATGTCCAGCGGGGGCCATGCCGATCCTCCTGTCCGGGGAGGCGGGAGGAACCATGGTCCACGAAGCGTGCGGCCACGGTCTGGAGGCGGACATTATTCAGAAGGATTTCTCCGTATACAGGGGAAAGATCGGCTCTGCCGTAGCCAGCTCACTGGTGACTCTGGTCGACGACGGATCCCTTCCGGGCCTGCTGGGGAGCGGAGTCTGTGACGATGAAGGAACTCCCTGCGGCAGAAACGTCCTCATTGAAAAAGGTATCCTTAAGGGTTACCTGACCGACAGGGCATCAGCCAGAAAAGATGGCCTCCCTCTGACGGGTAACGGCAGGAGAAGCTCCTATCGTTCCATACCCCAACCCCGGATGACCAACACCTTTATCGAACCGGGGGACTCGTCCCGGGAGGAGATGCTGCGCACCATGAAAGAGGGGCTTTTTGTAAGAAAGATGGGCGGAGGAGAGGTGGACCCCACCTCCGGCGACTTTGTTTTTCACGTGACGGAGGGGTATCTAGTAAAGGACGGGCAGCTTATCCATCCGGTCAGGGGAGCCCTTCTTACGGGAAATGGTCCTGACGCCCTTCTGAATATAAGGGCCGTGGGAAAGGACCTCCAGTTTCTTCCCGGAATATGCGGCAAGTCCGGCCAGTCAGTGCCCGTTTCAGACGGACAGCCCTCTCTTCTCATAGGAAACATGGTAATCGGAGGTACAGGAGCCTGATATGGGAATTTTCAGGAAAAAGGACAACAGGGGCAAAAAAACCCCGAGAAACAGAAGAAGAAAAAAAAGCCCGGGTATCCTATCCCTATGGCTGGAGGTATTTGCATTTCTCGCACTGGCCTTCCTGGTCTACGTCCTGGCATCCCTCTTTTCCCTGAGAACCGGGGCATGGGGTGAGCAGATACGATTCTCCCTGCTGAGAAACTGGGGAGGGGCCATTGTGCTTCTTGTGCTCTTCGGAGGATATCTGTGCGTATCCTATCTTCTGAGGACCGGCTCGAAGGGAATTTTACGGCAATTCTTCGGGACAGTGATTCTTTTCTTCTGCTCCGCCTTTCTCTTCGGCCTCTTCAGGATGGCATCCGTCTTCCAGTCGGCGGCGGTTCTGTCCCCCGGCTATCTTGGCGACGGCCTGGCCATATTTTTTACCCGGAACATAGGCCTGCTGGGCGCCCTACTCCTCGCAGCGGCACTCCTGGTGATCTCAGCAAGCCTGTACGGCTTCTTTCATCCTGCTGCGGTAATACGCAAAATTTCCCTCATCGTTAAGACTATCGCTGATGAGCGATGGAAACGGATGCCCTACCCCGACGATTACGGCAGATCTTCGGTAAGGAGGCCTCCTGTGCCGGACGAGACGCCTGCAGAGGAACCTGGGGAAGAACCGGCGGAGGAAGTTCCGTCCCGGGAAGAGATGCCCCTGCTGCCGGAATATGAAGAGGTATATGAAGAGGCATACGAGGAAGCATATGAACAGGTCCCGGAGGAGCTCTCCGATAAGACGCCGGAAGACTTCGATGACTACTTTCTGCCTGAGCCGCAAGCTGCAGCGGAGCCTGAAGAGGAGGCTTTCCCGGCAGCGCCGGAGGAACAGGAACCAGTCCTCCTTCAGGAGAGAGATGAGGAAGAACAAGGAGACCCTCACGCCCTACCTGAAATAGAATTTAACGAACTGGAAGGTACAGAGAAGAGAGTCAGAAAGGGGACTTTTCCTCCCCCGCCTGATATTTTCGGCCCCAGACAGCAGCTTGAATCGTCGGAGACCCATGAGAAGGTTAGCGAACAGGCTGCCTCCATAGTAACCACCCTTGCCGAGTTCGGCGTGGGGGCAGAGATGGCCGATGTGGTTGTTGGGCCTACAGTTATCCAGTTTCAGATACAGCTTGCGCCAGGCATAAAAGTGAGCAAGGTGGCGGGACTCAGCAACGACCTTGCCGTCGCCCTGACCGTTTCGTCCCTGAGGGTGGAGGCCCCCATTCCGGGAAAGCCCTATGTGGGGGTGGAGATCCCCAATCCAAAGAGGAGGGGCATTTCCATCCGCACCATCCTTGAATCCCCGCCCTTTCTGGAGAACGAGTATGATCTGCCTCTTCCCATGGGTGTGCGGGTAGACTCAAGGCCTCTGACTGTAGGCCTGGAAGGGCTGCCCCATATGCTGGTAGCCGGGACCACCGGTTCGGGGAAGAGCGTATTTATAACAAGCTGCATAACAGGGCTCTGCTCCTTCCGCACCCCGGAGGAACTGAGGCTTATCCTCATTGACCCCAAGAGGGTGGAGCTCAGCATCTATGAAAACCTCCCTCATGTGCTGGCAAAACCGGTGGTCTCTCCCAAAAAGGCGATCCAGGCCCTGGCCTGGGCAGTGAGGGAGATGGAGCAGCGGTACGAGATCTTTGCAAGGGCCAGGGTAAGAAACCTGAAGTCCTACAACGAAGCAGTTTTGCCCAAGGCCAGGCTGCCTCATATAATAATTGTGGTGGATGAGCTGGCGGATCTGATGTTCACCGCCCAAAAAGACGTAGAGGACTATATCTGCAGACTGGCCCAGATGGCCAGAGCAACGGGAATCCATCTAATACTCGCCACCCAGCGCCCTTCGGTCAACGTAATTACAGGGCTGATCAAGGCCAATATACCGGCCCGGGTTGCCTTTACCCTTCCCTCCCAGGCCGACTCCCGGACTATTATCGATATATCCGGGGCGGAGAGGCTGCTGGGAAAGGGAGACATGCTCTTCGTAAGCTCGAAGTATCCCAGGCCGCTGAGACTGCAGGCTCCCTTTATCGATGAGAAGAAGAGCCTTGAGATAATCGACTACCTCAGGAATGTATTCGGCGACCCGGAGTATGTGGATATAGAAGAACAGGGTGAAGAGAGTTCATCCGGAGGAGATCCTTCTTTTGCCGACGACCCCCTGCTTGAGGACGCCATGGACATCATCCTGGATACGGGGATTGCATCAGCCAGCCGGCTCCAGAGACAGCTCAGGGTTGGCTTTACGCGGGCAGCCCGGCTGCTTGATACCATGGAGGAAATAGGCATTGTTGGACCGCCGGAGGGATCCAGGCCCAGGGAGATCCTGGTGGACGGCGACAGAGCCAGAGAGATGCTTCGGAACGTATCAGACCAGGATTACTGAAATGGGTGAAATTCTGCTGCCAGGGCTGAAAGCTGTTTCATCGGGCAGTTTTAACGACCCCCTGGTGATCGTTGCCGGGGGCAGGCCTCCCAGTGTTGCCTGGCTCAGAGAATTTCTGCCGGGGAGAGAGCTGTGGTGTGCGGATTCAGGCCTCGTTCCCTGCGTAGAGGCCGGGTTCTGGCCTTCCAGACTGATAGGAGACGGAGACAGCGCACCTCCTCACCTGTGGACAGAGGCTATCTCAGGGAGGGCAGCAGTAGAGGCCTATCCCGCGGACAAAGACTATACGGATCTTCAGCTGGCCCTGTTCAGGGCAGGTGAAGAGGGCCGAAGGCATGTGATAGTCTCGGGATGCTGGGGGGGCCGCTTTGACCATCTCTGGTCGGCAATTAACTCCGCTATCTGGGCAATGCACAGGGGAACCAGGGTACTTGCCTTCGCAGATCATGAGGAGATCCTGTATCTTGTTGCGGGAGGGGAGAAGTGGGAGATAGAGGTTGGAGAAGACCGGTACGACATACTATCCCTTATTCCCCTGGGAGGGGATTGCAAAGGGATAACCCTTGAGGGCACAAAATGGCCCCTGGACGGCAAGACCCTGTCTCCCGGAAGACCCTTTGCAATTAGCAACCGGTTTCTTGAAAGCAGAAAGCCCAGGATCTCGCTTGACGAGGGAATCCTGGGCGTTTACATCGGGAGTGGATAAGGGACAGATCTGTCAGACAGCCCTTTTCACCCTTCCGGATTTAAGGCAGCGCGTGCATACCTTCATCCTGAGAGACTCTCCGCCGCCTATATCAGCCTTGACTCTCTGAAGGTTGACATGCCAGCGCCTGCGGGTGTGACGGTTGGAATGGCTCACGGAGTTGCCCGATGAAGGGCCCCTTCCGCAGCATTCGCATACCCTAGCCATATTTTCGCCCCCTTGTTGCAATATTGTCCGGTTAAGACTTGGTCAAGCGGAAGAATTTTATCACAGAGGAGGCCGGGGGGCAAATGGTAAGGCCGTTTTTAAAAAACTCTCTTCTTCCGGAATAATGCCGGCCATTCCTCTGCTTTCCCAGCGAAACAGCCCGGCAGTTCTCCGGGCCGCAGCAGGAATGATATACTACGCACTGAAAGAGTGCGGCAAACTATAAACTGCCCGTCAGGGAGGATGAATAATGAAATTCAGCGAAAAAATGCAAGAAGTGGAAGAGACGGTAAACCGTCTCGAGAAAGAAGCCCTTCCTCTCGAGGAAGCCCTGTCTCTTTTTGAGAAGGGCATAGGCAGGATAAGGGAGTGCCAGGCCTATCTGACGGAGGCCAGACAAAAAGTATCCCTCCTGACGGAGGAAGGAGAGACCCTTCCCTTCCCCGGTACGGGAGATGAGGAAAAATGATGAGAGCCTCTAAGGATTTCAGAGTACTGTACGACCGAACCAAAGCCCTTTTTGATGAGGCTCTTGAGGAATTCTGCGCCCTGCCTTCTCCAAAGGTGCCCAGGCGTCTTGCAGACTCCACGTTCTATTCTCTAAAGGCAGGGGGGAAGCGCCTAAGGCCCGTGCTGTGCATAAAAGCAGCTGAAATCTTCGGTCTGGAGCCCGGCAGGGCCATGCCTCTGGCCCTGGCCCTGGAGATGATCCACACTGCGTCCCTCATACACGACGATCTTCCCGCCATGGACGACGATGACCTGCGGAGGGGCAAGCCCACAAATCATAAGCTCTTCGGGGAAGGCCCTGCCATTCTGGCGGGGGATGCGCTCATGGCCCTTGCCTTTGAGCACCCTCTTTCATCCCTTCCCGGCCTGGGTCTGCCCTCTGACAGGATATGCGGCGCCCTTCTGGTCCTGGCCCGAGCCCTTGGCCCTGCCGGGATTTGCGGGGGGCAGATGATGGATATAGACGAGGAGAGCATGGAGGACTCCCCGGAGTTTCCCATGAAGGTGGCCCGGCAGAAAACCTCAGTGCTTATTGAGGCCTCCGTCCTGACAGGGGCGATCATTGCCGGCGCAGACGATCCTTCTCTTAAGGCCCTGAAGGCTTACGGAAGACACCTTGGAACTGCCTTCCAGATAGTGGATGATATGCTGGATGTAACTGCGTCGGCGGAGACCCTGGGGAAGACCCCCGGCAAGGACGAGGCCCAGAACAAAAGGACCTTTGTGGCCGTTCACGGCATGGAGGGGGCAAGGGAGCTGGCACGGAGAGAGTCAGATCTTGCAGTTGCCGCCCTGGACGGCCTGAAAGGGGATCCGTCCTTCCTTTTGCAGCTTGCGGACTATCTGCAAGAACGGACGAAATGAAATGGCCATCCTGAAAAGTCTGAAAAATTACAAAGAAGTAAAAAATCTTTCCCGCAGCGAAATTGAAGCACTGGCAGCGGATCTTAGAGAAAAAATCACCGCTGTGGCGCTGAAAAACGGCGGACATCTTGCCTCATCTCTGGGAGCAGTGGAGCTTATCATCTCCCTGCTGAGATCTTTTGACCCTGCGGCGGATAGAATTATTTTTGATGTAGGGCACCAGGCCTATGCCTACAAGCTCCTCACAGGCAGACTGGACAGGTTTCATACCCTGAGGCAGTGGGGCGGCGTAAGCGGTTTTCCCAAGAGAGAAGAAAGTCCCTTTGATCACTTCGATACCGGCCACAGCAGCACCTCCCTGTCAGCAGCCCTGGGCTACGCCAAGGCCAGGGATATCCTGAAAAAAGAGTGCCACGTAGCTGCAGTCATAGGAGATGCATCCCTGCTGAACGGACTTGCCTTTGAGGCCCTCAACTACACCAGGGAGTCAGGGACAAAGGTAATATACATACTTAACGACAATGCCATGTCCATCAGCCCCAGAGTTGGAGGAATGGCGACCCATCTCGCCAGACTGAGCTCAAGCTCTGCCTACAACTGGCTTAAAAAGGCCATCAAAGATTCATGCTCCTCCCTGCCCAGAGGACAGGCCATCGAAAATGTACTGGCAAAGATGAAAGATCACATTAAGACCATAGTCAAGCCCACAAACATCTTTGACGAGATGGACATAAACTACTGGGGTCCCTTCGACGGCCATAATGTTGAGGAGATGGAGCATGTCTTCGAACTGGCAAAAAAATACGACGGCTCCGTACTTATTCATGCCGTGACAGTGAAAGGCAAGGGGCTGGCAGAGGCGGAAAAAGACCCCACGGTCTTTCATGGCCTTTCCCCTGCGCAGCCTGCCGATCCGGAAGGAGCGGGCGAAAAGAGCTGGAGCGAAGCTGCTGCCGATGTCGTGCTGGAGCTGGCCGGGAGCAACCCTGGAATCGTATGTCTTACTGCCGCCATGAAATCGGGCAGCAAACTGGAGAAATTTGCTGCCCGGTACCCGGACCGCTTTTTCGATGTAGGCATCGCCGAAGGACACATGGTCACCATGGCAGCCGGAATGGCGGCAGGGGGACTCAGGCCTGTTGTATTCATCTATTCCACCTTTATGCAGAGGGCCATGGATCAGATCGTCCATGACGTGTGCATGCAGAAGCTTCCGGTGATCTTTGCCGTTGACAGGGCCGGTCTTGTCGGTGAGGACGGCGAGACTCATCAGGGGCTACTGGACCTCTCCTGGTGCCGGCCCGTTCCCAATCTGTTCATGGCCGCCCCCAGGGACATAAAAAACCTGAGGGAGCTTATGGAATTTGCCTCAGGCCATGACGGTCCGGCCATGATACGCTTTCCCAGGGGAACAGCCCCAGAGCTTATAGAAGGGATCATGTCCTTTACCCCCGAAGAAAGAATGCCCGGCCCTGAGATTCTGGAGCAGGGGGAAGAGTGGGCTCTCATAGGGTACGGAAAAACAGCGGAGCTTATGCTGGAGGCCCGGAAAGTTGCAGCCGCCAGGGAGATTGCCTCCCTTCCTGCCGTGATTGATCTGAAGCGCCTCAAGCCTCTGCCGGAACAGGAGCTGAAAGAGATCTTCGCCTCCTACTGCAAAATCATAGTGGCGGAGGACGGCTACGTCACGGGGGGAGCCGGCGAGGCCATAGGGGCCCTGGTTCACGAAATGGCTGAGGACTGCCGCCCGGATGTAACCGTTATGGGGGTGCCTGATATCTTTGTCCCCCAGGGCCGCGTCGAGGAACAGGCGATGTACTGCGGCCTTACGGCAGAAAGGATAGTAAATAAACTTGTCGGCATCAGGAAGACAGCGAATAGATACTCTGCTGGTCGCTAAAGGTTTCGCTGAGAACAGGACCAGGGCGGCCGCCCTGGTAATGGCAGGGAAGGTATTCTCCGGCGGAACAAGGGTGGAAAAAGCGGGCACCATGGTGCCGAAGGACGCCCACCTTGAGATCAGAGATGGCGGAGACAGATGGGTCAGCAGGGGTGCCCTGAAACTCATAAAGGGCCTTGACTCCTTTGGAATATGCCCCCGGGGCCTGGTCTGCGCTGATCTGGGCGCCTCCACCGGCGGATTTACCCATGTGCTGCTTGAGAGGGGGGCCCGCATAGTTTATTCAGTGGATGTAGGCTACGGCCAGCTGGCGTGGTCTCTCAGACAGGATGAAAGAGTAGTCGTGATGGAGAGGACAAACGCCCGCAGCCTTACCCCTGATGATTTTCCGGAACCTCCGGAGCTTGCAGCGGCAGACCTTTCCTTCATCTCCCTAAGGCTTGTCATCCCCGCAATTCGGAGAATCCTCACCCCGGAGGGGCAGGCAGTTCTCCTTGTAAAACCCCAGTTCGAAATCGGCAAAGGTCGGGTGGGCAAAGGGGGAGTAGTGAGGTCAAAGGAGGATCACGAGGAAGTTTTGCGTGAAACTGCAGGTTTTATCGCCGCAGAGGGCGGATTTTACCCGGCAGGGCTGACCTTTTCTCCTCTGAGGGGCCCCATGGGAAATATAGAATATCTTCTTCACGCCGTATCCTGCAGGGACAAACAGCAGGAAATGCTGCCCTTCCGGAAAGTCGTGGAAGAAGCGCATCTTTTTTTTCAGAAGGAGGGAAAATAAGTGGCAGATATCTGCATGGGACTGCTTGTAAATACAAGGAAGCCCGGCGCCCTTGCCATGGCAAGATTTTTGCTTGAGTGGGGCATGAGCTCCGGAGTTTCTTTTATCCTCCCTCCTCATGAAGCCTCAGTGCTGGGCATCCAGGGCGTGGATGACGATGAATGGAGGAAGACGGTTACCGTAGCCATTGTCATAGGCGGCGACGGCACCTTTCTTAGGGCAGCCCGCTATGTAATGGGAGCTCCCGTGTCCCTGTACGGAATAAACCTCGGACATCTCGGCTTTCTGGCGTCGGGCAAGGCGGAAGAGGCTGAAAAAGATATGGAATCCATCCTGGCGGGGGAGTATACGCTGCAGCCCCACAGTGTCCTGGAGGGAGAGATATACAGGGATGGCAAGAGCATTCATACTCTCTTTGCCCTTAACGATCTGGTGCTGGCCAAAGGGGCCATGGCAAGGGTCATGCATATTGAAGTATGCATAAGCGGCAAGGTCCTGAACACAATACCGGCCGACGGAATTATCGTTTCAACTCCTACAGGCTCAACGGCTTACGCTCTGTCAGCGGGAGGCCCTATTGTACCTCCCCACATACCCTGTACGGTGATCATACCCATCTGCGCCCATACCCTCTACAGCAGGCCGGTCCTGGCAGGGGAGAAGGATGAAATCACCCTGACTCCCAGAGGATACCACAGAGACCTCCTCCTCACCCAGGACGGACAGCTCGGGTACGAGATTCTCCCCGGCGACAGCATACGCATCTCCCTTAACAGTGAGATGGCGGTCAACGTGGTGAATCTTCCTTCCCGAAACTATCTGGATCTTCTGCAGGAGAAGCTCCAATGGGGAAAGGGAATCGTCACCTACGAAAGGGAGTGACCTCCCCTTGATAGAAGAAGTTACCATAAAAAATATCGGCGGAGTGGCATCCGCTTCACTGAACTTCCAAAAGGGACTAACTGTAATTACCGGAGAGAGCGGGGCAGGAAAGAGCAGCCTGGTAAGATCGCTGGAGCTTCTCGGAGGAAAAAGGAGCCAGATGGCCTTTCTGCGGGCAGGTGAAGAGGAGGGCTTCGTTGAGGCTGTGCTTTCAGAAATTGACGGCGAATCAGGGGCAAATAAGTTCATTGATCCCGGGGATGACGGCGTTCTCTATGCCAGGAGAACCCTGTCCAGAACAGGAAGAAACCGCACTTATTTTCAGGACAGAGCCGCCCCCCTGTCCACCTTTGCCTCCGTTATGAACGAGCAGATGAGGATACAGAGCCAGTTTGCCCAGATCGAACTGCTGGATCCCAAACGACAGATGGAGCTTCTGGACTTTTGCGGCGGAGAAAAAATCAAAGCCCTTAAGACGGCCCTTTCAAGGACCTTTGCCGAGGCTGTGGAGTGCGAAAGGTCTCTGAGAATAGCCAGGTCGAAGGAGCAGGAGCTGAGAACCCGCTTCCAGGACGGCGACGCTGTCCTGTCGGCAGCGAAAGGCCTTAAGGCTTTTTCGGGCTGCGAAGAAATCTGGGAAAGGGAATCTGAGAAGCTCTCTGCCAGGCTGAAGATCTTTCGTACCCTCCAGGACAACCTTCTGGAGATTACCGGAGGGGCTGCAGGGCGAGGCCTCCTTGACGCCCTGGAGTCATCAGGGGTAGAGCTGCTCAAGAATCTTGATCCGGAAGACCGGCCTCTGTCGAAGCCGTTCAACGAGGGGCTCGAGAAGCTTCAGATCTTCGTAAAAGAGGTGGAATCCCGAATCCTTAGCAGGTCGCCTGAGGAGATGGAGCAGGAGATCGAAGGCCTGGAGAAAAAGACCGGCCTCCTCAGAAAGCTGAAACGCTCCACGGGAACAGGAACGGCAGAAGAGTTTCTTGAGTGGTGCAATGAGGCAGAAAAGGCTGCCGAGTGGCTTCGGGAGCAGGAAAGGATCTCTGCTGACCTGTCTGAGAAGAGCCGCAGCCTGAGAAAAGAGGCAGCCCGGCTTGCAGGAGAGCTGAGGACAGAAAGAACGGGCACGGCTCTGATCCTTGAAGAAAATGTAAACCGCCACCTTGCGGAGCTGGCCATGGAGGATAGCCGGTTTGCGGTCAGACTGGAGGACTTGGGGAAGATCAGAAGCACCGGGGCAGATGAGGTCTCCTTCACCCTTTCCTCCGGCGGCAGAGATGAGACGCCCGTCAGCAGGACAGCCTCCGGAGGAGAGCTGAGCAGAATACTGCTGGCCCTCCAGCTCTCCCTGCCCGAGACCGCCCTGCCCCCGACCCTTATCTTTGATGAAGTAGAAGCGGGCCTCGGCGGCAAGGCTGCCGTGCTCGCCGGATACAAGCTCCTCGAACTCTCCCGCAAATGCCAGGTCGTTTTGGTGACCCATGAGGGTACCATCGCAGCTCTGGCGGATCATCACATTATGGTATCCCGGACGGGGGAATCGGTGGAGGCCATGCAGCTGGACGAGGACGGGAGAGAAAGAGAGATCGCAAGAATGCTGTCCGGTGATTCAGGTCTTTCCGAGGCGCTGGATCATGCCAGAATACTGCTTTCGGGTAGAGGCAGCCTTAAAAATTGACTTTAACTCAATAAATACGTATAATGTTCCGGTTAAGTTCATCGATCGCTCGGGCCGGGTTTTAAAGCCGTAAAGGGCGCCTTGGCTCCGGCGGAAGGAGGAAGAAGCAAAGAAATGTATGCTATCGTGGAAACAGGGGGCAAGCAGTACCGGGTTCAGGAGGGGGACGTCATTAAAATGGAGTCCCTGGGAGTTGAAGAAGGGGAGTCAATCGTCTTTGACAAAGTTCTTCTTGTAGGCCATGACGACGGACCTGCGGTAGGAACCCCCTATATTGAGGGCGCCTCCGTGGCCGCATCAGTAGTGGCTAATGGAAAGGACAAAAAAATCCTCGTCTTCAAGTTCAAGAGGAAAAGCAACTACCGCAAAATGAGAGGGCACAGACAGCTCTTTTCGGAAGTCAGGATCGACTCCATTAACCCGGGAGTCTGACCATGACGGAGATCTCCGTCGGCCTTGAAAACGGACGATACGCCGCACTTGCGGCAAAGGGCCACACGGGGTTCTCAGAGAGAGGGTCCGACATCGTCTGCGCAGCAGTTTCCGCCCTTGTCCAGGCGCTGCTTTACGGATTCAGGGAGGTTCTTAAAGAAGAATCCTTTGAATCCAAAATAGACAAGGACAACACAAGCATAACCCTACTATGGAGCAAATGCAGTCATGAGGCCGCCTCTGTGCTGGCGGAGACAGTAATAGGCTCTTTAAAGGAAATCGCCCGGACATATCCCGGTCATGTAAGTATTCTGGAGGTGCAGTTAAATGAAATGGACTTTTGACCTGCAGTTCTTCGCCCATAAAAAAGGGCAGGGGAGCAGCACCAACGGCAGAGACAGCATAGGGAAGCGCCTTGGCGTGAAAATGTACGCCGGACAGCTTGCAAAGGCCGGCTGCATCCTTGTGCGTCAGAGAGGAACGTCAGTCCATCCCGGTAAAAATGTAGGCATGGGCAGAGACTACACACTGTTCGCAAAAGCCGCGGGACGGGTAAACTATGAGACCAGGGGAAAACGCAAGGTAGTGTCCATTGTGATGGACCAGGCTGAGTAAAAACCCCCGCTTCAAACATATTTTTTAACGTGCCAAAAGGGCCTTCGCAACTGTCCGCCAAGCCGGTATGCCGGACTGCGGAGGAGTTAAAAGGCCCTTTTTAGTCTTTGGCGCAAAATTCAAGATAGGGCATAGGCCCGGTGATGATAATAATGAAATTTGTGGATTTCGTCAGAATTCAGGTGTCAGGAGGAAGGGGAGGCAACGGATGCCTCAGCTTCAGGCGGGAAAAATTCGTCCCCAAAGGGGGACCAGACGGGGGCGACGGCGGAAGGGGCGGAGACGTCATCTTCGAAGCGGCTCCCGGAGCCCTGACCCTGACTGACTTTGTGTATGAAAAAAAGTTTGCCGCCGATCACGGCAGCCACGGCCAGGGGAGCCTTAAAACGGGCGCCGACGGCGCCGACAGGACAATTATGGTGCCCTGCGGAACTATTATATATGATGAGGACACCAGGGAGATCCTGGCTGACCTGGTGGAGCCCGGTGAAA
>JBMNVK010000006.1:0-35624 GCA_050946755.1 Aminivibrio sp. | reverse complement strand
CTCCAGGTCTTTTACCATGGAGATGGCGTTGCTTTTGGATAGGGCCGCTGCTTTCCAGGCCAGCATAAGGTCATCCCAAAGGTCGGGCCGGGGAGAGCCGATCCATTCGCCTCTGTGGGGGTCAGGCAGGGGCGGCAGGCTGTCCTCCTGGACCAGGACGCCGCTTCTGGTTCCGGTAAACTGCAGCGCCGAGGCCCGGCCTCCGTTCCACCGGAGCAATCTGAGGGAGGGCCTGTTCTGCTGCAGAAAGCCAAGGGCGTCTTCGTCGAACTCTGGTGCAACCACTGCCTCGGTGAAGAGTTTTGAGATCGCGAGGGCCGTCTCCATATCCACCCTTTGTGAGATTCCTACTACGCCGCCGAAGGCTGAGACAGGATCGCAGGCCACGGCCTTCTCATAGGCCTCTGCCTGGGTTTCTCCGCAGGCCATTCCCGACGGCGTGGCATGCTTTATCACAATGGCGCCCCTGCTGTCCCCCAGAAGTTCGCAGCCCCTCATGGCGCAGTCCACATCCAGCAGGTTATTGTAGGAAAGGGGCTTTCCTGAAAGCTGTTCCCAGGGGACCTCGGCCAGGGGGGGCAGGTAGAGGCCGGCCTGCTGGTGGGGGTTTTCGCCGTACCGGAGGTCCTGTTTTTTTGTAAGGCCCAGGGGCATTTTTTCGGGAAAGAGAGGAAGGGCATGTCCGGTTGCATCCCCCAGACCGTCGACGATGGCACTGTCGTAGGAGGCGGTCATGCTGAAGGCCTTGAGGGCAAACCGTTCCCGCTTTGGGAGGGAGATGTCTCCGCCGGCTCTGAGCTCGGAAATTGCCTCTTCGTAGTCCCCGGGATCGGTGAGGACAGTCACATGCCGGTAGTTTTTTGCCGCCGCTCTGAGCAGGGAGACGCCGCCGATGTCAATGTTTTCGATCAGCTCGTCCAGATCCTGGGATGTCCGGGCCGTCTCCTCAAAGGGGTAGAGGTTGCAGACAATCATGTCAATAAGGGGGATTTTGTACTGCTGCGATTCATCCCTGTCCTCAGGAAGGTCCCGCCTTGCTAGAATTCCGCCGAATATAAGGGGGTGCAGGGTTTTTACCCGCCCTCCCAGGATGGAAGGATAGCCTGTTACGTCCGATACCTCCGCAACGGGCAGGCCCGCCTCCCTGATGCGGTCCGCCGTACCGGAGCTGGACAGCAGCTCCCAGCCCATTGAGACAAGCTCCGAGGCCAACTTGACTATGTCCGTCTTGTCGTAAACGGACAGAAGTGCTTTTTTTCCCTTCATGATTTCATGCTCCTTTCAGTGAGGGGTGGATGAGAAGAGTTCTGAGAGGGTCTTCCAGTAGAGCTGGCGTTCTGTCCTCTGAATTCTCTCTCTTAAAAGTTCAGGGGTATCTCCGGGGTGGATTTCCACTGCTCTCTGGGCCAGGATGGGGCCTGTGTCCACTCCCTCATCCACCAGATGGACGGTTACTCCCGTTACCTTGACCCCGTATCTCCATGCATCGCCGATGCCGTCAGGTCCGGGAAAGGAGGGAAGAAGGGAGGGGTGAATGTTGACAATCCTCCCCCTGAAGGATGCCACAAAGGAGGGGGAGAGAATCCTCATAAATCCGGCCAGGACTATCCACTGTACCTCCCCGTCACGGCATAGCCGGGCAAGGCTCTGTTCGGCCTTTTCCTTTCCGCTGCCGTAGTCCAGCAGGTGGGTGGGAATGCCCGACTTTCTTGCTGTTTCAAGCCCTGCCGCCTCAGAGTTATCGCTCCCGACAAAGGCCACTCTCGCCCTTAGGCGGCCCTCTGAGACTGCCTCCAGGAGGGCCGTCAGGTTTGTCCCCCGGCCGGAGATCAGCACAGCGAAGGAGGTCATGCCGTTACTTTCCCTATAGTGTGCCCCTTTTCTCCCATCCCCTCAAGGAGGGACAGCATGTCTCTTTCTTTTTCTCCGGGGACGATAAATACAAAGCCTATGCCCAGGTTGAAGACCTTTCGCATCTCCTCTTCTTTAATTCCCCGCTCCTGAAGAAGGGCGAAGACGGCCGGCCGGGGCCAGCTGGCGAAATCCACGGAGAGGGAGAGGTGGCCGGGCACTATCCTGCGGACGTTGTCGTAGAGGCCTCCGCCGGTGATATGGGCCATTCCTCTGACTAATCCTGACCCCGCAGCGGCCAGGGCAGTTTTAACGTAGAGCCTTGTGGGCTCCAGGAGGGCTTCGGCCACAGTCTTCCCCTCCAGGATCTCGGGAGAGTCGGAGAGGTTCACCGGATTTTCGCCGGAGAAAAGTGCCTTTCTTACCAGGGAGAAGCCGTTGCTGTGAACTCCTGAGCTGGCTATGCCTATTACTATATCCCCGGGTGAGATTTCCGAACCGTCAATTATGCTGCCCTCTTGGGCCAGCCCCACGGAAAATCCGGCCAGGTCGAGTCCGTCCTCAGCGTAGGTGCCCGGCATTTCAGCTGTCTCTCCGCCGAGAAGGGCGCATCCGCACTCTGCGCAGGCCTTGGCCGCATTCTCCACGATGGGCCCCAGGATCTCCGGCTTCAACTTCCCGCAGGCGATATAGTCCAGAAAGAAGAGGGGCCGCGCTCCGCAGGTGACCAGGTCGTTGACGTTCATGGCCACCAGATCCTGCCCCAGGGTCTCATACCGGCCGGCGGCTTTGGCCACTTCGACCTTGGTGCCCACTCCGTCGCAGCATGCAGCCAGGATCAGGCCTCCCTCCAGCCTGTAGAGGCCGCTGAACCCCCCTATTCCTCCCAGGGCGTTGGGATCAGGGGGCATGGAGCGGGCGATTCTTTTGATCTCATCTACCCACCGGTCCGCCAGGGAGATGTCCACTCCTGAATCCTTATAGCTCAGGCCCATTGTCCTCTCCTCCTTCCATATACTCCCCGGAGAAGCAGGCAGTGCATACTTCATCCGGAGGAAGGCCTATGGCCTCCAGCAGATCCTCTTCTGTTATGTATTCCAGAGAATCGGCGCCCACCTCCTGCTCCAGCTGCCTGAGGCTCATCCTTGCGGCAGCCAGCTCCACCCTGGAGGGGGTGTCTATCCCGTAATAGCAGGGAAACCGCACCGGCGGCGAGGAGATCCGCAGGTGGACCTGATTTGCGCCGCAGGCTTTAATCAGGGAAATCATCCTCCTGGAAGTGGATCCCCGCACGATGGAGTCGTCCACTGCCACCACGTTTCGTCCTGCCAGCACGGCGCTTATGGGGTTGAGCTTTATTTTGACGCCCAGCTCCCTGACCCTGGGGGTGGGCTCAATAAAGGTTCTGCCGACGTATCTGTTTCTCACCACCGTCTGCTCGTAGGGGATTCCGCATTTTTCTGCAAAGCCGAGAGCGGCGATGGTTCCGCTGTCTGGAATGCCCGTTATCAGGTTGGCGTCGCCGCAGGGCGATCTCATGGCCAGCCTTCTTCCAAGCTCCCGCCTTGTGCCGTATACGGTTTTTCCTGCTATTACGCTGTCGGGCCGGGCGAAGTAGACAAATTCGAAGGAGCACAGGAAGCGGCGCTTTGCCTCCACCGGAATGGGGAGGGAGTTCATGCCGTCTTGGCTGAAGATGATTACCTCCCCCGGCTCCACTTCCCTGATGGTGGTTGCCCCCACCAGGTTAAGGGCGCAGGTCTCCGAGGCGACGTAGAAAATGTCATCCCTCTTCCCTATGACCAGGGGGCGGAATCCCCAGGGATCCCGGGCGGCCACCATCTTCTGCCCTATGATCATGGCCAGGGAGTAGGCTCCCCTGAGCCTCGTGAGGGAGTCGATCAGGGCGTCGAGAGGCTGCTTGTGGGGCTGATGGGCCATCAGGTGAAGGATGACCTCCGTGTCGGTAGTGGAGTGGAAGATGGCGCCCCTGTTTTCAAGAAATAGCTTAATGCCCTCCGCATTTGTTAGATTTCCGTTGTGGGCCACAGCAAGGCACCTCTTTGACGTGCTTGCCGTGAGGGGCTGGGCGTTCTCAAGGCCCGGACCTCCCGCAGTGGAGTAGCGGACGTGGCCAATGGCGCAGGAGGACTCCTCCGTGGAGAGTTCTTCCTGGTCCAGGGCCAGGTGAACCAGTCCCTCCCCCTTGGTGGAGGAGACGTAGCCCTTTGAGTTCACCCAGGCTACACCCGCCGACTCCTGCCCCCTGTGCTGAAGGGCGAAAAGCCCCAGATACACCTCCTCCAGGACCCTTGCCCCTCCCGGGGAGTAGGCGCCGAAGATTCCGCACATTCAGGAGTTCCTCCAGAGGTTGGCAAGCTCAGCAGCGGAAAAAGAGAAGGCCCCCTCAACAGAAAGGGTGTCTCCTTCCACCCTTCCCAGTTCGAGGATGGGATAGCCGCTCCAGATAGACCTGAAAAGGGGCAGCTTGGCTATGGGCACCGAGTACAGGGCTCTGGCTCCTCCCTCCCCAAACAGGACCACGTCCTTCCTGGTGGGGACGGGCAAAGTTATGGATGCTCCAAAGCCGCTCTCGGCTCCGTCCTTGACAAGAGCAGCTGCGAGCCCGCCGCCTGCAATGGCGCGGCCGCTTCGGGCAGCATGTTTTCTGGCGGTTTTGACCGCTCTCTCGGAAAAATCCTTCTCCGCCTCGCCTGAAAAGAGCAGGGGCCTGCCCCCCTCAGCCACGCCAAGGGACCGGAGGTAGTGGCTACCTGCAAGGGATGAGTTGAAGGGACCTACCATCAGAAGCATGTCTCCCTCCGCCCACTTTCCGGAGGGCAGATAGTCCTCTCCGGAGGGGATGATCCCTACCGTCCCCACGACAGGGGTGGGGAGTATGCCTCCGCCGGCTGTCTCGTTGTACAGGCTCACATTGCCGGAGACGACGGGGCAGCTGAGCGCCCCGCAGGCTTCAGCTATGCCCTTTACGCACTCTTCTATGGCCCACATCTGTCCGGGTACCTCCGGCGAGGGGAAATTGAGGCAGTCCGTAAGACCCAGAGGTTCCGCCCCGGCCACGGAGAGGACTCTTACCGTACGGGCTACAGTCTCCGCCCCTCCCCGGAAGGGGTCGAGACCACACTTCCATGGATCTGCGTCAAGGGTCATTGCCGCCAGGGAATCCTTCCCCTCGATGTTTATAACGGCCAGAGGACCTCCCGGACCCTTAAAAGTATTGCCCTGCAATGCGGCGTCGAACTGGCCGTAAATATGAGCTTTGGGCGCCAGGGACGGCAGCTTCATGAGGGAGGCTACGGCTTCGTTCCAGTCCTTCGGAAGGGGCAGAGAGTCGAGATCGAAGTTCCAGCGGTCCTCAAACCCGTCGGGTTTTGCCGAAGGCCACAGAAGCGGCGGGCATCCGTCGGCGATAAGCTCAGCGGGCAGGGAGGCGGCTAGTTCGCCCCGGAAGAAAATGGAGTACTCCTTCTCTGCAGTAGTCTCACCGATGACGGCCCAGGGAAGATCCCATTTTTTGGCCACGGCGGCTACTTCATCGAGCTTTTGGGGTTCAATTATCAGCAGCATCCTCTCCTGAGTCTCGGAGAGGGCGATCTCCCATGCCTCCATATCCTCTTCCTTGAGGGGGGGCTTTTCAAAGTGGAGCTTCATTCCCACGCCGCTCTTGGCGGCCACCTCGCTGGAGGAGGAGGTTATGCCTGCGGCGCCCATATCCTGCATGCTTACGATCAGGCTGCGTTCGTTCAGCTCAAGGCAGGCGCCGATGAGCCTTTTTTCCAGCAGGGGATCCCCCGTCTGAATGGATGTTACAGTGCTTGCTGCATCATCTGCGAGTTCCACAGAGGCAAAGGCCGCCCCGGCGATGCCTTCTCTGCCTGTCTTTGAGCCGAGTACAGCCACCAGCTGCCCCGGGAGGGCCGTTTTTGAACTGATTACCTTGTCCAGGTCTACGGTGCCAAGACAGAAGGCGTTGACCAGGGGATTTTCGTTGTACCGGTGGTCGTATACGGTCTTTCCTCCCACCGCCGGCACTCCCACCTGGCTGGCATAATCGGCGATGCCCTTTACTATGCCTGAGGAGAGAAAGTCGGTCCTCGGGTGGCCCGGGCTTCCCAGAAAGATTGCGTCCATGGCCGCAACAGGCCTGGCTCCTAGGGCAAGAATATCGCGGATAATGCCCCCCACGCCTGTGGCAGCGCCATGATAGGGCTCCACAGCCGACGGATGATTGTGGCTTTCCGCCTTGAAGGCGCCGCCAAGGCCTTCGCCCAGATCAACGATTCCTGCATTTTCGCCGGGGCCCAGCACTACTTTGGGCCCCGTTGAGGGGAAAAGCTTCAGAAGATGTCTGGTAGACTTGTAGCTGCAGTGCTCCGACCACATGACCCCCAGAATCCTCAGTTCGCATTCGTTAGGTTCCCTTCCCAGGGCGGCCTCTGCAGCCAGAAATTCCTCCTGCCTAAGGCCGTATTTGCTTAAATCCATGGGGAAAGCCTCCCTTTTATATATTTGATCGTCCTTTATCTATGCTTGTGCCTGCCCGCAGCAAGTGCCCGCCGGCTTCCCCTGCTCAAAGGGTCTTCGAAATCCTTCTCCAGATCTCTTCGTAGGCGTCCAGGACGTTGCCCAGATCTTTTCTGAAGCGGTCCTTGTCCAGGCGGTCTTTTGTGTCCCTGTCCCATAAGCGGCAGGTATCTGGAGAGATCTCGTCAGCCAGCAGGATGTTGCCCTCACTGTCCGTTCCGAATTCAAGCTTGAAGTCCACCAGGACAATCCCCAGGGCCATAAAGTATTCTGATAGAAGGGAATTGACCTTAAGGGTTATTTCCTTTATTTTATTAAGCTGCTCCTGGGTGGTCCAGCCGAAGAGCAGGGCGTGGTCCTCCGTTATAAGAGGATCCCCCAGGGCGTCGTCCTTCAGGCAGAGCTCCACAAGAGGCCTGGGAAGGGTGATCCCCTCCTCCACGCCGAGACGCTTGCACAGGCTGCCTGTGGTGATGTTTCTGACCACTACCTCGATGGGTACAATTTTTACTGCCCGCACCAGCTGATGCAGGTCGTCAAGTCTGCGGATAAAGTGGCTGGGAATTCCTTTTTTACTCAGATGCTCGAAGAGGGCGGAGCTTATCAGATTATTAAGCCTGCCCTTTCCCTCGATGGAGTCCTTCTTTGCAGCGTTGAAGGCGGTCAGGCTGTTTTTATACTCCACCACGTAGGCGGAGGGGTCGTCAGTCGTCCATATTTTTTTTGCTTTGCCCTCGTACAGGAATTCTTTTTTTTCCATGAGTGCACCTCCGGAAGGTTATGCTGACATTATTTATTAAATCCAAAAAAATGTCAACGTAAATGGTACAGCCAAAGTCCCGGGAATAGTTTGTCAGTACCCGTATATTTCCCGGTTCCTCTCGGTTATAATCTATTGGTAATCTTTTTATGCATAATAGCACCCCGCTTTAGGGGGCTGCCTCATAATAATCAGGCAACCTGCGGCTGTTTAGGAAGGAGAAATCAATGAACCGCCAAGAAAGAATACGCAACTTCTGCATTATCGCCCATATCGACCATGGCAAATCCACCATGGCCGACCGGCTTTTGGAGAGCACCAGCACTATAGGGACGAGGGATATGAAACAGCAGATTCTCGACTCCCTTGAGCTTGAACGGGAGCGGGGCATCACCATCAAGCTGGTTCCCGTAAGGATGGAATACAACGGCAAAGACGGAAAGGACTATATCCTGAACCTGATCGATACTCCCGGTCACGTTGACTTTGGCTACGAAGTTTCCCGTTCTCTGGCTGCCTGCGAGGGAGCCCTTCTGGTGGTGGATGCCACCCAGGGGGTGGAGGCCCAGACTTTGGCAAACGCCTATATGGCTGTGGACCAGGGGCTTGAAATTATTCCTGTCATCAACAAGATAGACCTTCCCTCATCCAGGCCTGACTATGTAATTAAAGAGATTGAAGACGTGGTGGGGCTGGACTGCGACCAGATTGTCCTGGCAAGCGCAAAGGAGGGCAAGGGGATATCAGAGATCCTGGAGCAGGTAGTGGAAAAGATTCCGCCTCCCGGGGGCGACAGGGACGCCCCTCTCCAGGCAATGATTTTCGACTCGGTGTACGACAACTACAAGGGCGTAATATGCTACATCCGGGTGGTAAACGGAACCATCCGTCCCGGACAGACCATTCGTTTTATGGCTACAGGAGGAGTGTTTCCTGTGGAAGAGGTGGGAGTATTCCGTCCCGGCTTTGAGCCTTGTGAAGAGCTGGGGCCGGGGGAAGTAGGCTATATGGTCTCAAATATAAAGACGGTGGCGGAGGCGGGCTCGGGAGATACCATTACTGACAACGCCAGGCCTGCGGATGCGCCTCTTCCCGGTTACCGAAAAGTTAAGCCCGTGGTATTCTGCGGATTTTATCCGGTGGAACGGGACGAATATCCTCAGCTCAGGGATGCCCTTGAAAAGCTGACCCTCAACGACTCGTCCATAGATTTTGAGCCCGAGACCTCCGTAGCCCTGGGCTTCGGGTTCAGGTGCGGCTTTCTGGGGCTGCTTCATATGGACGTCTCTAAAGAGCGCCTGAGGAGGGAGTTTGGCGTGGAGCTGGTGGCCACAGCTCCCAACGTTATCTACGAGGTTTTGACAAAGGAGGGCGAAGTGATAGAGGCCCACAGGCCCTCCGATTTCCCTGAGGCAGGTGAAATCCAGGAAGTCAGCGAGCCGGTGATTAAAATATCCCTCTTTGTTCCCTCGGAGTATGTGGGCAAGGTAATGCAGCTGTGCCAGGACAGAAGAGGAGTCTATGTCTCCATGGACTACCTTGCCCCTGACAGGGTAAGGGTAGTTTACGAGCTGCCCCTGGCGGAGTTTATCATCGATTTCCACGACAGGCTGAAGTCTCAGACCAGAGGCTATGCCTCCCTCGACTACGAATATATGGGCCTCAAGCCTGCGGATCTGGTGAGGGTCGATGTGCTGGTCAGCGGAGAGGCGGCGGACGCCTTCTCCTTCATATGCCACAGGGATGCTGCGTACCACAGGGGCCAGGCTGCGGTCAGAAAGCTCAAGGAGCTCATACCAAGCCAGCTTTTTGAGGTCCCCATCCAGGCCTCCATCGGCAAAAAAGTCATCGTAAGGCAAAATGTGAGGGCCCTCCGCAAGGACGTGCTGGCTAAGTGCTACGGGGGTGACATCTCCAGAAAGAGAAAGCTTCTTGAGAAGCAAAAGGAAGGCAAACGGCGGATGAAACAGATCGGAAGGGTATCCATACCCCAGGAGGCATTTCTGGCCTTTCTTCAGTCAGAAGAGGATGAAAACTGAAGGGACTTTGCGGGAGGAGTTAAAATCTTATTTTGCGGAGCTCAGGGGCCCCTATTCTGTTTATGTCCATCTGCCCTTTTGTCTCCGCAAGTGTCCCTACTGCTCTTTTTTAAGCGTCCCGGCGGAGCGGGCCTCTGTAGCGAGCTATCTGGAGGGCCTGAAGAGGGAAGTCCTGTTTTACAGCCGTCTGCTCCGGCAGGAGGCAGGGGCGGATACCCTCTACTTCGGCGGCGGCACTCCCACCCTGCTGTCCCCGGGGCAATGGGATGACCTTCTCTCCTTTATGAGGGGCGCCCTTAATATTTCAGAAGAAGCCGAGATCACCGCCGAGGCAAACCCTGAGTCTCTTACTCAGGATCACTGCCGGGTCTGGCGGGATGGGGGCGTAACCAGGGCGAGCATAGGAGTTCAGAGCTTCAATGACGAAGAGCTGACCTTCCTCGGAAGGCCTCACGACGGACAAAGGGCACAAAAAGCTGTTCTTATGGCGGTGGACAGCGGATTTTCGGTCAGTGCCGATCTCATGTTCGGCCTGCAGGGACAGACCCTTCGCTCCTGGGCATCGTCGGTAAAAAAAGCACTGAGCCTGAACGTTGATCATCTGTCCCTCTACCAACTGGCCATCGAAGAGGGGTGCCACTGGAGCGCCTCTCCCCCCGGCGGCCTTGCTGACGGATATCCCCTGTACCGCTGGAGCCAGTGGTATCTTCCTCAAAAAGACTTCATTCAGTACGAGATAGCCAGCTTTTCCCTTCCCGGCTGCCGAAGCCGCCATAACGGCGCCTACTGGAACAGGAGCCCCGTCCTGGGCCTCGGGGCGGGGGCGTGGGGATTTGTGGGCGGCATCCGGTACAGCAACGAGTCAGATCTCCTCCGCTATGAGGCGGGGGCCAGAGAGGAGAGAGGGGTTGTTGCAGAGGTGGAGCGGCTAGAGGGCATATCGGCGGCCAGGGAGGCGGCGGTGCTAATGCTCAGGACGAGAGAGGGCATTCAGTACGGGGAGTTTTTAAGGATGTTCGGGCCTGATGCCCTCGGAGAAATTCTTGAGACGGTAAGGCAGACATCCCCCTCCGACTGCTACAGGGAGGGGGACGAGAGCCTCTCCCTCACCCAAAAAGGAATGAGGGTGGCAAACCGGATCTGGAGCGCCATAATCTGAAAGGTTCAGGAGAGACTTATCCGCATAAGGTATTATAGGACGATGGTCTTGTCTGCGCTGAGGAGGGCCTCCGTAATCTCAAACATGTTGGATATTACTCCCACCCCTATGTCTGCCGTAATTCCGAAATGATTTGTGCAGGTACCGCAGACCAGTATTTTTACGCCCTTCTTTTCAAGGGTCAGCATATGCTCGCAGGAAGACGTGTTGTTCAGGGCAAGCTTTACCCCTTCGTTCATCAGGGCTAAAACTCCGGGGGGATCGGTAAGTTCGGCAAGAGTTCCAAGAAAGCTTTTGGCCAGGATCTCCCCCAGAAGAGCATCCTCTCCGCCGATGGTGGCGCTTCCAAGCATGAGGGCCGTCCCTCCCTGGGACCGGTGGGCAGAAGGAGCATCTTCCTGCAACGGAGCGGGCTTAACCTCTTCTTTTCGCTCCTTTTCTTTCCCTTGTTCCTTGATCCCTCTGACGGTAATGACGCCTTCCTCATCCATCATCCTGATGTGGTAGCCGTTTTTTTCCAGAAACCGCTGCACGTTGGACGCGGCGACAGGATTGTCCAAAAGGACCTCTATCTCCTTTTCCCCTGCATCTACGCCGGCTCTGGTCATCATCACCGGTTGAGGGCAGTTTCTGCCCCTGGCATCTATAGAAATCATCGTAACCCTCCTGATGCAATATTTTAGGTGCTGTAAGGTCTGTATTATAGGGTAGAATAAAGAAGAGGGCAAAATTCTGCCCTTTTCATTTTAGATACTGCGGATCAAAGTAATCCCGGCAATAAAAATCTCCCGACAGGGGTGGTATTTGAGATATGACGGCAAGCTCAGCAGAAAAAAACAGACTCCGATCCATCCCCGCCATGGACGTGCTGCTGGATATGGCCCGGACGGAGCCTTTCAACAGGGCTCTGGGCAGGGAGACGGTAAAAAAAGTCCTTGGCGATGCAGTTGCCGTGCTGAGAAGGAGGATTCTGGCGGGAGAGGACGCTGAACCCTCCGCAGATTCGGTCTTCCGCATTGCCCTGCCCGTCCTTGAGGAGTGGGCCCTGGGCTCCCTGCGGCCAGTGGTAAACGGCACCGGGGTGGTCATCCATACTAACCTGGGCAGGTCCTGTCTTTCTAAAAGCGCCCTGACGGCAGTTGCGGAAGCGGCGGGCAGATACAGCACCCTGGAGTACGATCTCGCCGGAGGTGCCAGGGGGCACAGGAGCGATCATGTAGAATGGCTTGTAAAAGAGGCTGCAGGAGCGGAGGCAGCCCTTGTGGTCAACAACAATGCAGGGGCGGTGCTTCTGATGCTTGCCGGCCTGTGTCCGGGCAGAGAGGTGATAGTCTCCCGGGGAGAGCTGGTGGAGATCGGAGGCTCTTTCAGGATACCGGATATTATGGAGTTTTCCGGGGCTTGCCTTGTGGAAGTGGGGGCCACCAACAGGACTCATCTGAAGGATTACCGGAACGGGATCACTGAAAGCACAGCCGCCCTCCTTAAGGTCCATCCGTCCAATTTCCGGATGGAGGGCTTTACCGCGTCTGTCTCAAGAGGAGAGCTGGCCGGTCTTGCCCGGGAGAAGGGGCTGCTCCTTCTTGAGGACCTGGGGAGCGGAGCCCTCGCTGACCTTGACTCCATAGGTCTCCGGGGAGAACCTACCGTGGCCCGCTGTCTAGCAGAGGGAGTGGATCTGGTGACCTTCTCCGGCGATAAGATGCTGGGGGGTCCCCAGATAGGCGTTCTGGCAGGAAGGAGGGAGCTCGTGGATCGTTTGAGGAGCTATCCTCTGCTCAGGGCTCTCAGGGTGGATAAAATGACCCTCGCAGCTTTTGAGGCGACCCTGCGGCTCTATCTTTCGGGCAGAAGCGGAGAAATACCAACCCTGGCCATGCTGGGAGAGACAAGGGACGGTCTTAGAAAAAAAGCTGTAAGGCTTGCTGCGAAGCTGAAAAAAATCCTGCCTCCCGAAGCTGTGTCCTTAGTGGAGTCAGAAGATGCGGTGGGAGGGGGGGCATTTCCCGGAGAGGTGCTGCACGGCTGGGCGGTATCCGTAGTGCCCCCTGAGGGCAGGAGCGCAGGAGCTCTTCTCGCTGATCTGAGAAATCGTCCCCTTCCCGTGATTGCCGGCGCCAGGGATAACGCAGTGCATATCCATGTCCGGACTCTTCTTCCGGGAGACGATAAAATCATATGCGACGCTTTTTCGGAAGTCGCGGGGGAGGAGTAGGCGATGGAGCCCCGGGAGATATCCCTGATCCTTGGTACGGCAGGCCATATCGATCACGGAAAGACCACCTTGGTGAAGGCCCTTACGGGCCATGATTGCGACAGGCTCGGCGAGGAAAAAAAGCGGGGAATTACTATCGAACTGGGCTTCGCCCCCCTGGCTCTGGATGACGGCAGAGTGGCGAGCATCGTAGATGTCCCCGGCCATGAAAAGTTCATTCGCCAGATGGTGGCGGGCGCCTCCGGAGTGGACGGCGTTCTCCTTGTGGTAGCGGCGGATGAGGGAGTCATGCCCCAGACCAGGGAGCATCTTGAGATTCTCAGGCTCCTGGGGATAAAAGACGGTCTGATTGCCGTGACTAAGACGGACACCGTCGAGGAAGACTTCCTGGAGCTGGTCCTGGAGGATATGATGGAATTCCTTGAGGGATCCTTCCTTGAGGGGAAGGAGATGATACCTGTCTCTGCCAGGACAGGAGAAAATCTTCCGGCCCTTAAGGCCGCCCTCTCCCGCCTGGTGGACAGAATCAAGCCCAGGCCCCGAAAAGGCCCCTTCTACCTTCCCATCGACAGATCTTTTCCCATGGCAGGTTTTGGAGCAGTTGTCACAGGCACAGCCTACAGGGGTGAGATAGGCGCCGGAATGGAGGCGGCAGTCCTTCCCTCCGGAAAGGAGGGGAGGGTGCGGAGCGTACAGGTCCACGGAACCGGCGTCAAGTCAGCTATGGCAGGTCAGAGAGTGGCAGTGAGCGTTTCGGGAATCTCCTCAGAGGATCTGCACAGAGGCGATGTCCTCTGCGCAAAGGGCATCTATGGAGCTACCCGGAGCTTTGAATGCGAGCTGTCCCTCCTTGAAAACGCGCCCGGTCCCCTTCGTCACTGGCAGAGAATTCGTCTCCACATAGGCACCTCCGACACAGTGGCCCGGGTAGCCCTGCTGGAAAGCGCCCTTCTTCGCCCTGGCGAGACCAGGCCTGCCCAGTTAGTTGCCGAGGAGGAGATCGCATGTCTGGCGGACCAGAGATTCATCCTCAGACAGTACAGCCCCCTGGTGACAATCGGAGGGGGCAGGGTACTCTTTCCCTACGGCGCAAAACCCAGGGGAAAGAGGGCCAGGAAGGTAGTCGCCGACAGAATCCGATCTCTGGCCACAGCCGGCGGGCCGGAAGAGCGGCTTCTGGCCCTGACCCAATCCTTTGTCGTGATGGATCTTTCCGACGGCTCCCGATATATTCAGGAGACTCCGTCCGATACTGTCCGCCTTGCCGAAAAACTGAAGCGGGAGGGGAAAGCGGTCTTCCTTCAGGGCAATAGAAAACTCCTTCTCTCACCGGAGGGATTTAAAAGGCTGGCGGATAATGTGGAGTCCTTCCTTCACTCATATCATGAAACCTATCCGTCCCAACAGGGCGCCCCTGCAGACGAGACGGCCCTGTCAGCCCTCAAGGCCTTTGAGCCGAGGACGGCAAAGGCCTTTCTCGAAGCCCTTGCCGACAGCGGATCAGTAGTGCAGACTGATGAAGGCCTTATCCGGCTCAGCAGCTTTGAACCCCGGGATGACGAGGCCTTTGAGAGGCAGTCGGCACTGATCCTATCCTTCTGCAGAGAAAAAGGCTTTCAGCCCCCCCTGATTGCAGAGGCGAGGGAGGCGTCAGGTCTCGATGAAAAGACCTTCTCCTCTCTTCTTAAAGGCATGAGGGATACGGGACTTGTATCCGTAGTATCGGGAGAATACATACTCTCCTCTGAAGTGGAAAATAAGCTGCTGGGAATTTTGCTGAAGGAGAAGGATGGAATCACCATTGCCAGGGTGAGGGATATAACCGAGAGTTCAAGAAAATTTATCCTTCCCCTTCTTGAATATCTGGACGCAAAGGGCTATACAAGAAGAGCAGGGGATAAAAGAGTTCTCATGGCATCAAGGCTCCCTCCGTCGGTAACTTCTTCCTGAAGCTGACGCTGCACCCTGTGGAAAAGAGCCTGAATCCATGGCATTATGAGCGGTTTGAGCCGTCAACAGCTCCCTCATGATATTTGATATTTTTTCATATTTATGGTAAAATTTCTATAACAAGTATGACGCTGGGAGTGACCCTCATGGCTACAATTTCTTCTATCCGCGAACAGATCGCGCTCTATAAGGGATTGAAAGTCCGCTACAGAACAGCCAAAGGTCGCCGCAAAGTGGAGGAGCGTCAGGGAGTGATCCTTGAGACCTATCCTAATCTATTTACTCTTTACGTTGAATCTCAGGACAGCAAGGTTTCCTTCAGCTATGCGGAGCTTCTGACCCGGGAGGTTGAACTGGAGCTTCTTTCTGGGAACAGGAACTGATCCCTTACAATCACTTTGGGATAAAAGCCCCGACGCCAAAAGCGACGGGGCTTTTATCAATGTTGAAAACAGAGGTGACGATGGAATGTTTTTGGTCCGCTCGGACGCTAAACTCAACCTGTCACTGAGAGTTACAGGAAAACGGCCTGACGGTTTTCATGAGATCAGGTCGATTTTTTTTCGCCTTCCCGCCATGGAATCATTGACAATTACGCCTCAATATGGTCATAATGTCAGGGATCTCCTCACCGTCTCAGGGGAGGAGGTCAGGGGCGAGAATATACTGGAGAGAATTATCCGGCGAACCAGGCAGACGGTTAACCTCCCCTTTCTCCACATAAGTCTGGTAAAGAACATTCCCATAGGAAGCGGAATGGGAGGCGGAAGCGGAAACGGAGCCGCTCTTCTTCGCTGGATAGGCCGTTTCACGGGAGAAAAGACGCCTGATCCCTCTGAATTTGGCTCCGATATTCCTTTTTTAACCGACGGCGATAAGTGGGCTCTTGTTGGCGGAAGAGGGGAGAAAGTCTCACCTCTGGCCAGTTCGCCCAGCTCCCCCAGCGTTGTAGTGGCGGTGCCGGACTGGCATATATCTACAAAAAAGGCCTTTTCACTACTGTCGGAGGAGCGGAGGAGGAAATTCCCCCTGAGCAGCACCCGTGCAGAAGATGAAATTCAGGAGCTTATTGAAACTTTTAGGGCAGGGAGAAAAGCCGGCCTCCTCCCTAACGACTTTGCACCGTTTCTCTTGGAAGCCCATCCTGAATACAATGCCTTTTTTGAAGTGTTTGAGAGGTACGGGTCGTCGGCATGGGGAATTACGGGAAGCGGAAGCGCCTGCTTTGCCCTGTTCTTCAGGAACAGGCCTTCCTGCGGCCTTTTCAGGAAAATGGCAGGATGGAAACGGGTGCGAAAAATTTTTTATCTGGAGTGATTTGAAGATGAGAGGACAAAGAACGGACCGCCTTATAAGGACTGCTGCAAGGTTTTTAACCTGTCCTTCGAAACAGCTCTCCCTGACATCTCTCGCAGAGGATTTTCTGGTATCCAAGACTGTCATCAGCGATGATGTATCCATAATCGACCAGGCTTTTAAAAGAGAGGGAATGGGTGGGATCAGCGTTGACAGGGGAAGGACAGGAGGGGCCTCCTTCCTGCCCAAAATGGCGCCGGAAATCCAGGAGCCTCTTCTCAATGAGATTATAGGGCTTCTCAACAGCGAGGACCGCTTTCTTCCCGGCGGGCTTGTGTACTACAGCGATATACTTTTTAACCCCCACTATGCCCTTAGGCTGGGACACGCTATGGCGTCCATGTTCAGCGAAATGCGTCCTGATGTGGTCATGACCTCGGAGGTCAAGGGAATCCCCCTGGCCCTTTTCACCGCCCACTCCATGGGAATCCCCCTGGCTGTGTGCCGTTTCAGGAACAGGGCAAGCGATGGTTCGGCAGTGACAGTGCACTACCCCACGAAGAACGGTGAGGTAAGGGCAATGTACATGGGCACCAAACAGCTTGAAAGAGGCAAGCGGGTTGTCATCGTGGACGATTTCATGCGGGGCGGGAGTACAGTTGCCGGGATGCTTCTCGTGGCCAAGGAATTCGGGGCGGAGGTTGCGGGTACGGGCATCTTCCTTGTGTCCTCCGATCCTAGGGATAAGGCCGTAAGCTCCTATAAAGCCCTGCTTCAGCTTGACGGCATGGATCAGAGGCAGCCCAAAGTCTCCCTCTGGGAGTGAATACGGCCGGAAAGCGAAGGGGTTTGACGATAACAGGCCTCTGATATACAATCCCTCTGACGGAAGGAGGTGTCCCCATCTCTCATGCGTGTATCGATTAGAACAGAAGAATGTATCGGGTGTGGTGTATGCGCTCAGATCTGTCCTGAGGTTTTTTCCATGGACGATGATGCCGGGGTCTCCAGGGTGATTCAGCCGGAAGGCAGCGACTGTGCTCAGGAGGCTGCCGATAGTTGTCCCGTTGCCTGCATAGATATAGAGGACTGAATCGGCGCATTTTTTGGAAATACGGCATGCACCTTGCTTTTTTAGGGAGTCGAGGCGTATAATTGTCGTCGTTGATTGAGGGCCTATAGCTCAAGTGGCTAGAGCCACCGGCTCATAACCGGAAGGTTCCTGGTTCGAGTCCAGGTAGGCCCACCACGCAGACAGCCGTTTCCTTGCGGGGAAACGGTTTTTTTATAGGGGGAGCCAGGACAATGCTGATAAAAGAACTTCTCCGCAAAATTGACGAAGTGGTGCCCTTCAGCTGGGCTGAGGAGTGGGATAATTCGGGCCTTCTTCTGGGCGACCCTGAAAGCCCGGTCTCCGGAATAGCCCTCTCCCTTGATCCGGACATTGAATCACTGGAGTTTGCCCTTGAAAAAGGCTGCTCAGTTCTGATCACCCATCACCCTCTTATCTTCTCCCCCCTGAAGAGGGTGGATGTATCCTGCGGCGTGGGAGAGGCTATCTCCTTTGCCGTAAAGAATGACATTGCGGTGATCTCCATGCACACTAATTGGGATTCGAGCCCCATGGGAGTAAACGCCCTTATGGCAGAAGCCCTGGAACTTAATTCAATTGCCGTTCTCACCCCGTCCGACAGAGGGGCCTGGGGACTGGGAGCTGTTGGAATGCTTCCTTCCTGTTCAGGCGTCCTGGATCTGGGGCAGAAAATAAAGCTGGCTCTCAATCTGTCAAGGCTTCTATTTTACGGTGACACCGGAAGGCCCGTCTGCCGGCTCGCCCTGTGCGGAGGCTCCGGAGGCGGATTGTGGCAGGAAGCTCTTGAGTCAGGAGCTGACGCCTATCTCACGTCGGATCTGAAATATCACGAAAGGCTTGAAGCCCTGGACAGAGGGCTCAAGCTTTTCGTTGCCGATCATGGTGAAGCAGAATCCTTCTCCCTTGACGGGCTGGCAGAAGTTCTGTCAGGCGCCTCAGGAAAAGAGGTCTTCATTCACAGGGGAGAAACTCCCTCCCCCCTGGTCTTTGATTGATTGTCCTGACTTGTGATGAACCTCAGAAAAATGATATTATATATTGAGTTTTTTGCCGGTATTTTCGGGGCAAATCTCCTTCGGAGGGGAACAAATAATGAAGCAGCGCGTATTCAGCGGAATGAGGCCCACGGGGCAGCTTCACATAGGGCACCTGGCAGGAGCTCTGACCAACTGGGTCAAACTGCAGGAAGAGCATGAATGCTTTTACAGTGTGGTGGACTGGCATGCCCTCATGTCCGACTACGCTGACAGTTCCAGGCTCGGGTCAAACTGCAGGGAGGTCCTCATTGACTGGCTCTCTGCGGGACTGGACCCGGAAAAGTGCATCATCTTCGTCCAGTCTCACGTGCCCCAGCATGCTGAGCTGCATCTGGCTCTTTCAATGATAACTCCCCTGGGATGGCTCTACAGATGCCCCACCTATAAAGAGCAGATCATCAACATGCAGAACAAGGACCTGAGCAACTATGCCTTTCTGGGGTATCCTGTTCTGATGGCGGCGGATATTCTGCTCTACAAGGCGGGAATAGTGCCTGTAGGAGAGGACCAGAGCGCTCATCTTGAGATAACCAGGGAGATAGCCCGGAGGTTTAACGGGTTCTTCGGCGATGTCCTTAAAGAACCCCAGATATTGCTGACGCCCACGCCCAAAGTTCCCGGCACGGACGGCAGAAAGATGAGCAAATCCTACGGCAACTCCATAAACATGGCTGACAGCCGGGAAGAAGTATGGGAAAAGCTGAGGACCATGATAACTGATCCCGCAAGGGAAAGGCGCACCGACCCCGGTGATCCGGAAAAATGCCCCGTATGGGATCTTCATAAAGTGTTCAATAACGATGAAGAAGAGAAAAAAATGATCTACGAAGGCTGCAAAACGGCAGGCATTGGCTGCATTGACTGCAAAAAGATGCTGGCAGTTCACGTGGAGCGGGTGCTCGCGCCAATCCGGGAGAAGAGGGCCTTTTACGAAAGCAATCCCGGTCTTCTCGGGGATATCCTCAGGGACGGCGCTCTCAGGGCCGAGGCCGCCGCCCGGCTGACCATGGACGAGGTTAGCAGCGCCATAGGCTTTCTGCGGAAGGACTGACCGTGACAGGCCTGAGCGATTTCCAGGCCGAGGTTAGCGGTTTTTCCGGCCCCTTTGATCTTCTCTGCTACCTGGTGGAAAATGGCGAGCTTGAGGCAGCAGGAATCTCTGTGGGCCATGCGGTAAAAATCTACGGCGCCTATCTGGCAAACACGAGGCATGTCTCAGTGGCAGTGGTATCAGAGTTCCTTGCCATGGCTGCATCCCTCATTCTGGCCAAGATAAAATCCCTCATCCCCGGCAGTTCTGCGGGCCGGGAGGCCGACGGGGAGGATCCCGAACAGCCTGCCCCGGAGCCCGACGTTGAGGAGCAGCTCGCCCGCTACAGACCCTACAGGAGGGCCGCATCCTTTCTTCAGGATAAAAAGGAGCGTCAGGACCGAAAGTTTTCTCCCGCCCTTTGGAGTGAAGAATCCCAGACCTGGGATCTGGGAGATCTGTACGGATTGTGCACCATCTGGTGGGATCTTCTGGAAAGCTGGCGAGGAACCGGGACAGTCCGCACAAGTTCGGACTGCTTCTGGGAAGACGGGCTGGACGGAGCGCCTCTGCCCCTCCCTGATGAGGAGCAGATAGATATGAAGATGCTTGAGATAAAAGGAGCTCTTGAGACAGTCTCTGAGATCTCTTTTTCCTCCCTTGTCATGAGGGGAGATACTGTCGGGTCCTTTGTAGTGACCCTTCTTGCCCTTCTTGAGCTTTGCAGAAAGGGCGCTGTAAAAATCGTGCAGGAGGCTCTGTTTGGAGATGTGCTCATACTCAGCGCTGACTGAGATTACCTTTACAGCAAAAAAAATACAGGCCCTCATATTTGTATCTCCCTCTCCTGTCTCTACGGGAGAGCTTGCGGAATTTCTCTCCCTGCCGCCGTCGGTTGTGGCAAAGGAGATTGAAAACCTGGACAGTTTCCTTAAAAATACCGGTTCAGCCCTCGCCCTGCAGGAGGTTGCAGGAGGATGGAGGATGACCACTACCGACGATGTGAGCGAAACCGTGGCAGATTTCAGGGACACCGCTCTCACCCAAAAGATCAGGCTGAGCAGGGCGGCGATTGAAACCCTGGCTGTAATTGCCTACAATCAGCCGGCCACCAGGAGCGAAGTGGAGGAGATCAGGGGGGTTCGCTGTGAGCGGGTCATTGAAACCCTTCTGTCCCACGGGATGGTTAGAATTGCAGGCAGAAAGAAGGGGACCGGTTCTCCTCTTCTGTACAGGACTACGGATCTCTTTCTCGAGACATTCGGATTGTCGGCAATCTCCGAGCTGCCCACCCTGGAAGAGCTTCAGGAGTTGGCCCCCGTGTCGGGGGGTAACTGAATAAGGCAGATACGGAGGAAGGACAGATATATATTGAATGAAGGCATAAGGCTGAACAGATATCTCGCCAGCTGTGGGCTGGGAGCCAGGAGAAAGGTCGAGGAGATCATCTTCTCCGGCCGGGTAAAGGTGGATGGCAAAGTCGTCCTGATGCCCGGATACCGCATAACGGACGAAAACAGAGTGGAAGTGGACGGAGCTGAAGTCCTTCCTGAGAGGCTTGTCTACCTTGTCATGAATAAGCCTGCGGGGTATGTCTGCTCCGTGTCGGATCCCTATGATGCCGTCATCACAGAGCTGCTTCCGGAGCCATTCAGCTCCCTCCGGCTGTTTCCGGTAGGGAGGCTGGACCGTGAGTCTGAGGGACTGCTCATCCTGACCAACGATGGAGAGCTGGCCCAAAAGATTCTTCATCCTTCCGGCGGTGTTCTCAGGGAATACAAGGTCCTTCTGGACAGGGAGATTGACCGAAAGGCAGTGCGGCAATGGCTTAGAGGGATTGACCTTGATGGGCGCATTCTCAAGCCCATCAGCGTGCTTATCACCGGGGATGAACCTGCGGGAAGGTGGGTTTCTGTTGTTCTGGCAGAGGGAATCAAAAGGGAAATCCGCAGAATGGCCCGTTCTCTTGGATTTGAGGTGGAGGTACTAATTCGGAAAAGAATTGGTAAAATGGAGTTGAACAAACTCCCTTCAGGCAAGATTGCAGAGATGTCCCGGAGAGAGTTATGGAGAGCAATCAGGTCGGGAGGAACTGTCTAGATATCTCAAGGAGGGCGGAAGATGGAAGGAATCGACGAACGATCACGGGAACTAATCAAGACGCGTATCCTGAACAAGATAAAAGAGATAAAGTCTTTTCCCCAGTTTGTTGTGGATACCATGCGCAAGCTGAACGATCCGGACAGCAGCGCCCAGGATGTCGCCACCAGCCTTTCCAGGGACGAAGGACTGGTTATTCGTACCCTTAAGCTGGCCAATTCGGCGGCCTACGGAATTTCCCGGGAGATCTCCAGCGTTGCGGAGGCTATCGCCCTTCTCGGGTACAAAAATATAAGCAACATCGTCCTGTCTGCCTCCGTATACTCCGTCATGGACAAATCCCTGACCGGATACGCCCTGGACAGGGGGACGCTGTGGCGCCACTCACTGACCGTGGCATATTCCGCCCGCTACATTTCGCAAAAAACCAAGATGGCTCTTCCGGAGGAAGCTTACGTTGGAGGGCTTCTTCACGATATAGGAAAAGTAGTCCTCAACGACTATGTCCGCTTCGGATACGGAATCATCGTAAAGCTTGTGGAGGAGCAGCATATTCCCTTTATAGATGCTGAAGTGCAGGTCCTTGGCTTCGACCACTCTCTGGTAGGGGCTATGATGGTGGAAAAATGGGGCCTTCCGGAGCCCTTCAGATACGCCGTTGCTCACCACCACACCCCCAATGCACTGGAGGAGCCCCAATACCAGAGCCTTGTGGACGTGGTTCACGTAGCCAACGCCCTGTGCCTTATGCTCGGAGTGGGAATAGGCGCCGACGGGCTGCAGAGCTATCTGTACCCCGAAACCCTCGAGAGGCTGGGCATTACGGAGTATGAGGAGCTTATGTCTGAACTGGTGGATTTTGTGGCCCAGGCGGAAACAGAGCTCTCTGAAATGGAAGAAGCCTTTCAATGAGCAAAAAGCCTCTTGTCATAGTCATCGACGGCCCCGCCGGTGCAGGGAAGAGCACCGTGGCCAGAAGATCTGCTGACGCTCTCGGATTTTCCTATCTGGACACAGGGGCTCTTTACAGGACTATCGCTCTTTATCTCCACCGTCAGGGGATAGGGCCGGAGGAGAGGGAAGAGCTTTTTGAGGCCCTCTCCCGTGTCTCCATAGAAGTTGATGAAAAAGGGGTCTGGCTGGAGGGCAGGAACATAGGAGATGAGATTCGCACCCCTGAAGTGGACGGAATTGTCTCAGCCTATGCCTCCCTTCCCATGGTAAGAGAGCGGCTGCTTGGGCTTCAGAGAGAGCAGGCCATGAAGCGGTCTATTGTTGCGGACGGAAGGGACATGGCTACGGTGGTATTCCCTGAGGCCGACGTGAAAATATTTCTTACTGCCTCTGCTGAAGAACGGGCCCGCCGGCGCTTCAAAGAGCTTTCTGACAGAGATGAGGCCTCTGACTACGACGAGGTGCTAAAGCAGATCAGGCAGAGGGATGAGACGGACAGCTCCCGGGAGGCGGCTCCTCTGAAAAAGGCTGCCGATGCGGTGGAAATCCCTACGGACGGCCTGTCCATAGATCAGGTAACGGAAAAAATTCTTTCAATAGTAAGGAAAGCGGACAAGGAGACCAGATTATGAAGCTGTTCAACGGTTTTTTTTATTATCTTACTAAATGGTTTTTCTTCATCCTGCTTAAAATTTACAATCGTCTGACTGTAAGGCAGCTCAGTCCCCTTCCTGAGGGCAACTTCATCCTCATTGCAAATCACTGCAGCCACCTCGATCCCATCGTAGTTGGGGTGGCGATCCCCGGCCGGCTCAGATTCCTTGCAAAGGCAGAACTCTTCGAACCCCTCTTCCTTGGGACGGTGCTCAAGCTGCTGGGAGTTGTGCCCGTACTTAAACAGGACAGTCAGAGTGCGGCAGCCACATTAAGGGCCTTCCTCAAGGTCCTTTCCGAGGGAGAGAATGTAGTTATCTTCCCTGAGGGAGGCCGGTCTTCCGACGGGAAGCTTCAGCCTCTGGAAGGAGGAGCTGCCCTGATAGCCCTGAAATCGGGAGCTCCTGTGGTGCCTGCCTTTGTTGCCGGCACCTTCGAGGCTATGCCCGTTGGAAAAAAGATGGTAAAACCTCTTCGCCTGTCCGTAGTCATCGGAGAGGCCATTGAAAGCTCCGAATATGCCGAGATGGGCAAAAAGGGGAGGGAGCTTCTGCTGGAGAAAATGAGCAGCAGGCTGTCTGCCCTCGAAGCCCCGGCCCGGGATCTTCTTGGGTAGAATGACGGGGAGGAAGGCAGTACTTGCCGCCCTTGACCTTCCCGGGCGGCCCTTTTCTCCTTCAACTCTTCTTGAAGAACTGGAGCTTCTGCTCGGCAATCTGAACATTAAATCAGTGGGATCTATGATACAGAGGCGGTCCAGACCCGATCCGGCCCTGCTCTTCGGCAGCGGAAAAGTGGAAGAGCTTGCCCTGTTCTGCAAATCTGCAGGCGCAGACCTCTTTGTCTCCAACGACACTTTAACGCCGGGCCAGAAAAGCAACCTCCATGCCTCCCTGGGCGTAGAGGTATGGGATCGTCCCTTTGTGATAATGAAAATTTTTGAACTCCGGGCGTGGTCCTCCGAGGCAAAGCTGCAGGTGGAGCTGGCCCTGTGCAGATACGAGATTCCTCATCTGAAAGGCCTGGGTACACAGATGTCAAGGCTGGGAGGAGGGATAGGCACCAGGGGGCCGGGAGAGACTGAATTCGAACGGCACAGAAGGAAGCTTGAGCGCCGGGTCAGGGACATCGACAGGAAGCTTGTACTCCTGAAAAAAAAGAGAACTCTGCAGCGCAGCCGCAGAAAAAAGATGAATTTCCCCGTTGTCTCCCTGGTGGGATACACCAACAGCGGAAAATCCTCACTGCTGAGGGTTCTTAGCGGCGATTACTCCCTGGTGGCCGAGAACAGGCTTTTTTCCACCCTTGATACATTCATAAGAAAAGTATCCCTCCCCTCGGGAAGGGATATAATGCTGTCCGACACAGTGGGCTTCATCAGAGACCTCCCTCCGGGCTTGGTGGCGGCATTCAGGACGACCCTGGAGGAGATAGTTGCCTCTGCTTTTCTCGTCTTCGTGCTGGATGCGGCGGCTCCCGACTTTGTTGAGGTCAGGGAAGTGGTGGAAAAAACGGTGGAAGAGATCGGCGGAGGGCAAATCCCCCGCCTGTTTGTCCTGAACAAGTGCGATCTCCTTGAGCCGGACGGATGTCAGGCCCTGGAGGACAGGCTCAGGGAGGAAGGGGAGGCCGTGGTCTCCGTCAGCGCCCTTAAAAAAACAGGCATACCGGCCCTTCTGGCGACAATGGATGCCTTTGTGCAGAGAGCTGACTTGATCAGCTGAAAAGGGGATAGAATAAGATGATTCGCAGCATGACCGGCTTTGCGAGAGAGACAGCTGATTATGAATGGGGCACCCTGTCAGTAGAGATCTCCTCGGTCAATCACAGATATCAGGATCTTTCCATCCGGCTGCCCAGGGAGCTTGCCTCCTTTGAGCCGGCAGTCAGCTCCGTCCTCAGGTCAGCTCTGGGCAGAGGGAAAGTAAGGCTTTACGCAGAGATCAACTGGGCTCCTGGCTTTAAATCCCCTGAAATAGATGGGGATGTCCTCCGGAGCTACTACTCTCAGCTCGTTTCCCTCGGAAAGGAGCTTAACGGGGACGAGAAACCGTCAATTCAGTCCCTTCTCTCCCTGCCGGGGGTTCTGGATACTCCATCCGCCCGGGCCTCCATAGAGGATAACCTGGGCGACGCCCTGGTAACCACTGCAGAAAGAGCCGCCCGAAGCCTGGCAGAGATGAGGCAGAAAGAAGGAGATGCCCTGGGACAGGCTATTGAGCTCTACCTGGAGGATTTTAAAGCTCTTCTGGATTCAATTGAAAGCTACTGGGACGGAAAGAAGCAAAAGCTCCTCGAAGAGCTCAGGGCCAGAGTAACTGAGCTGCTCGAAGAGGTGACGGCAGAAGCGGATGAAAACAGAGTTGCCCAGGAAATTGCCATAATGGCAGACAAATGGGATGTCTCAGAGGAGATCGTCCGGTCCAGAAGTCACTGCACGCAGTTCAGATCGATCCTTGCAGGCAGGGATTCGGAGGGGAGGAAGCTGGATTTCCTCATACAGGAGATGAACAGAGAAATCAACACCATTGGTTCAAAGGTTACAGATGCCGAGCTGAGATGGATGGTTGTGGAGGGCAAGTCCACGCTGGAAAAAATGAGGGAGCAGATTCAGAACGCGGAGTGAGAAAGATGACGTCAAAACTGGTCCATATAGGCTTTGGTAACATGGTGGCGGGAGACAGAGTAGTGGCCATAATTCACCCCAATTCCGCCCCTATCAAGAGGCTTAAGGAAGAGGCCCGGGAGGACGACAGACTCATCGACGCCACCCAGGGCAGGAAGACGAGGGCCATCCTTGTGACTGACAGCAATCATGTGATTCTGTCGGCGATTCAGCCTGAGACCATATCAGGCAGATTTGAAGAGGGGGACGGGGATGAGTAGACCCCGAAAAGGCAGACTCTTTGTCCTTTCAGGCCCCAGCGGAGCCGGCAAGGGTACCCTGAGGGAAAAAGCCTTCCCGGAGATGAGGGAGATCTCTTTTTCCATCTCCTGCACCACAAGGACCCCCAGAGCAGGCGAGAAAGATGGAGTTCACTACCGCTTCATCACAGAGGAGGATTTTCTGGCCCTTTTAAGGGAGGGCAGATTCCTTGAACACGCCCTTGTCCACGGGAACTACTACGGAACCCTTAGGGATGACGTGGAAAAAGCTCTTTCCGCAGGAGAGGACATACTTCTGGAGATAGATGTGCAGGGAGCTGCCCAGGTGAAGAGGGCAATGCCCGGGGCAGTACTGCTGTTCATCTCCCCCCCTACCCTTGAGGAGCTTGAGCGGCGACTTGCAGGGAGAGGGACTGAAGAGGAGAAGGCGCTGAAGCTAAGACTTGACAATGCCCGCCGGGAGATGACAAAATCCGGCGAATATGATCACGTGATAATAAATGACGATCTGACCAGAGCCTCAGAGGAACTGGCAGCAATAATCAAAGACTACAGAGACTGCAGGAGAGGAAAATCATGATTTTTTACGATATGGATTCACTGGCTGAGAAACTGGGTATCGATAACAAGTATAAGCTCACCGCTGCTGTGGCGGCCTGGGCCAGGACTCTGAGCGAGCAGAAGGGCCGGACCCTCGATGAGGATAATGAAAAATTCATATCTACCGCCCTTCAGAGCTTTGACCAAGGGGTTGTGAAGATCCTGGGAGAAGATAGCGGTGAGGATAAGGACCCTTCACCGGAGTCCGGCCATGACCTGGTGGAAGAATAAAAGAAAAATAGTCCTCGGCATAACCGGCGGCATCTCCGCCTACAAGTCGCCGGAGATATTGCGGGGACTCATTAAGGCCAGGTGTGAAGTGGAAGTGGTTCTCACCGCCGCCGGAGAAAGATTCGTAAGTCCCATGGTCTTATCCACCCTGGCGGGGAAGCGGGTGTGGAGGCAGGAGGACTTTCTCTCCGATGAAATGGGCTGGAGGATTCCTCATATATCCCTTGCTGACTGGGCGGATGCCGTGGTAGTTGCCCCCTGTACGGCGGAGACCCTGTCGAATCTGGCCCGGGGAACAGGCAGGGAGCTTCTCTGCTCCCTGGTTCTAGCGGCGCAGTCGCCGGTGATAGTTTTTCCTGCCATGAATGTCCACATGCTTGCCCACCCGGCTACGGAGGAAAACTGCGAAATTCTGAAAAAAAGAGGGGTAACTGTAGCCGAACCCGAGACAGGCAGCCTTGCCTGCGGATATGAGGGCAAAGGAAGGCTTCCGGGAGTGGGGGTCATAATGGAGGAGCTGTGGAAGGCCCTATGCCCCTCTAAATCCCTGGAGGGTAAAAACGTGCTGGTGACGGCTGGTCCTACCTGGGAATACCTCGACCCTGTACGGTTCATAAGCAACCCCAGCACGGGCAAAATGGGCTATGCCATGGCAAGGACGGCATGGTACCGGGGAGCCCGGATTACCTTTGTCCATGGTCCTGCGGAATTTTCAAACCTTGAAGGCTTTTCCGTAAGGCCCGTGGTCTCTGCCCTGGAGATGAAAAAAGAGGTTATGGCTGTTTCAGGTGAGATGGATGTAATAGTAAAGGCTGCCGCAGTGGGCGACTTCAGGGCGGCTGCCCTGAGCGGCCGCAAGATCAAGCGGGAAAAACTGGACACCATGACTATTGAGCTTGAACAGAATGATGATATAGCCGCGGCTCTTGGCAAGAACAAACGCCCCGGACAGATCCTGGTCGGCTTTGCCGCAGAGAGCCATGATCTGACGGAGAATGCCGCAGCCAAGCTGAAGAATAAAAATCTTGACTTTATCGTTGCCAACGATATCACAGCTGCTGATGCCGGTTTCGGTGCCGATACCAATGTTGTTACCCTCCTTGATCGGGAAGGAGGGGCCGGGGAAATTTCCGGAGACAAGGAGGAAGTGGCGGACAGCCTCTGGAAAAGCATATTGAGAGAACCATGAGCCCGGAAAAGACCGAAACCCCCCCGTGGTTCTGCGATGTCATAATACCGGGGCCCTGGTGGAACCTCCTCACCTATGAACTGCACTGTCCTCCGGTCAGGGGCGGACGGCTGAAAACTCCTGTAGGCAGAGGTTTCAGATATGGAATTGTGGACTCCTTTTCCCAAACATCTCCCGGAGCTGCGGATTTTACAGTAAGAAAAGCTGCATCTCCTGGAGATGAAGGTCCTCTTATCACTGAAAGAGGATTGGATCTCATAAAATGGTCCGCCGAGACCTTTCTCTGCAGTGCCGGCGATGTCCTGAAAGTCGCCGTCCCTCCTGCGATTCTTTCCTCTCCTGAACCCTTTAAGGGCTGCCTGCTCCCCGCCGGAACGGCAAAAAAAAACTTGAGCCGGTATGAGGAAATATTCCTCTACGACTGCTTCTCGGACAGGAGATGGAAAAAACTTGCAGAATCCATCGCCTCCGGGGAGCCTTTTCTGGCCCTCTTCCCTGAACAGTCTCTGGCGGCCGCTTTTTTTGACCTCCTTCCGCCCCCTGTAAAAGAGAAATCCCTGCTGTGGCCTTCCACCGGAGGGAAAAAACTGAGGGAGGCATGGCTGGCCGTAAGACAGGGAAAGGCAACAGGCGTGGTGGGCCCCCCGGGGGCCGCCTTTGCCCCCCTGCCCGGGGTGGCCTCAGTGATCGTAGATGAAGAGAGCAGCGGAGCCTACAGAACCTACATGCGCCCCTTCCTGAATATAAGAACTGTGGCAGGAAGGAGAGCGACGATCGAAGGCGCCAGGCTGACCCTCTCCGGCAGAATTCCCTCCTCCAAAGTCTATGTAAGGGGAGCTCCCCGCTGCAACTGCAGACCTTCCCGGGAAGCCTTGAAATTTGTGGATCTGAGACAGGGCTTCTTGCCGGAATACCCGGGAGTGTCCGACTCCCTGCCCCTTTCAGCCCCCCTGTTCAGAGAGACGGCAAAGGCCGTATCTGCAGGAAGAGTAGCCCTTTGGCTCCTGGACAGAAAGGGCTATGCGGGAGAGGTAGCCTGTGAGGATTGCGGCAGCCCGGTAATGTGCCCGTCCTGCAGTCGCATAATGGCCTGGTGGGAGAAGAAAAAAATTTTACGGTGCGTTTCATGCGGAAAAATTTCTCCTCTTCCAGAGGGCTGTCCCGTCTGCAGGGGCGCAATTTTAAGGGGGAAGCGTCCCGGCCTTGAGGCCCTCTATCCAGTGGCCAGAGCCTCCGTCTCCGACGACAGGCCTGTTCTCGTATGGGATGGCGCAAAATCCTGGACCAAAAAAGAACTTCGGATCGTTACAAAGAATCTTGAGGGGGGAGGTCTTATCCTCGGCACCCGAGCCGCTCTGGCACTGTGCGACAGGGCAGACGTAGGATTTGCAGCCTGGATCGATGCGGACAGTGAGGTCAGAAACGTTGCCTTTCAGGCGAAATTCAACGCATTTTCCATGGTCTGGGAATCCTGCTGGAGGGGCAGCCATGGGGAATCCCGGGTGGTGCTTCTTCAGAGCCGGCGTCCGGGGTCGGGCTGGCAGAGAGGGCTTTTGATGGGCTGGGAGAGATTCTGGGAGGAGGAGCTTGCAGAGAGAAAGGAGCTGGGACTGCCTCCCTACTCATTTCTTATCGAAGTGAACTTCTCTCAGCTAAGGACAAAAGAGGGTATAATGGCCGAACTGGAGGAAGGGGGACTAGTCGTCCTGGATCCCGGGGATCCCCCGGGGACCTTCTGGGTGGAAGCCCCCTCCCCGGCAAGGGTCAGAAGAATCCTTGCCCCCTATTTTTCAATTAAAAACTCCAGGAGCGGTTTTCCGGAGATAACCGTCTGGATAGACTAGCAACTCTGGAAGGAGAACCAGAAAATGGCAGTTGTATCGATAATAGGAAGACCGAACGTAGGCAAGTCGTCCCTCTTCAACAGACTCATAGGCCGGAGGGAGGCCATAGTGGACGACATGCCCGGAGTTACCAGAGACAGGCTGTACGGAGAGGTGGAGTGGAAAGGAAGAAAGTTTTATCTGGTCGATACGGGTGGATTTGTGGAAAGAGACGACGACGTCTTTTATAAAGGCATGAGAAAGCAAGTCAAGGCCGCTCTGGACGAGAGCGACCTCGTCATATTTGTTACAGACGGCCAGGAGGGACCAACCTGGATGGACGAGGATGTGGCCGACATGTTGAGAAAATCCGGAAAGCCTGTATTGCTGGCGGTGAATAAGATAGATGAAGGATTGCATGAAGACAGGGTGTACGATGCCTACTCCCTGGGATTTGAGGATATTCTCGGCGTAAGCGCTGAACACAAAAGAAATACTTACGACCTTCTAGACCTTATTGTGGAAAAACTGCCCCAGGAACAGGAGGCCGGTGAAGATACGGATGAAATCCGGGTGGCCATAGTGGGGAGGCCCAACGTAGGCAAGTCCAGCATAATGAACCGCATTGCAGGCGAGGACAGGGCGCTGGTCAGCGATATACCCGGTACCACAAGAGATACAGTGGATACCGTCGTGGAGATGGATGGCGCTTTTTTCCGCCTGATCGATACGGCAGGACTAAGGCGAAAGAGCAGGATGGAAGGAGACATAGAATACTACTCCTATGTAAGGACCATCCAGGCCATTGACAGATGCGATATCGCCCTCCTTGTCATGGATGCCCGGGAGCCCTACACTGACCAGGACAAAAAACTTGCCGGGGAGATAATCGAAAGAGGCAAGGGCATTGTCCTGGTGCTCAACAAATGGGACCTGCTGGACCGGAAAAACGAACAGGGAGACCTTCTCCGCAAAAAAATGAGGGAGGAGATGCCCTTTATTTCCCACGCGCCCCTCCTCTTCATATCGGCCCTTACGGGAAGAGGGCTTCAAAAAATATCTGACCCTATCCTGAAGGTCTCTGAAAACAGACAGAGAAGAATAGGGACGACCATACTCAACAGGCTCATAAGGGATATCCTGGCCTTCAGCAGGCTGCCGACGGATGGAAGGGGCCGGGCGTTCAAAATCTTCTACTGCACCCAGACCAGGACCAGGCCGCCTACTTTTGTGTTTTTCGTGAACGCTCCGGACCTGGCAGAGAAGTCCTTTCAAAATCATATAGAAAACGAATTAAGGACCCTGGGAGACTTTGAAGGGACGCCAATTCGCATTTTTTGGCGGGGAAAAAGCAAAAAATGAAGATATTGCTTGACCTTAGCTGAACTTACTGGTAATAATGGTCTTCGAAAAGGTTGCTTCTTTTTTTTAATGCTTTTGATTTATCGAACGGGAAGTCAAATTCATCTGGAGGAGGTTTTAAAAAGTGACGAAGGCAGAACTTGTAACAGAGGTAGCTAAGGCAACCGGGCTAAGCAAAAAGGCTTCAGGTGCTGCTGTCGGGGCGGTTTTTGAGGCAATTGAAAACTCCCTGGCCAAGGGCGAGAAAGTACAGCTCGTTGGTTTCGGAACCTTTGAGGTAAGGCAGAGAGCGGCTCGGGAAGGAAGGAACCCTCAGGATCCCAAGAAAATCATCAAGATTCCTGCGAAGAAGGTCCCTGTTTTCAGGCCCGGAAAGGCTCTCAAGGATAAGGTTGAATAGACTGGACTTTTAGTTTTTCCGTGGCCTCTTCCCCTGAGATCGGGGGGGAGGCCATTCTTTTTTTGCCTGCTCAAAGAGAAAAACCCACTCGTCTGTAGTAAGGTTTTCCGCCCGGGAATTTTCGTCAATTCCCCCTTTTGCAAAAAGCTCCCTCCAGGGCACTTCTTTAAAATCGGAGGCCAGATTTCCCATAAGTTTTTTTCGCCTCTGGGCAAATCCCGCACTGAGCATGTCTCTCCACTGTTCGTCTGCCGCGAGAGACCTTCTTTCCCCTTCAAGAATGATTTCAAGGAGACAGGAGTCTACAGCCGGTGCAGGCCTGAATGCACCCCTTGGTACTGTGAAAAGAATTTTTCCGGCGCCCATGGCTCCTATCGTTACCCCCAGAGGTCCTCTGTCCTTTGTGCCCGGCGGTGAGAGGATTCTTGAAGCGGCCTCTTTCTGGACCATCACCAGCAGGTATCTGACCTCAGTAGCGGCCTCCATAAGCCTCCATAAGAGGGGGGTGGTAATGTAGTAGGGGATATTGGCTATCACCTTCCGGGGGGCGGGTATGAGCTCTCTGAAGTCCATCCTGAGGGCGTCGGCCCAGTGAAGGATGAAACGCTCTTCGTAAAGGCGCTTCAGTCTCTCAAGGAAGGGCTGAAGATCTCTGTCTATCTCCACGCTATGGAGAATTGAGGAGCTGGCGGCCAGGAGCGCTTTTGAAAGAACGCCTTTGCCTGCCCCGATTTCAAGTATTACATCGCCCGGGGCAGAGACGGCTGTTTTTACTATTTTCTCCAGAATGGTCCTGTCCTCCAGAAAATTCTGGCCAAGGCTTTTTTTGTGCCGGAAAACCTCAGTCTCCTTCACTCTGTTTCCTCCGAAATAAAAAAAGCGGGGCTTTAAAGCCCCGCTTGTCTTTTCTGGTCGGGACGAGAGGATTCGAACCTCCGACCACCTGCACCCCATGCAGGTACGCTAGCCAGACTGCGCTACGTCCCGTTCTGCAAAGGATATATTACAGTCGAAATAACACCCTGTCAAGCTCTGTAAAAATTACAGATTAGTATACCGTATGAGGGCAGGACAGCCGGGCCCGCGCCCGGCTGTCCTTTAGATATGTTCTTATGCTTCCGCCTTTACAGGCTCCTTGCCCATCTCTGCTAGGGCTCTGTAGATTTCGTACCTGTCTCTGGCGTCCTTTGCCGCCTTATCAAAGAGCTCCGCTGCAATCTCGGGGAACTCGTTTTTGAGAGAGGCGTAACGGACTTCGCTGTCCAGGAATTCCTTGAAATCGGCCTTGGGCTCCTTGGAGTCAAGAATGAAAGGATTCTTTCCTTCAAGGGCAAGGTCCGGGTTGTACCTGTAGAGGTGCCAGTAGCCTGCCTCCACAGCTCTCTTTGTCTGATCCTGAGTCTTGCCCATTCCTGCGCTTATTCCGTGGGCAATGCAGGGAGAGTAGGCGATGATGAGGGACGGGCCCTTGTAGGCCTCCGCCTCTTTCATTGCTCTCATGAGCTGGTTCTTGTCGGCGCCCATGCCTACCTGAGCTACGTAGACATAGCCGTAGGTCATGGCGATCCGGCCGAGGTCCTTCTTTTTGACCCTCTTGCCTGCCGCGGCAAACTTTGCTATGGCTGCAGTGGGAGTGGCCTTGGAGGACTGGCCGCCCGTATTGGAGTAGACTTCGGTGTCCATGACAAGGACGTTTACGTCCTCGCCTGATGCAAGTACATGGTCAAGGCCGCCGAAGCCAATGTCGTAGGCCCAGCCGTCGCCGCCGAAGATCCAGAGGGATTTCTTGACCAGATAGTCCTTTCTGCAGGAGATCTCGCAGAGGAGCTTGTTGCCTTCCTCACCGATGTCTCTGTCGAGGACTGCCAGGACTTTTTCTGAGGCGACCTTGGATTTCTCGCCGTCGTCCATGGAGTCGAGCCATTCAGTGAAAGCTTCTTTCATGTCGGCGGGGATGTCCATCTCAAGCAGGGCTTTCATGGCATCGGCAATGTATCCCACCGTTACATTCAGGGAGAGCTTCATTCCGTAGCCGTACTCGGCGTTGTCCTCAAACAGGGAGTTGGCCCAGGCCGGCCCCTGTCCCTTCTGGTTGACCGTATAGGGCATGCTGGGAGCGGAGCCGCCCCATATGGAGGAACAGCCCGTTGCGTTTGCCACGATCATCCTTTCGCCAAAGAGCTGAGTGACCAGCTTGGCATAGGGAGTCTCACCGCACCCGGCGCAGGCGCCTGAGAACTCAAGGAGTGGCTGGGAGAACTGGCTTCCCTTGACGGTAAACCTGTTGGTCTCGTGGGACTTGTCTGTAACGGTAAGGGCATAGTTCCAGTTGGGAACTTCCCCTTCCTGGGTGGCGATGGGCTTCATCTCCAGGCAGCTCACGGGGCAGATGTCGGCACAGTTGCCGCAGCCCAGGCAGTCGAGCACATCCACCTGTATCTTGTACTTGTATTCGGGGAATTCTCTGCCCTTCGTATCTACTGCTCCGAATCCCTCCGGTGCGGCTGCCGCCTCTTCCTCGTTGAGCAGGAAGGGTCTTATAGCGGCATGGGGACAGACCATGGAGCACTGGTTGCACTGGATGCACTTTACGCCGTCCCACTCGGGCACTGCTACTGCAACGCCCCGCTTCTCGAAGGCGGCGGTGCCTGAGGGGAAGTGGCCGTCCTCTCTGCCGAGGAAAGCGCTTACGGGCAGAGAGTCGCCCTTCTGCGCATTGATGGGCATGCAGACATCCCTGACAAACTGGGGTATTTCATCGGGAAGGCCGCTCAGAAGAACCGGGTCGGTGGTTGCGTTGGCCCAGTCGGCGGGAACTTCGATCTTTTTGAGGGCTTCGATCCCGGCATCCACGGCCTTGTAGTTCATCTGGACGATCTTTTCGCCTCTTCTGCCGTAGGTGGTCTTGATGGCCTCCTTCATGTACTCGACGGCATCGTCCATGGGAATGACGTCTGCAAGCTTGAAGAAAGCGGACTGCATTATCATGTTTATTCTGTTGCCCAGTCCGATTTCCTCGGCGATGTCGGTGCCGTTGAGGACGTAGAAGTTGATGTTTTTGCCCGCAAGATATCTTTTTATCCTGGCGGGAAGATGCTTTTCAAGGTCCTCCAGAGTAGTCCACTGAGTGTTGAGAAGGAATGATCCGCCTTCCTTGAGGCCGGCCAGCACATCGTACAGATAGACGTACTCCTGCTTGTGGCATGCGATGAAGTCTGCGGTATCAATCAGGTAGGTGGACTTTATGGGAGTTTTGCCGAAGCGGAGGTGGGATACGGTTATTCCCCCTGATTTCTTGGAGTCGTAGGAGAAGTACCCCTGAGCGTACATGTCCGTCTTGTCTCCGATGATGGTGATGGAGTTCTGGTTGGCTCCCACTGTGCCGTCAGATCCAAGGCCCCAGAATTTGCAGCTTATGGTTCCTTCCGGAGCGGCAGTGATCTCTTCGTTTACGGGAAGGGAGGTGAAGGTGACGTCGTCAGTGATGCTGATGGTGAAGTTGTCCCTTGGTTTGTATGCCCTGAGGTTTTCGAAGACGGAGTTGATGTGGGTCGGCGTGGTGTCCTTGGAGCCAAGGCCGTATCTGCCGCCCACGATAACGGGGCTGTTCTCTCTGCCCTTGAACAGGGTGCAGACGTCTTCATAAAGGGGATCGGCCAGGGCGCCGATCTCTTTGCATCTGTCAAGCACGGCGATGCGCTTGACGGATGAGGGCAGCGCGTCGAAGAAGTATTTTTCCGAGAAGGGCCTGTAGAGGTGGACTTTTACCACGCCGGTCTTCCTGCCCTTGGCGTTGAGGTAGTCCACCGTCTCCTCAATGGTCTGGCAGACTGAGCCCATGGCCACTATGACTTCCTCTGCATCGGGGGCGCCATAGTAGCTGAAGGGGTGATACTCCCGGCCCGTAAGTTTTTTGATCTCCTGCATGTAGGCTTCCACTACATCAGGAATATCGGTATAGAAGCGGTTTATAGCCTCTTTTGCCTGGAAGAAAATATCGGGATTCTGGGCGGTTCCCTTCTGGTAGGGACGCTCGGGGTTAAGTGCCCGGGCCTTGAATCTCGCAAGGGCTTCGTAATCCACGAGCTTTGCGAGATCGTCATACTCCAGGACGTCTATCTTCTGAATCTCATGGGATGTCCTGAAGCCGTCGAAGAAGTTGAGGAAGGGAATGCTGGTCTTGATGGCGGCCAGATGAGACACCGCCGACATGTCCATTACTTCCTGGACGCTGCCCGCCGCAAGCATGGCAAATCCTGTTCCCCGGCAGGCCATAACGTCGCTGTGATCTCCAAAGATGGAGAGGGCGTGGCCCGCGACTGCCCGTGCTGTAACGTGGAACACGCCGGGAAGCATCTCTCCGGCAATCTTGTACATATTGGGCATCATAAGCAGAAGCCCCTGAGAAGCGGTGAAAGTAGTGGAAAGAGAGCCTGCTGAAAGGCTCCCG
>JBMNVK010000005.1:0-36413 GCA_050946755.1 Aminivibrio sp. | reverse complement strand
TCAAAACCCTTCGCCGCTGGAACACAGAGTACCGACCGATCAAAATCTCCCCTGCCTTCTCAGAAGAGGAATACGAAACCGTCCTGAGGGCCATCGAACCGAGGACAAGGATGCTCGACCCCGGTCTGGCCAGAAGGGCCATAGACCAGGTGAGCGAGGTCTACTCCGTCATCTCCCAGCATGGCGAATCCAAAGAGGGAATACATATTCTGTCCCGGGAGGCGGACAGGCTTGCCGAGGATATCGTCAAGTCGCCCCAGATTCTGCTGTGTCTCGGCAAGGTAAAGGATTCCGACGAATACACCTTCATACATTCCCTGAACGTGGCCCTTCTGTCGGGGTACCTCGCCTCGATCCTCCGCCCCGGCGACGATGAGCTGGTGAAAGCCATGACCTTCGGGGGACTCCTTCACGATCTTGGCAAGGCCATGGTTCCTCCCGAAGTGCTCAACAAGCCGGGAAAGCTGACGGCCGAGGAGTTTGAGGTCATGAAAAACCAAGCCATTCACGGCACGGTGGCGGCGGTGGCCTCAGGGGTAACGGACGGCAGAATCCTGTCCGTCGTCAGGAATCACCACGAGCGGTGGGAGGGGGACGGCTACCCCGACGGCCTCAGGGGCAACAGAATATCCCTTCAGGCCCGGATAGCCGCCGTGGCGGACGTGTTCGACGCCCTTACGGCGAAAAGAGTCTACAAGGACCCGATCAAAAGCAGGGAGGCCGTATCGATGATACTGGAGTCCTCCGGCAGCAGCTTCGACGGGGCCATCGTGCGGGCTCTGCTTGTTTCGGTAGGGCTTTACCCTCCGGGAACAGTGGTGGAGCTCTCCGACGGCAGAATGGGAATAGTGGCAGGAGTAAGGCACAAAGACCTCCTCCGCCCCCAGGTGATCATCTCGGCGGACCGACAGGGAAGGCGCCCCGAAAGCCTTTCCATCGTGGACCTGTCCCTCGGTGAGGACCTGTACATAACCCGCTCCCTTGACGACATGGGCAAGGGAGTAAACTACGACCTTGCCTCTCTCCGGAGTCTATAATGTTCCGGTGCTTTCCATCTCCCCTATTTTTTCCTCGAATCCGTAGACGGTGGGGTCTATATCGTCCACCGCGGCGTTAAGCTCTCTCATGGACCGGAAGCCGTAGCCCCTGGGCAGACGGTTTGCGTACCGCTTTACCTTCAGCAGCGCCTGGAGGTAGTTTCGTCCGAAAGGCAGGATGACCTGGGCCGCCATAATGGCCCCCGGCGCATCCTCTGCAAAGAAGAGGGATGCCATCTCGATGTTCTCCTCAATATCCATCTCGTCGTACCAGAGGGTGGCCAGAAGCTTCCTGAATTTTCTCCTGTCCTTGCCTGCCACCAGCTTTCCTATTGCCCTGTCAATTCTGTTGAGCCCGGAGCGAAGGATCCGGCCTGTCGCCTTGGGGCTTGCCCTGGGCCATGAATAGTGGGCGATGTACTCCGCTTCATCCTCCAGAAGCACGTGCCTTCTTAGAAGCTTCCCGAAGGAGGGGCGAAGGGTCACCGATGCAGGTTCGGGGCGGGCCCGGACCAGATCCCGGAAGACGTCGCCCGTGGAAAATCCCCTTTTCTCGAAGGGAGATTTATAGAGCCAGGTAACGTAGCCGGGGTCAAAAAGCCCCTTCCGGCCTGCTCTTCCGGCCATCTGGGAGAATTCGTTCTTTGATATGGGGCGGTCGGAATGATAGCTTACCAGCTGGGCAAAGACTGCATAGCGGGCGGGCAGGTTTACTCCAAGGGCCAGTGCGTTGGTGCCGCACACCACATCAAGGATGCGCTCCCGGAAGGCCCTCTCCACGAGCAGCTTCTCCTTGGGAAGCATTCCGCCGTGGTAGATGCCCACCCCTGAAAGCAGGGGGGGCTGAATTTTAGGCACTTCCAGAATTTCAGCAAGCTCCCGGAGGCGGTTTATTCCCACGGGAGATATTTTTTTTCGTGCCTTTGATGCCATGAAGGCCAGCTCTCTTGCCCCTTTCTGGGAGAAGAGGAAGACAAGGGCGTCCTTCAGATTGTCGCAGAGAGCAGGGCTGTTAGGGGTGAAGATGAGCTCTGTCTCTCTTTTGTTGTTTTCGTACAGGGTGAAGGTTCTGCCTGTAACGCCCCGGAGGTACCGGGAAACGGAGGAAGCTCCGCCAAGGGTCGCCGACATGATCAGGATCGACGTATCCCTGTTGGTGTCCCTTATGCCGTCGATGTAGGCCCTTGCCCGGTCAGAGTCGTTAAAGATGTAGTGAAATTCGTCCACTATGAGCTTCTGCCCGGGGATCTCGGCATACTTGAGGGTATAAATCTCCTGAGTGCAGCAGATTATGGTTGCATTCTCGTTCTTTTTGAAGTCTCCTGTCTCTATGCCTACGTCGAAGCCCATCTTCCGGAGGTCCAGATACCGCTCGTTGCTCAGCGCTTTTATGGGCGCCGTGAAGATAATTCTGCCTCCGCCGGGGTAGACGGGGAATCCCTTTTCGTCCAGAATTCCGGCCCACAGATAGGCAACCAGAGTTTTCCCTGAGCCGGTGGGCGCTGAGAGCACCGCATTTTTGCCTTTTATCGCCCGCCAGGCATCCAGCTGCCACGGGTAATAGGAGAAATTTTCCAGAGTTAGTCTCCTTCCGCCCGACGGCGCCGGGCTTTTTTATATTCATCATGGTACCATAAAACGGACGGGGAAAAACATGATAAGATACTGTTGAAGCGATGGGGGAGGGGATTTTATTGGCAGAATTCAGGGTATCCGCCGGCCAGGGCAGAAAGAAAAGAGGAGAGACTCTTCTGTACAGGATTGAGGCCCGTACGCCCAGTACTTCCAGGCGAAAGGAAGAGGCTTATCTGGCACGCCTGGGGGACGAGGTCACCCAGATAGTGGCGGACGCGGAGCTCCCCTTTGAAGCTGTAAAGATATTCATGAAAAAGGCGGGTAACGGATCCGGAAAAGCGGTCAGTCTCTTCCTGACGCCCCGGGATGAAAAGACTGCCGATGAGGGATGGAGAGTACTGACCAGGCCGGAAAGGGATGGGGAAGGAGGATCCCTCATGGACAAAGAAAAAATCCAGTTTGAAGAGGCAAAGCTCATTGCCGAGGAGATCGCAAAACGAAACAGGGATTTTTTGCCGGACGAAGAAGAGGAGATCGTTACCCCCGATGAACTGGAAAACCTTCTTAAGGGCGAATGATTGAATTTTCCTGCCCGTTGTTCTCTTAAACTTTATCGTGTATACTAAATTGCAACCGTTTGCCTTGGACTTAAAACGGGAAAGGGGCAGGAGATGAGATTGTGAGTTGGAGCAACGCTTTTCAGGTTCTAGGAGGCGTAGGTCTGTTTCTGTTCGGTATCAAGCTGATGAGCGAGGCGCTCCAGTTTCTTGCGGGAGACAGACTCCGTCAGCTTATAGGTTCCCTCACCAGAACCCCCATCAGGGGCGTATTCATAGGCGCCCTGGTGGCGATGCTTATCCAGAGCAGCAGCGGCACCACTGTAATGACCGTCAGCTTTGTTCATGCGGGGCTCATGACGCTGAAGCAGGCAGTAGGGGTCATTATGGGCGCCAACATAGGCACTACCATAACGGCCCAGCTGGTGGCCTTCAAAATCAAGGAGCTGGCCCTTCCGATCCTGGGCATTGGGGTAATTCTAGTAGTCTTTGGAAAGAAAAAGAAACATAAGTATATAGGAAACGGACTCGTAGGATTCGGACTGCTGTTTCTGGGAATGCAGACCATGGAGACGGCCATGAGCTTTCTTCACGGAAGAAAAGACCTATTTATGGGGCTCGGAGCCAATCCTCTGCTGGGGGTCCTGGTGGGCACGGGGGTTACCATGGTGGTTCAGTCAAGCTCCGCCACCATAGGCCTTACCATGGCCATGGCCGCCCAGGGGCTGCTGTCCATCGAAGCCGCCATACCTATCCTCCTCGGCGACAACATAGGCACTACTATTACGGCAGTAATTGCCTCCATGGGCTCCAACCGATCGGCGAAACAGGCGGCCACTGCCCACGTCCTCTTCAACGTTATCGGCGCCTGCATCTTTATGGCTGCCCTGCCTTTATTTATGAAAGCAATCCTTGCCACCTCAGGGGATATCAGCCGTCAGCTTGCAAACGCCCACACCATTTTTAACGTGGTAAACACGACCCTCTTCCTTCCTTTTACGTCCCTCTTTGTATGGCTTATCCGCCGCATTGTGCCTGACAGGGGCGAACCCACCCACTCAGGCCCCATGTATCTTGATATGAAGCTTGTCGATGCCTCGCCTGCAGCAGCTGTAGACGCGGTGAAAAAAGAGATCATCCATATGGGGGTCCTCTCTTTGCGGATGCTCCGGGATGTCAGGCGGGCCTTTGTGGAGAATGATCAGAACATGGTGGACGAAGTGACCCAGACGGAGAGGGGAGTAAATGAAATAAACAGGGCGATCAGCGCCTATGCGTCAGAGATCTGGCAGAAAGGACTCTCCGGCGACCTCTCCACCGTCCTGGGATCCTACGTAAATGGGACAGGGGACATTGAGAGGATAGGGGACCACGCCACAAACCTGATAGAGCTTTTTGAATATAAAGTAGACAACGGAGTGGAGTTTTCCCCTGTCGCCTGGGATGAGTTCCGGGAGATGTTCGACCTGGTGGAAAAAGCTGTGGAGCTGAGCCTCGAATCCCTCAACGAGGAAAATGCCGAAAAGGCAAGGGAAGTGGACTTGATCGAGGAGGAAGTGGACAGACAGGAGAGAATGCTGAGAAAGAATCATATCGCAAGGCTGAACACCGGGGACTGCACACCCAGCGCCGGAGTCATCTTCATCGATATCCTCAGCAATCTCGAGAGAATATGTGATCACGCCCATAACGTCTCGTTCATCGCCCTGGATATTGCCAGGCTGCATGGATAGGGACGGGAGAGGGCGATGCCGGGCCGAAAGGAAGCCTCTATGGATAAGGACAATGCCCAGTATGTAAAGATGATAGGCACCCCTGTAGGAAAACTTATTATCTCTCTGGGGATACCTACCGTTCTGAGCATGCTGGTTACTGCGGTGTATAACGTCGGAGACACCTTTTTTGTCTCCAAGCTTGGCACAAGCGCCTCCGGCGCGGTGGGCATTGTCTTCTCCCTGATGGCAATCATCCAGGCGGTGGGGTTTACCATCGGCATGGGCACGGGGACCCAGATATCCAGGCTGCTCGGGGCTCAGAAGGATGATGATGCCTGCATGGTGGCCATAAGCGGCCTTTTTGCCGCAGTTGCCCTGGGCACCCTTCTGGCGGCCGGAGGCCTCTTCTGCATAGACGGCCTTATGAGGATCCTGGGCGCCACAGAGACCATCCTGCCCTACGCCAGGGACTACGCAAGCTATATCCTCTACGCAGCGCCGGTCATGGCCTCGGCTTTTTTGCTGAACAACATCCTCCGGGCGGAGGGAAAGGCCAGGCTGGCCATGGTGGGGCTGATGACGGGAGGTCTTCTCAATCTGGCCCTGGACCCCATCTTCATTTTCGTCTTCAAGCTGGGGATAGCAGGAGCGGCCATTGCCACGGCCATAAGCCAGTGTGTGAGCTTTGCCATCCTCCTGTCCTGGTTTTTGCGGGGAAAGACGATAATCTGTCTGCGGCCTGCCCTGATCTCCAGGAATATATTTACATATCTGGTCACCCTAAAGCACGGTCTCCCTTCATTCATCAGGCAGGCCCTGGCTAGCATAGCCACCATAGCCCTGAACGTGAACGCCGCCGTCTACGGAGACGCAGCGGTAGCGGCCATGTCCATAGTAGGCAGGCTCTTTATGTTTGTCTTCGCCGTAAATCTGGGGATAGGCCAGGGCTACATGCCGGTAGCGGGCTATAATTACGGCGCTGGAAGGCTGGACAGGCTCAAGGCAGCTTTCTTTTTTACGCTGAAGCTGGTTACTTCCACCATGTTTGTCTCAGCGGTTGTTTTTTTCTGGGCGGCCCCTTCCCTGATAAAAATCTTCATCAGGACGGACCAGGATGTCATCAGGATCGGAACCACAGCCCTCAGGGCCATGAGTCTGGCCATGCCCTTTGTGCCCCTGGGGGTGGTGTGCAACATGACCTTCCAGTCCATCGGCAAATCGTGGACGGCAACGCTGCTGTCCATGTCGCGGCAGGGAATCTTTTTTCTGCCCCTGATCCTCATACTCCCAAGGTTTATCGGGCTTACGGGGGTTCAGATAACCCAGGCGCTCTCCGATGTGCTTACCTTTATGGTCAGTCTGCCGCTGGTGATTTTCTTTTTCAGAGGGCTTGATACAGAACTTCACAGGAGATAGCACCTGAAGATCCCTTCCGTCGCTGAGTGGCAGAATTCAGCGGCGGGAGCAGAGGAGGAAGAGATGAAAGAAAAAATAATCGGTGAAGTGCGATGCATCGTACTTAACAGTATGGATAATGTGGCAACCCTCCCCGGGGGCGGAAAGGCTGGACAGAGCCTTGCCGGCCCCGGAGTCGTACTGAGGGAGGACGTCTCTCCGGGCCATAAGGCGGCCCTCAGGGCAATAAGCGAAGGAGAGCCGGTAATAAAATATGGACACACCATGGGCAGAGCGACTAAAGACATCATGGCAGGGGAGTGGGTCCATGTCCACAATGTGGAGTCGTCCCTGAGCACCGAGTGGGATATGGAATGGCGAAGCGCTTCGCCCTCCTTTCCTGCAGCCTCAGCGCCGGTTCCCATGTTCATGGGTTACGAGAGAGAGCAGGGCCCTCCGGGCATAAGAAACGAGCTCTGGATTATCCCTCTGGTGGGCTGCATAAATGATTACCTGAAATTCCTGGCCGGCAGCTACTCCCTGCCCCCCTGGATCGGACGCATCCGTGTTCTTGCCCACCCTTACGGCTGCTCCCAGCTCGGTGATGATCTTGACAGAACCGCCGCCGTGCTTGAAGGGCTGGCCAGAAACCCCTGTGCAGCCGGGGTGGTGCTGGCGGGCCTGGGGTGTGAAAATTTGCAGAGGATTTTCATGGAGGCCAGGCTGTCCGATCTTGGAAAGGCACGATTTTTCTCCCTCCAGGAGGAAGAGGATGATGAGGAAAAACTCTATGCCCTTCTGGATGAACTGGCAGAGGGAGCTCCCAGGGAGAGAAAGCCCTTCCCTCTTTCAGACGTAACGGTAGGGGTAAAATGCGGAGGAAGCGACGGCTACTCCGGGCTTTCGGCCAATCCCCTGGTGGGAGAGGCGGCGGACATGCTGTGCAGCTGGGGCGGCAGGGTGGTTGCCACGGAGATCCCGGAGATGTTCGGCGCCGAAGACGTAATAGCCTCCAGAATCGGAGAAGAGGATGTATTCAGGAATTTTGCCGCTACCATAAGGTGGTTCAGGGATTATTTTGACGCCCACGGTCAGCCCGTTTACGAAAATCCTTCACCGGGCAACAAGGAAGGAGGTCTTACCACCCTGGAGGAAAAATCCCTGGGGGCGGTAACGAAGTGCGGCGCCTCTCCAGTGTCGGATGTCCTTCCCATGGGCGCTCAGGCAGACCGGCGGGGGGTATCAGTCATCTTCGGACCAGGCAACGATCTCGTGTCCTCCACGGCCATGGCGGCGGGGGGGGCCCAGATAATCCTGTTCACCACCGGGCGGGGGACTCCCTATTCCACGGTGGTTCCCACTTTAAAAATATCCTCGAACACGGCCCTTTTCAATAGAAAGAAATCATGGACCGACTTCGATGCAGGCCCCCTTCTTGAGGGCGCCGACAGGGTTGAGGCTGCAAAAGCCCTCGTTGCCCTTATGGCGGATACGGCCTCGGGACAGGAGACCAGGGGCGAGAAGAATCTCTGCGGCGAAATTGGCATTTTCAAGGACGGAGTGACTCTTTAGAAGGAGGGCTTGGACAATGGGCGGGGGAAGCTGCACAGTACTGCAATTTGGCGAAGGCAACTTCATCAGGGCCTTCTTTGACTGGATGCTCCAAAGGGTCGAAAACTCCGGGGGAGGAAGACAGAGGGTTTTTCTCGTTCAGCCCATCCCGGAAGGGCGGGTTGAGGAGATCGCAGCGGCGGGAGAGTATCACGTACTGCTGCGGGGGTACCGGGAGGGAGTTTATGAGGAGGTGCTTGACCCCGTTAGGGTAGTGAAGGGCGGCGCCAATCCCTTCGCCTCCGGAGGCTTTGACCGGATGATGGAGGCGGCCCTTTCGCCCGACCTGAAGGTGGTTGCCTCGAACACCACGGAGGCCGGGATTTTTTTCGAGGAGAGAAAGGAGCCTCACAACTACCCCTCCATGCTTGCGGCCGCCCTTGACGGACGGGCAAAGGCCGGGCTGCCCCCCCTTCATATACTGCCCCTTGAGCTGATCGAGAATAACGGCGCCACCCTCAGAGAGTGCCTGGTTAAGTACGGCCGGCTCTGGGGCCTGTCGGGGGAGTACTTCGGCTATCTGGAGGACTGTCACTTTTATGACACGCTGGTAGACCGGATTGTTACGGGCTTTCCGGGCAAAGAGGCGAAAGAAATTTTCCGGACCCTTGGCAGGGAGGACAGGCTTATTACGGCAGGAGAGCTGTTCCATCTGTTCGTCATCCAGGGGGACAGATCCATACTCGATATTCTGCCCTTCGACAAGGCAGGTCTGGATGTGGTAGTCACCAGCGACCAGCTTCCCTTCTACAGGGACAGAAAGGTGAGGGTTCTGAACGGTGTCCATACCGCATCCGTTCCGGTGGCCCTGCTCGCCGGCGTGGAGTATGTAAAGGATTTTGTGGAGGATGCGAGGTTCGCTCCGGAGCTCGCATCTCTGGTGCATGAGGAGATAGTTCCGGCTTTCTCTGGAGACAGGGATGCCCACCAGTACGGGGACGACGTGCTGGAACGGTTTAGAAATCCCGCCCTTGAGCACGCCTTCCGGGATATTTCACTGAACTCTGTGGCTAAATCCAATACAAGGCTCCGGCCCACGCTGGAGGATTATTTCCGCAAATTTAGCAGCCTGCCCCCGGTCCTCGCAGGCTGCATTGCCGCCATGTGCAGGCTCTACGGCCAGGGGCCGGTAAGAGATCTTCCCGGCGGCCCCCTTGATCTGCCCGATTACGGTCAGCTAAAGGGGAGGAGCGTCCCGGAGATGGTGGACAGCTTTTTCCCGGGACTGGCGGACCCCCTTGCCGGAGAGCTTGTTCATTTTGTGGAGGGCAGCTGAAAATATTCCCTGGCGTTGTTGAAGCAGATATCCTGCACAATTCCTCCCAGGAGGGGATAATCCTCCGGAAGTTCGCCCTTTGTCACGTCCCGGCCGAGGACGTTGCATAGGATTCGCCGGAAGTATTCATGCCTGGGATAGGACAGAAGGCTCCTGGAGTCGGTGAGCATTCCCACAAACAGGGAGAGCACTCCCACTGATGACAGGGCCTCTATCTGACGCTCCATGCCGTCCCTGGTGTCCATAAACCACCAGGCGGATCCCATCTGCATTCTTCCGGGAGCGGAGCCGTCCTGAAAGCATCCGAGGATAGAGGGGATCATGTCATTGTCCCTGGGGTTAAGGGAGTAAACTATGGTTTTGGTCAGTTTTCCTGTCCGGTCCAGCCTGTCGAGGAGGCGGGCAAGCCCCGTGCCCTGGCCGAAATCTCCCATGGCGTCGTAGCCTGTGTCCGGGCCTAGCCTGACAAACATCCGGGAGTTCACGTTTCTAAGGGCTCCCAGATGAAGCTGCTGTACCCAGCCCTGGGAGCCGTCCATGGAGAGCAGCTCATAGAGGGTGGCGGACCGGAATACGGAAAGAGCCTCTCCCGAGAGGGGCCGGCCCTTCCTTAAAGTCTTGAAGTATCTGTCAAGATCCTCCGAAGTCCACTCCGACGACCAGCAGGTCTCTATGCCGTAGTCGGAGAGGCGGCAGCCGTTGTCGTGAAAATACTGGTGTCTCTTCCACAGACACTCGATAAACCTGCCGTAGGAGTCCACTCTCACGTCAGCCATCTGTGCCAGGCAGTCCAGCCAGGGGTTGAACCTGTCAGGCCGGTCGGCCTCAAGGGCCTTGTCGGGACGGAATGCCGGAGCCACCGTCGTCTCAAAGCCGCTCTCCTTTATTTTCCGGTGCTCCTCCAGGTCTGAGGAGGGGTCGTCGGTGGTGCACAGGGCCTCCACGTTGAACTTCCTGATGATGGACCGGGCAGAGAAATCATCCCTCTTCAGAAGGCTGCTGCAGTGATTGTAGATCTCTGCTGCTGTATCAGGATTCAGCAGCTCGTCCACTCCAAAGACTCTCTTCAGCTCCAGATGGGTCCAGTGATAGAGGGGATTTCTGACGAGCCGGGGGACTGTCCGGGCCCAGGCTGCAAATTTTTCCTCGTCAGCGGCGGCGCCGGTGATGAAATCTTCGTCCTCACCGCAGGCCCTCATGGCCCGCCACTTGTAGTGATCCCCCTCAAGCCAGATTTGGGAGAGGTTGTCAAACTTTCTGTCCGCAAGGATGTCTGACGGGGGGATATGGCAGTGGTAGTCAAAAATGGGCATGGCCGCTCCGTATTCATGATACAGTTTCTGAGCAGCCTTCGATTCGAGAAGAAAATTCTCGTCAAGAAATTTTTTTTTCATGTACAGGTCCTCCTGAAAAGGGCCGGCGGCCCTCCCATTCATTTTTATTATTTTACCCTCAGAGGGAAGATAAGGCCACAAGGGACGCTGACGAGCAGACTGTTGCCCGAAAAAGGGATCTTTTTTGCTATAATGCATCATGAAGTCTCATACTTTATGATCAGGAGGACAGGTACTTGAGAAGCATAAAATTTAAGACCCTTTTGCCTGATCTCCGGAGGCGTTTAACTCCTTTCAGAAAAGCTTTGTTCGGAGTTCTCCTGGCCACCGCTGCGACTGTCTCTGTCCTCCTCCATATCGACAGCCAGGCAGAGAAAAAGCATGAGCAGCAGATTAACAGGAGGCAGTTCCATATCGTCACCCTGGTAAGACTTGCAGCAGAAGATCGTCTTACTGCTGTAAAATCTGTCTCAGACTGTCTCCGCAGGGACATCGCTCAGCGTCTGTCCGGAGGGTCCGTCGGCGAGGAGCAGATCTCTGGCCTTATGAACAGAGCTCTTGAAAGAGGCCAGGATATACTGGGGTTCTGGTTCATCCCCGGCCCTCTTGCCGGGGGAGCGCCGCCCGTCTTCAGTCTCCGCTCCACGAGGGCGGCGAAGGGCGCCTTCCCCTTCGCGTCCGCGGCTGCCGAAGCCGTAAAGACCGGAGAAGTCCCCCTGGAAGAAGCGGCAAAGCTTTCCGGAACCCATGGTACAGGCGCCGGCGGCCATTTTCTTCTTTTTGCAGAAAAAATGGAAGTACCAGAGGGGCTGCTTGGCGCAATTGTCGCCGTAGTGGATCTTTCCTCCATAATCTCAAGGTATGCGTCCCTTCTTACCAGAGATGGAGAGAGCATGGGGGCAGTCTTTCATGACGATGGAGGTCCGGTATGGTATGGAGACTCCCATGAAAGGACCGGGAGAACGGGCTGGGAAGATCTTCCCCAGGTGAAGGCCATGGCCGGGCTGGCAGGAGGAAATCTCTCCGGGATGGACGCCCTGAACCTCTCCGTCGACGGAGAGGACAGGCGGCTGCTTGTTACCTGGAACTCTCTCAGGGCGGGGGCCGACCGTATCTCCCTGGTTATGGCCTCCTACGGGGAGGCCGACGCGGGCATTCTGCCCTTTATGAAACTTCAGAGAGACCTTATGACGGGCGTTTTCCTGATCCTCGTTCTGACGGGTGTGTTTCTGTTCGCCGGAAAGCAGAAAAGAGAGGCTTCAGAGAAGAGGGAAGCTGCCTTCAGAGCCATATTTGACAATGCCCCTTCGGGAATTGCCGTCCTGGACAGGGCTGGAAAATTCCTGTCCTGCAATCAGGCCTGGGAGGCCATGGCCGGCCAGTCAGAGGAGAGGCTAAAGCAGAGGACGATTGCAGCCCTCGCTGTTCCCGGGTGTCCGGGAGCAGCGATTCTTGAAAAAGCTCTTCTTGAGAATCCTGAATCCTTCAGATCAGAAGTAAAATTTTTGCGCCCCGACGGGAGCGAGTTCTGGGGCAGCGTCTTTCTGACCCTTATGGAGAGCTACCCCCCGGACCACAGGGATGTGGTTCTTGCCCTGATAAGCGATATATCGAGACTGAAGCTGGCAGAGGAGCTCCTGAGACAGGGCACGGCCGCACTTGAAAGCCAGAAGGAGGAGCTGGAAAAACAGACCTCCGATCAGGGAATGCTGCTGGATCTCTTCACCCTCTTTGCCGAGGCGGATACGCCCCGGCAGATCTACGAAGCCCTTCACGGCTCCCTGCCCGTGATTCTCTCCTTCAGAAATTTTGTCCTGTGCATATCACTGCCGGGCAAAGAGGATGAATACATCCTTCTGGACAGCCTGGGAGAGACTGCCGGTGCAGGCCAGTCGGACTTTGGCACAAATAAAAAGGGCATCATAGGCCATGTCCTGTCCACGGGGAAGTCCTATGTATCGGGAGACCTGTCCCTGGATCCCCTCTACGTGCCCCATGCGAAAGAGGTAAAATCCATGGCGGTGGTGCCCATAACATATAAGGGAAGGGTTTGGGGAGTGCTGGGGATGGACAGCTCTGAGCCCTACGCCTTTTCCGTAAGAGAGCGGGACCTCCTGGGCCTCGTGGGTTTTTATCTTGCCCTGCACCTTGAGGAGGTAGAGATAAGGACGGAGCTGAACACCAAGGCAGAACAGCTAAGATCCCTGCACAGCGTCGTCCAGCAGCTGGCAGTGGAGCGGGTCAATATAAAGCTTTCCAGGAGAATTGCAGATATTCTCGGAGATGAGCTGGGCTACTCCATGGCGGGAGTCTTTGTCCCTGACGGCGCCTCTCCCGGGGCCATCCTTCTTCTGGAGGGCTTCCCCTCCGGGAGCCAGGAGTGGGAGGAGAGGGTCTTCACCTCTCTGCGAGAAGCGGCTGCAGAAGTCCTGGACGGGGGAGGGGCCGCAGAGAAATCTCCGGGCAGTCCTATCCGTACCCTGGCTGTTCCCATTGCCTTTGGCAATGAGGTCTTTGCCGCACTGGCAGTCAGCAGCGAAGGCGGAATATCCCCCTCAGACAAGGATCTTCTTGAGATAATTGCCGAGCACGGCGCTACCTTCTGGCTGCTCAACAACATGCTCGCTGAGAGGCGCAGGGAGGCTCTTATTGATCCCCTTACCCAGGTATGGAACCGCAGATTTCTCCTTCAGAGGCTGGAAGAGGAGACCGCCAGGCTGCGAAGAACAGGGGGTATCGGCGCAGTTGTGCTGGTGGATCTGGGGGACTTCAAGAGCATACACGACCGGTTTGGCCATCTTGCAGGAGATGAGGTGCTTAAGGAGACGGCAGCTCTCCTGAACTCAAACCTGAGGACCTGCGACGTAATAGGGCGGTTTGGGGGGGACGAATTTCTTATCTATCTTCCTGACATAAGCGCAGAGCAGGCCCTGAGCGCTATGGAGAGGATGGACAGTCTGGTGACGGAGCTTAAGATCCCGGGCGTGGAGGCCGCCGTGGTCCTGGATTACGGCGTCGCCTCCTTCCCCGACGACGGTGATGATCTGGTTGCCGCCATCGGAGACGCGGATCTCAGAATGTACGAGTATAAAGCCGGAAGAAAGGCGGGAAGATGATGATACTCTCTCTGCATCATCCAAGTTTTACTGTTGACAATCTTGAAAGATCTGTGCCCTTTTACAGGGACCTGCTTGGGCTGAAGCTGGAAGGGATCTGGGAGCGGGATGAAGAGTACTCCCAGGGGGTGACGGGAATAGAGGGAGCCCATCTGAAAGTGGCCTACTTCACCCTGCCCAACGCATCCTTCGAGCTTGTGGAGTATATGGGCGGCAAGGGGGTCAAAATTGACACCTCCACGAACAACACGGGAAGTGCCCACGTGTGCTTCATAGCCAGGGATTTCGACGCCCTTGAGGAGCGGCTGCGGGCGGCCGGGACGGTTTTCGCGGGCGAGGTGAAGACCATCCCGGCAGGGGGCAACAAAGGCAAAAAGATCGTCTATGTGGAGGATCCTGACGGCAACACCCTTGAGATTATTGCCTCAGAGGTCTCCTGACCAGCTGGCGCTTACGGGAGCTATTCCTGCCTGTCCCGCCTTAGGAAGGATATCAGGGTGGCGGCCCGTTTCCCCTCCAGCGAGGCTCTCTTCTCCGAAGTCCAGGAGTAGAGCCCTTCTCCTGTCTTGGCGCCGAACTGTCCCTTTTCAGCTCTATCCCTTAGCAGGGCGGGGGCTTCGGAGGCATTTGAAAGGTCTGCAAAAAGGTAGGAGGCGATGGAGGAGAAGACGTCCAGCCCTCCCAGGTCCGCCGTCTCGAAGGGACCGGTGTCGGCCAGGCGGCGGCCCAGACTAGCCTTCATGGCCTCGTCTACCTCCTCCATGGAGGCGATGCCCGACTCCACAATGTGGACGGCCTCCCTCAGCAGAGCAAACTGAAGACGATTGACGATAAAGCCGTGGGCCTCCTTTGCGAGGACCACGGCCTTTTTGCCGGCGGCGAGCAGAAAAGCCTTAGCCTTCTCTACTGTTTCCGGCGCCGTGTCCCTTCCCGGGCATATCTCCACCAGGGGCATCAGATGGGCGGGGTTCCAGAAATGGGTTACCACGAACCGCTCTGGCTGCCTCAGGGGCGCCGCTATATCCGATGGCAGCAGGCCAGAGGTGTTGCTGCCCATAATCGCGCCGGATCTGCAGAACTTCTCGGCCTCAAGGAGAATTGAGTGCTTTATCTCCAGATTTTCCGATACGGACTCCAGGATGAAGGGGGCGCTTCCTACCGCCTCGCCGAAATCGCCCACAGGCACTATTCTCGACAGGGCCTCATCGGGGGAACAGTCTAAAAGGCCGTTCTCTCCAAGGGCGGCAAGGGCCTTCCCCGCAGACGTCATGCCTCTGGCCATGCTTTCTTCGCTGCGCCCCCACAGGGCTACTTTCCTTCCTGCTGCGGCCAGGGCCGCAGATGATGTGGAACCCATGATTCCCGTCCCTATGGAACAGGCGTCGAATTCGTATTCTGCCATTGTCACAGCTCCCTTTCCCGTAATTTATAAGTTCCCTTCAGATAATTCTACCAGACCCCCAGCTGACCTCCGGACCACCTCTTCAGTTTGAACAATATTCAATGTTATAATGCCGTGGAGAAACTTACCATATGGAGCAGGAGGTTTTTTCCCCATGGCAGGAAAGCTTATAGAGTGCGTTCCCAATTTCAGCGAAGGCCGCAGGCAGGACGTCATAGAGGCCATCGCCGGAAACTTCAAGGGAGTAAGAGGATGTACCCTCCTGGATTACCGGGCGGATTCTGACCATAACAGACTTGTGGTCAGCCTTGCCGGAGAGCCGGAGGCAGTGGCGGACGCCCTGATGAAGGCGGCCAGGACGGCAGTAGACGCCATTGACATGAATGTCCATCAGGGCGCCCACCCCAGAATAGGGGCAGTGGACGTCATACCCTTCACCCCCATCAGAGGAATCACCATGGAGGAGTGCATAACCTTCTCTCACGACTTCGGCGAACGTTACGCCACCGAGCTGGGGGTACCTGTCTACTACTATGAAGATTCCGCCAGGCGCCCCGAGCGCAAACGGCTGGAGGTTATCCGCAAGGGACAGTACGAAACTCTGAAGGCAGAATCCGTAAATCCCGACAGGCATCCCGACGTGGGAGGCCCCGCCCTTCACCCCACCGCGGGGGCTACCGTAGTGGGGGCGAGGCAGTTTCTAGTCGCCTTCAACGTAAATCTGAACACCGCCGACGAGGAGATAGCAAAAAAAATAGGGACCTTCGTCCGGTCCTCAAGCGGTGGCTTCTGTCATGTGAAGGGAATGGGAGTGGCTCTGGCCGAACGGGGCATGACCCAGGTCAGCATGAATATTGTGGACTACCAGAAAAATGCCCTCTACCGGGTTCTTGAGCTTATCCGCATGGAGGCCCGGCGCTGGGGAGTGGAAGTGGTGGAGACGGAGATCTACGGAATGATCCCCGCCCAGGCCATTCTGGACAGCGCGGCCTACTATCTTCAGGTAAAGGATTTTGACCCCGACCAGGTGCTGGAGCTCAAGCTGCTGGGGATGGGCGGTGAGGATGAATGATAACGAAATTTATTTATAACGCCCGGATCTACACCCCCGAGGGCTCATCGCCCTCCTCAGGGGAGAAGCAGGGAGCGGTTCGCTTTCTCTCCGACGGGGCCATGATCATAAAGAACGGCCTCATAGAGGAGGTTGGCCCCCGGGAGGAAGTGGAGAAGAAGGCCCTGGCCATGGAATTCGACGAGGAGGTCGACTGCGGGGGCCGGTGCGTCATCCCCGGCTTCGTGGATCCCCATACCCACATGTGCTTCGCCCGCAGGAGGGAGGAGGAGTTCTCCCTCCGCCTTGAGGGAACGCCCTATCTTGAAATCCTTAAAAGGGGCGGCGGGATTCTATCCTCCGTAAGGGCCGTCAAAGAGGCCTCTGACGACGAGCTCTTCGAAAACACCCTGTACCTTGCCCTCTCTGCCCTGTCCATGGGTACCACCACCGTAGAGATCAAAAGCGGCTACGGCCTGGACACGGAGACGGAGCTGCGGATGCTCTCCGTAATCCGGCGGGTGGGCCGGGAGAGCCCCCTGGATGTGATACCCACCTTCATGGGCGCCCATGCCGTCCCAGAAGAGTACAAGGGCAGGGGCGACGAATTTACGGACCTCATCGTAAAGGAGATGCTTCCGGCGGCAAAGGAGCAGGGGATCGCCCGGTTCTGCGACGTATTCTGCGAGGAGGGAGTGTTCTCCCTTGCCCAGACGGAGCGCATTCTGACGGAGGCGGGCAGGCTCGGCTTCGGCCTCAAGGTCCATGCCGATGAAGTGCACGATACAGGGGGAGCAGGGCTCGCGGCCAAAGTGGGAGCCGTCTCGGCGGAGCATCTTCTTGCCGCAAGCGACGAGGGTCTCTCCGCCATGGCGGCGGCGGGGGTTACCGCCATTCTGTTGCCCGCCACGGCCTACAGCCTGAGGAAGCCCTACGCCCGGGCTAGAGCCATGATCGACCGGGGCGTTCCGGTAGCGCTGGCCACCGACTGCAACCCGGGATCGTCCTTTACTGAGTCCATGCCCTTTGTCTTCGGGCTTGGAGTCATGGCCATGGGGCTGACGGTGAACGAAGCCCTTACGGCCGCCACTAAAAACAGCGCCTGCTCCATCGGGGCGGGAGATGTCTGCGGAACCCTGGAGGGGGGCAAGCAGGCGGACTTTCTGGTTCTAGACGGCGAGACGCCGGCGATTATAGCCTATCACGCCGGGGTTTCTCCGGTGGACGAGGTTTATAAGAAGGGGGAGCGGGTAGCTTGAAGACAGGAGAGGGAAGCAAAACAGTTCGGCTTGACGGTCTTTCTCTTACCCTCGAGGAAGTGATGGCGGTGGCCCGGGAAGGATGGTCGGTTGAGCTTGACGCAGAGGCCGTCCGCAAGGTGGAAGCCTCCTCAGAGGCAGTGAGAGAGTGGGAGAATTCAGACGACGTAGTATACGGCATAACCACAGGCTTCGGGGACCTGGCCTCAGTAAGCATTTCAAAAAAGGACAGAAGGCTGCTGCAGGAAAATCTGCTTAAAAGTCACGCCTGCGGCGTGGGAGCCCCCTTCCCCGGGGATATAATCAGGGCCATGATGCTGCTCAGGACCAACAGTCTCATTCGGGGCCATTCAGGCATAAGCCTTGAAGTCCTTAACCTGTATGTAAGCTTCCTTAACCTTGGAATCCACCCCCAGGTGCCCTGCCAGGGATCGGTGGGCGCAAGCGGTGACCTCTGTCCTCTCTCCCACCTTGCCCTTCCCCTTATCGGCCACGGGGAGGTGGAGTACAAGGGCGACATTATGTCCGCCGCAAAGGCCCTTAAGGCCGCCGGGCTCGAACCCGTGCAGCTGGGCGCCAAGGAGGGGCTCGCCCTCAACAACGGCACCGCCTCCATGGGAGCCATGGCCGTCTTGGCCCTTCTGGACGCCGAAATGCTGGCCAAAACGGCGGATATAGCCGCCGCCCTTTCTCTGGAGGCCCTTCACGGCGTTCCCTACGCCTTTGACGAGCGCACTCACGTCCTGCGGCCTCATGACGGCCAGGGAAGGGTGGCCCGGAACGTCCGGAGGCTCATTGAGGGCAGTGAAATCCTCGAAAAGTACAAGTCCGGCAGAGTTCAGGATGCCTACTCCCTCCGGTGCGTTCCCCAGGTTCACGGCGCCACCAGGGACGCCCTGGCCTACGTCCGCAGGGTTCTGGAGACGGAGATCAACTCCGTCACGGACAACCCCATTATCTTCCCAGACGACGGCCTGGCCATCAGCGGAGGCAACTTCCACGGCCAGCCCCTCGCCCTTGCCATGGACTTCTTCGGCATAGCCGTAGCGGAGCTTGCCAGCATATCAGAGAGGCGCCAGGCCAGACTGGTGGACGGAAGCCTTTCGGGACTGCCTCCCTTCCTGGTGGAGAACAGCGGCCTTAACAGCGGCTTCATGATCGCTCAGTACACTTCGGCGGCCCTGGTATCGGAGAATAAAGTCCTGGCTCATCCGTCGTCGGTGGACTCCATCCCCACATCGGCCAACCAGGAGGACCATGTGTCCATGGGGGCCTACTCTGCCCGCAAGGGACTGTCCATACTGGACAACGCCCGGAAGGTGATTGCCATTGAACTGCTGACGGCCTCCCAGGCCCTGGACTTCAGCCGCCTGCTGAAGCCCGGCGCGGGTACCATGGCGGCTCACGACTGCGTGAGGGGCGCAATCCCCTATCTGAAGCACGACGAATACCTCCATCCCCTTCTGGAGAGAGCGGAAGCCCTGGCAGCCAGGGGAGCCGTGGTGGAAGCGGTGGAGGAGGCCATAGGGGCTCTGGATTAGCGAGGGGCATCTTGAAAAAATAGGGACGCGCTCCTAGGCGCGTCCCTATTTTTATGCGTCTTAAAAACCGGTCGTCAGTCTCCGCAGAGCCTGCTCCAGGCAAACCCGGCGAGGCAGGCCGTTCCAAGGGGCAGCGCGTCTTCATCCACGTTGAACTTCGGGTGATGGTGGGAGTTGTCCGTCCCCTTGGCGGGATTGCCCGAGCCCAGGAAGAAGAAGGTGCCGGGGACTTGCTGCTGGAAGTAGCTGAAATCCTCCGAGCCCATGATGAGCCCCATCTCCTGCACGTTTTTTGTCCCCGCAAGAGCTTCAAAGACCTTCCTTGCCTCCTCTGTGACGGCGGGATCGTTGATGGTGGCGGGGATGAACCTCTTGTAGTCCAGGGAGTATTCGCACCGGCCTATCTGGCAGGCGCCGGCGATTACCCTGCGGATGGCCTCCTCCACGTGGTCCTGCACGGCGGGGCTGAAGGAGCGCACCGTGCCGTTCATGGTGGCCGTATCGGGAATTATGTTGAAGGCCGTCTCCCCGGCCTTCAGAATGCCGGTACTCACCACCACTGTTTCCTTCGCGCTGACCTCCCGGCCTACTACGGCCTGGAGGTTGAGCACTATGTTTGCGGCGGTGATGGTGGGGTCGACGGCCAGCTCCGGAGTGGAGCCGTGGCCCCCTTTTCCCCTGATGGTGAGGTACCAGCCGTCAGCCGCTGCCATGACGGGGCCGGAGCGGTAAAGCACCGAGCCTGTGGGCTCCTGGGCCCAGACGTGAAGTCCCGCCACCTCATCCACTCCCTCAAGGGCTCCTTCCTCCACCATGGCCTTTGCGCCGGACTTCAGGCCGCTCTCCTCGGCGGGCTGAAATAAAAACCGCACCCTTCCCGATAGTCTGGGGCGGAGCTCCGACAGGATCTTTGCCGCCCCCAGCAGCATCGCCGTGTGGGCGTCGTGGCCGCAGGCGTGCATCACTCCCGGAACTGTGGATTTGTAGGGCACGTCGTTCTCCTCATCCATGGGCAGGGCGTCCATGTCGGCCCTGAGTGCTATGCACCTCCCGGGCTTTTCTCCCCTGACCTCGGCTACAAGTCCGCATTCCGTTCCGCCAAATCCTGTCTGGAGTATGTCGCACCCCAGCTTCCGGAGCTCTTCGGCCACCTTTTTAGTGGTCTCTGTCTCCTGCCAGGCTATTTCCGGGTGCATATGGAAATGCCGCCTGTGGGCCACTGTTTCATTCTTGATTGCTACGGACATATCCCTGATCTTGTCGAGCATTTAAAGGCTCACCTCTTCGTTATGGATAATGGACCTCCCATAGGGGAAGATTTTTTGGCATCCGCTGCTTTAATCATCAGAAAGGCCTGTACAGGGGGGCTATTCTGATGGCTGCAAGAAGGGCTTCTTTCATGCTGACAGGGTTGGCAATGCCCTTCCATGCTATATCCATGGCCGTACCGTGATCCACAGAAGTTCTGATAAAGGGCAGGCCGAAGGTGACGCTTACTGTTCTGTAGAAGTCGTAGGTCTTGGAGGCGATGTGCCCCTGATCGTGGTAGAGGGAGACTACCACGTCGTACTTTCCCTGAAGGCCAAAGTAGAACACGCTGTCGGCAGGTATGGGGCCCACCACATTTAATCCTCTCTCCCTGGCCTCTTCCACGGCAGGAGTCAGGATTTTTGCCTCCTCATCTCCGAAGAGGCCTCCGTCGGAGGCGTGAGGGTTCAGGGCGGCCAGGGCGATGGTCCCCGCCGGCAGGCCGATGGAGGCCAGACATTTTGCCGCCGTCTCGATGGAGTGGATTACATCGTCTTTATCCAGCTTTTCGATGGCCTGCTTAAGGGACAGGTGACGGCTGTGAAATAGAATGCGAAGATCATCCACAAGAAACATGGTATAGCTCTTCTCCGATCCGGACATATCCGCCAGCATCTCCGTGTGGCCGATATAGGGCTCTCCTGCCGCCCTGAGGGCCTCCTTGTTTATGGGGGTAGTGGCCATCCCTGCCGCAGCGCCTGCCATGCAGAGCTCCGTCGCTTTCCGTATATAGGCTACTGATGCCCGTCCTGAGGAGGAGGAGATCTCTCCCGGCTTTACCGACCGGCCGTCCCGGATCAATCCAAGGTCGGCCAGGGGAAGCTCCTCAGGAGAGCCTGCAACAGGAGAGCCGTCTTTATGGGCGGAAAATTTTGCCCCCAGCCCCAGCTCTTCGCTCACTGCCTCCAGAACGGACCGGTCTCCCACCAGCAGCGGAGTCCCCTTTTCCCACAGGGCAGGGTCCAGGGCGGCCTTCAGGGCTATTTCAGGTCCCACACCGGCAGGATCCCCCATGGGCACCGCAATTACTGTACCATTCATTCCCATCAGTTCCTTTCCTTTTTAAGCCACCGGATTGCCCGGAAAATCCCATCCTCTTCCCCAATAAGCCCTCCCTTCGTTGCAACCGGAAGGCCTGCAAGCTCGCCGTCGAGAATTCGTCCCCCCATGATCAGGGGCTGGATCTCATCTACAGGCTCCAGGGATGTAGTCCCGGCGGCCTTAAAAAAAGCCGCGGCCGTATCACCGCCGGAGAGAAGTATACCGCAGATTTTATCCTTTCGTACATGGAGAATTTTTCGGCCCAGGACGGTCAGAGCTGCGGCGGTGGCCTCTTCCTTACCCGCTGATATGTCAGTTTCGGGACGAAGGAGGATAAAATCTTCGTCCCCCCTGAGGCCCTCAAGAAAACTCTCCAGCCGCAGCAGAGCGTCTTCTGAACTTTCATTCGGTGAAAAGGTAAAGGAGGCCCACTCCATTCTTGCAGCCGCCCAGGCTATCTGGCCCGAGGTCTTGGAGGAGGCGCTGCCTATCACCGCCAGGGCGGTCAGGGACGGCCGGGATCTGAGTTTTCGGCTCACGAAGGCTGAGGTGAAGGGCCCCGGATCCACGGGCACTATCTCCGTCTCCAGGGACGACGCCCCCAGGGCGATATTCTCAATATCGCCGTTGGACAGGGCATCGGCTGCAATGACCCTGGCTCCCTCCTCTGTCATTTTTGAAAGGGCCTCCCTGATGGCGCCGGCTCCGCGCTTCACCGTCTCCATGGATAAAAGGCGGCATGAAAACTCTTCACTGAAGTATCCGGGAACAAAGCTTGACCCTATGGGCCAGGTAGAGTCCCGGGCCACTTCTGTCCGCTCCAGCAGGGACCCTCCCAGCAGATGGTACCCTCCCACGGTGGTCCTCCCTGAGGCCGGGTAGGCGGGAACCACAAGGGCTACTGCCAGGGGCCTGGCCTTCAAAATAAGGGATGTCTCCAGAAGCAGATGCCCCCGCAGGGTGGTATCTACCCGCTTGCCAATGGCGACAGTGGAGGGGAGGGAGTCAAGCATCTGCCGGAAAACTGCCTCCGCCTCCCCCGGGGAAAGCCTCCGGGTGTCACAGTTGATAACCAGGGCTTCGCCGTCAGACGGGGGGCCAATGCCCGCCCCTGGCCTGATCGTCTGGCGGACGGAAAGCCCCCTGTCCTTCAGCAGTATGGCCTGGACCGATGAGCCGGTGAGGTCGTCGCACAGAGCGGCAAAGGATTTCATGGCCCTACTTCACCAGCCTTATAATGCCTATGGACAGGGCCGGGACGTTGCTTATAACCATGACGGCGATTATCTCGGCCACGAGGAAGGCGAAAATTTTCCGGGTGATGTCCTCAAGCCGGACATTGTAGTCCTTGACAAGGGAGACAGCCACGAAGAGGTTCACTGCCATGGGCGGGGTTATCATCCCCGCGGAGGTGTTTACCACCATAATGATCCCCAGCAGAAGAGGATTCATGCCGATGGACGCGCCAATGGGCAGGAGAAGGGGGGCCATCAGCAGAATAATGGCCTGGGTCTCCAGGAATATGCCCAGGAAGAACAGGATGACGTTGATCAGGGTGATGATGACGAATGGGTTGGAGGACACGGAGACAATCCATGCAGCAATTGCTGCGGAGACCCTGCTGACCGTGATCAGCCACGACATGGACTGGGAGGTGGCTATGACAAAGAAGACGACGGAGGTGCTTATGCCTGCTTTTATTATCACCGTCCTCACCGTCGCCAGATTAAGCTCCCTGTAGATGAAGGCGCTTATGAGAAAACTGTAAATTACCGCAACTGCGCCCGCCTCTGTAGGAGTGAAGATTCCGCCGTAAATGCCTCCCAGGATTATCAGGGGCATAAAGATGGCCAGGATGGAGTCCTTTAAGGCGGCGGAAAGTTTTTCCCTCTCCCCGGAGTCCTCCCTGGGTATGTCCATCCTTGCCGACTGGATTACTACTACGGCGCTCAAAACTATCGCCAGTATTATCCCCGGACCGAAGCCTGCCAGGAACAGATCGCCGATGGAAACTCCGGCCACCACGCCGAAGGTGATCATGGGAATGGAGGGAGGGATTACCACTCCCAGGGTGCCTCCCGCCGCGGCGATGGAGGCGGCGAAGGCCGGGGGGTATCCTTTTTCTATCATGGAGGGAACCATGATGCCTCCGATGGCCGCCACGGTAGCGGGATTCGACCCGCTGATGGCCCCGAAGAAGGCGCTGGCCAGGATGGTGATCAGTCCCAGCCCACCTCTGTAGCCTCCCACCATGGCTGATGCCAGCCTGACCAGCCGCCGGGAGATGCCTCCGTGCTCCATGAGGCCTCCCGCAAGCATGAAGAAGGGGATGGCCATGAAGGGGAAGGAGTCAGCGGAGGTAAACATCCTCTGGGCTACCACGGCAGGGTTAAGGGGCAAATTTCCGAAGGTGATTCCGGCGATGGAGGCAAGCCCTATGCTGACCGCCACGGGGATATTAAGGAAGATTAGAATTATGAGAATGGTAAACATTATGGCGGCCATGCTATACCACCTCCGCCTTTTCTTCGCCCTTTATGGCCTTAATATTTTCCCTGAAGGCCTGAAAGGCTCTTACAGCCACAAGAAACATGCCGAGGGGTACGGCGGAGTAGGGTATCCACATGGGGATGAACAGGGCGGGAGTGGTCTGTCCCATGAAGATCTGATGGATGATGATTCTCCTGAAATAGTAAAGGATCATCCCGCAGAAAAAGAGAATCACCAGAAATCTGAATCCTTCCAGAAAAAGCCGTGTTTTTATGTGTTTGAACCGGTCGGTCAGGAAGCTGACTCCCACATGGGCGCCTTTTTTCATGGCAAGGCCGGCTCCGATATAGGCCATGAAAACCATGATATACCGGGCAACCTCCTCCCCCCAGAACATGGGAAAAAGATTGAAATACCGGGCCAGAGTTGCTGTAAAGACCACTATGACCATAAGCGGAAAGAGCAGAAGAAGGGCATATTCCTCGAAATTTTCAAAGATATTGCGCACGTTGAACCCTCCTGTCCGGGAATCCCTGCCTTTCATTTTGCGAGACATGCAGGGTGAAAAAAGCGGGGCGTTCCCGGGAACGCCCCGCATCAGCGGATACAGATTTTATTTCTGAGCATCGATAAGCTTCTGTATTACCTCTTTGCCTACCTGGTCTTCAAACTCCCGGTAGACGGGCTGAACCGCCTCGAAAAAGGCGTCCTTGTCCGCTTCAACAATCTGCATCCCCTCGGCTTCCAGAGACGCCACAAGCTCCTTCTCCGCCTCAATGCAGAAGTTTCTCTCCCATGTCCGGGCTTTGAGCTCTGCCTCGGTGAATATGACCCTTAGCTCATCGTCCAGGGTGTTGTCCCAGAAATCCTTGCTTGCCAGCAGAATTGCCGGGGCGTAAAAGTGTCCCGTAAGTGAAAGGTACTTCTGGACTTCCGCAAATTTTGAGGTGGAGATGATGATCAGGGGGTTTTCCTGCCCGTCTACGGTTCCCTGCTGAAGGGCGGTGAAGAGTTCACCAAAGGGCATGGGGACAGGATAGGCGCCCAGGGTCTTGAAAGTTCCCACGTGAATGGGATTCTCCATCAGACGGATTTTAAGCCCATTAAGGTCTTCAGGTTTTGCTACTGCTTTTTTGGAGTTGGTGAGCATCCTGAAGCCGTTCTCCCATATGCCCATGCCCACCATGCCCTTGGACAGCACGGAGTCAAGGATCTTCTTTCCCTCGGGTCCGTCCATCCATTCATAGGACTTGTGCCGGTCCTGGATGATGAAGGGAAGGTCGAAGACCATGAAGGCGTTGGTGAAGTTTGCAAGGGGGGCGGAGGAGACCAGGGTCATCTCCAGAGTGCCCATGGATACACCCTCAATGGCATCTCTCTCGGAGCCCAGCTGGGAGGAGTGGAAAATCTCGAGCTCGATCCTTCCGTTGCTGGCCTCGTTCAGAAGCTTGCCAAAGTGCTCGAGCCCCATCTGGTAGTGAGAGTCGGGAGCTATGGTATGGGCAACTCTTACCACAATTTTGTCGTTGGCCATAGCTGATGCGGCTGAAAATAATGCGAGGAAGATGAACAGGGCTGTCATGAATCTTTTCACGGGTAAAATCCTCCTTTTTTGTTTATTCCTTGAAAGGGAAACTAAACGAAAGGACGCTACGCAAAGGTTCAGCCCGGGCCCTGATACTATCCTCCCTTGGGGCTATTTTGCGGGCCGAAGGCTCTGAACCTTACTTCACAAGCCGGATCTTACTATAGAGATATTACTCTAAAATTAAATTAAAAGCTACTCGATGACAAGATTCGTAATTCAAAATTTCACTCTGGAAATTTATGCAAGCGGTTGCACAAGAGTTGTCTTCGTGATATTCTTCCCGGGACAGAAAGGGGGCCATAAGGTTGTGCCACGAGCTGAAGTTTTTTTCAAAAAAGGTTTTGCCGGCTGTTCGGGAGGCCCCCCGCGCCTTTTTCCCATTTGGAAAAGGGCGCATTTTTATAATCCGGGAGGAGAGTGCTGAATGGTGAAGCAGGACGGATGGAAGTGGCTTGAAAAAGTAACGGTGATGGGCCCGGGAGATATGGAGAGGGTACTGCGCCGTATTGCCGTGGAAATTGTAGAGAGAAACAAAGGCCTCGACCGGGTGATCCTGCTGGGCATTCAGCGGAGAGGCGTTCATCTGGCCGCCAGGATCAGGGAGCTTTTCCGGGAGGAGGAGAAGGTAAAGGTCCCCTCCGGAGAGCTGGATATAACTCTCTACCGGGATGACATCTCGGTCCTTGCCGACCAGCCCGTAGTCCACAGCACCTCCGTGCCGGGGGATATCACCGGCAAGAGGATCATTCTGATAGACGACGTCCTCTTCACCGGCAGAACTGTCCGGGCGGCCCTGGACGCCATCACCGATCTGGGGCGCCCCGAGCGGGTACAGCTTGCGGTGCTGGTGGACAGAGGGCACAGGGAGCTGCCCATTGCCGCCGACTATGTGGGCAAGATCATTCCCACCTCCCGTTCGGAGAATGTGGAAGTGAGGGTTAAGGAGCTGGATGGCGAGGACAAGGTCATCATCTGCGAGCTCGAAGGGGGCGGCAGCAGTGGAATGGAGGCATAGAAGCCTTATCAGCCTTGAGGGGTGGACCAGGGAGGAGCTTATTTTCTTTCTCGAGCAGACGGACTACATGGACGAGCTCATCGACCGCCCAATAAAGAAGGCGCCGGCCCTAAGGGGAAAAGTGGTCATGAACTGCTTTTTCGAGAACTCCACCAGGACCAGATCCTCCTTTGAGCTGGCGGGAAAAATCCTGTCGGCAGACGTCATCAACTGGTCGTCCCCCGGCTCCAGCACGAACAAGGGAGAAACCCTCCGGGATACAGTCTGGACCCTGGAGGCCATGGGAGTGGACGGAGTTGTCGTAAGACACGGATCAGTGGGAGTCCCGGCATACCTCGACAAAAAGCTGAAAAGCGCTTCCATCTTCAACGCCGGCGATGGCGCTCACGGCCATCCCACCCAGGCTCTGCTGGACCTCCATTCCGCCAGGAAGAAGCTGGGAAGCCTGGAGGGGGCCAAAATGGCCATGGTGGGGGATGTGCTGCACAGCCGGGTGGCCCGGTCCGATATCCAGGCCTTTACTAAGATGGGAGCCAAAGTGGTGCTCTCCGGTCCCTCCACCCTAATGCCGGAGGACACGGAAGCGCTGGGTGTTGAGTATGTTCCCGATGCCTCTGAAGCCGTCCGGGAGGCAAATATTCTCTACTTCCTCAGAATACAGCAGGAGCGCATGGATGACGGGCTCATCCCTTCCATTGATGAGTATCACCGCCGCTGGGGCGCCTCGGAAAAGCTCGTGGCTTTGGCCGGGAAGGATGCCCTGGTGATGCACGCAGGCCCCATAAACCGGGGAGTGGAGATATCATCGCTGGTGGCGGACGGTCCCGGCAGCCTCATCCTCGACCAGGTCAGGAGCGGTGTGGCAGTCAGGATGGCCCTTCTCTATCTTTGCCTTGGAGGTGCGAGACAGTGATCCTGCTGAAAGATGGCTTTGTCTTCGACGGCTTCTCCCTGGGTGCTGAGCGGGAAGATCTGATCATAGACGACGGCAGAATTGCGGCCAGGGGCAAGGAGCTCTCCCTTGGCGACGGAGAGGTCTTCCACCTGGCCGGAAAGATTATTTGCCCGGGTTTTATTGACCTACACGCCCATTTCAGGGACCCCGGCTATGAATGGAGGGAGGACACGGAGAGCGGGGCAAAAGCCGCCGCTGCAGGGGGCTACTCTACGGTGGTCACCATGCCCAACACGGCCCCCCCTGTGGATAACCAGGCCACAGTGGAGTACCTCCTGGCCCGGGGAAAAAGGGCGGGAGCGGCCAGAGTACTCCCTGCAGGGTGCGTCAGCAAGGGCAGAAGGGGAGAGCAGCTGGCAGAACTGGGTCTCATGGCAGAGGCAGGGGCCGTATTCTTCACCGACGACGGGTCGCCCGTATCCAGCTCCAGGCTACTCAAGACAGCCCTTCTCTACTCTCGCGACCTTGGGGTGAGAATCATGGAGCATCCGGAGGAGCCTTCCCTCACGGAAAAATCCCAGGTAAATGAGGGCGCCGTCTCCTCTCTGAGCGGGCTTAAAGGCTGGCCCGCCTCTGCGGAGCTTATAGACATCGAAAGGGGCATAGCCCTGAGCCGGGAGACGAAGGCCCCCATTCACTTCACTCATGTCAGCACGGCCCTGGGAATTGATGCAGTGAGGCGGGCCAAGGAGGAGGGACTGCCGGTGACCTGCGACGTGACCCACTGCCACCTCTCCCTGGATGAGAGCCTCATACTGGTGGGTAGTTTCTCCTCGGCGTACAAGGTCAATCCCCCTCTGAGGACGAAAGAGGATATAAAGGCACTGTGGGAAGGTCTGGCGGACGGAACTGTGGACGCCATTGCCACGGACCACGCCCCCTACCATATGGATGAAAAAGACGTACCCTTTCAGGAAGCCCCTCCGGGCATTGCCTCCATTGAATGCTCCGTGGCGGTGGCACTGGATTCGTGGCAAAAGTTTGGAAAACCTCTGGCGGCAGAGCGCCTTTTCTCCCTGTTCACCTCCGGCCCCGCCTCCCTCCTGCCCGCACCCTGGAACTCCCTCGGGACCCTTGGCGAGGGGGGCAGGGCGGATGTAACGGTTCTGGACATGGACGCCGTGATGATGGTGGATGTTGGCTCATGGAAGAGCAAGGCCCGCATCTGCCCCTGGGACGGCAGAATCCTGACGGGCTGGCCCGTCATGACCATTGTGGACGGCAAAGTAGTGATGGACCGGCTGAGGGACGTGGAATGAGCAGCAAGTACACTCCCCCCGGGGACCATGAAGCGGAAATTGTGGAAAACCTGAAGCTGGACGATAAGACCTTCCTGCTTAGCCTCTGCTGTCCGGGGATTGCAAGGGCGGCAGAGCCGGGGCAGTTTGCCCTCGTCCGGCCCGGGGCGGACAAAGACCCCTTCCTGGGAAGGCCTCTGGCGGTGGCGGCCGCTGCCGGCGACACCTTTAAAATGATAGTCAGAGTGACGGGTCGGGGCACAGCTCTTCTCGCCTCCAAAAGAAGGGGAGAGGTCCTGACGGTGAGAGGCCCCTCGGGAAGGGGCTTCTGGGCAGCCCGGGGGGGGAAACCCCTGCCGAAGAGAGTTATTCTTGCGGGGGGATCGGTAGGAGCGGCGCCCCTGGCCTTTGCCGCCCGGCGGCTGGGTTCTTTCCGGGTGGAAAGATGGGTTGCGGGCGTGGCGGGAGAGGGCTGGGAGGGCCTGATCCGCTGGGTAAAGCAAGAGGTGCCGGAGGCAGAGATCTACTCCGACGACGGGACCCTGGGGAAGAAGGGCACGGCCCTCTCGGGCCTGCCTGCCTCTTTGCCGGAGGATGCGGAAATCTGGGCCTGCGGACCTGCCGGAATGCTGAAGGCCCTGGCGGCAAAATATCCTGACCAGGGAGGACAGGTTATGGTCTCCCTGGAATCCAGAATGGCCTGCGGAATGGGGGGCTGCCTCGGCTGCGTGATCCCCACCCTTTCCGGCAGCGCCAGGGTATGTGCTGACGGGCCTGTATTTTCCGCTCTGGAGGTGAAGTGGGATGAACTCCCCTCCCTTTGACCTCTCTTCGGAAGTGGGGGGGCTCACCCTGAGGACGCCGGTGGTAATTGCCTCGGGGGTATGGCCCTACGAACCCGCCCTCTGGTCGCCGGACCGGCTGGAGGGAGTGGGAGCCCTCTGCACCAAGGCGGTGAGCCTGAACCCCCGGAGGGGCAACCAGGGAACCAGGATCTGGGAGACCCCCTGCGGAATGCTCAACAGCATCGGCCTGCAGAACTCCGGCGCCAGGGAGTTTTTGCGGGAGGGCCTGCCTGTGGCGGAGTCCTCCGGTCTTCCCTTCCTGGTAAATCTTGTTATGGAGTCGGAAAGAGATGTCCGGGAATCCCTTGCTATCCTGCGGGACAGCCCCGGGAAGATTCCGGCCATCGAGCTGAATATCTCCTGCCCCAATGTGGACGGCGACGGCATGGACTGGGGAGTGTCCCCGGAAGGGGCAGCGAAGGCTGTGGCCATCGTCAGGGGCGAATGGAACGGTCCTTTGTGGGTAAAGCTCACCCCTCAGGCGCCGGACCTGGCGGCCGTGGCAAGGGCGACGGAAGGGGAGGGAGCGGATGTCCTGGTCTGCGCCAACACCTGGCTTGGCATGGCCATGGATATTAAGAAAAAGCAACCCGCCTTCCGCCGGATCGTGGCGGGCCTCTCGGGACCGGCCGTCTTTCCCCTGGCACTCAGGGCCCTCTGGCAGGTCTGCAGCGCCGTCTCCATTCCCGTGGTGGGCTGCGGCGGAGTGGCCGGCTGGGAGGACGCGGCGGCCATGATACTGGCAGGGGCCTCGGCGGTAGAGGTGGGAAGCGCCCTCTTCGCCGACTTCGACCTGCCCCGTAAAATCTGCGCAGGCCTGGTTGACTACGGGTCGGACCATGGTGTCGGATCGATAAGGGATCTGATCGGCCTTGGACGAAATTGAAAAACTTGCGGCTCAGCAAAAAAAGACGGGAGGAATTCTATGACAACAGGACTTGACCGCCTCATTCTCGCCCTCGACGTGGACCGGACTGAAGAGGCCCGGGAGCTGCTTTCGGCCCTCAGGGGAGAGCTTAAATACGTAAAAATAGGACACGGGCTGTACGCCCGGGGCGGGCTTCCCTTCCTGAGAGAAGTGACCGCCATGGGGTATTCTGTATTTCTGGACATCAAACTGCACGATATCCCCAATACCGTATTCATGGCGGTGGACATCCTGGCCTCTGAGGGACTGTGGGCGCTCACCCTTCACAGCGGCGGCGGCAGGAAGATGCTTGAGGAGGCGCGCAGGGCGAAGGAGGGCCGTTCATCAAAGATAAATCTGCTGGGAGTGACGGTCCTTACCAGCTTTGATGAAGAGTCCTGGGAAGAGGCCGCTCCCGGGTGCTCCATGGGCCTTGCCCTGGAGAGAAGGGCATCCCTCTGCCGGGAGGCGGGCATGGACGGCATCGTATGCTCCCCCCTGGATCTGGCCGTGGTAAAGGCGGCGGGAGGAGAACTCTTCACCGTGGTTCCCGGTGTCCGTCCGACTGCGTCGTCAGACGATCAGGCCCGGCAAGCCGCTCCCGGCGAAGCGGTAAAAAACGGCGCAGACTATCTTGTAGTGGGGCGCCCCATACTCAAGGCCTCTGACCGGGCCTCAGCAGCAAGGGCAATAGCAGGGGAGATAGAGGAGGCCTTGGCATGGACAAGCAGGAAGTAGCCAAAAGACTGCAAAAAATGATGAAGGAGAGCGGCGCTCACCTGGAGGGCCATTTCCTGCTGACCTCGGGGAATCACAGCGGCGACTACATACAGTGTGCCATGCTGCTCCGCTTTCCATCCTATGCAGCTTTTGCGGGCGCAGCCCTTGCTGAAAGGCTTTCGCGGTACTCGCCGGAAATCATTGCCTCTCCCGCCATGGGGGGGATAATCATCGGCCACGAGGTGGCTCGGGCTCTGAATGTACCCTTCATCTTCTGCGAACGGCAGGATGGGGTCATGACCCTCAGACGGTTTCCCATGCCGGAGGGCAAAAGGTTCGTCATAGTGGAAGATGTTATAACCACCGGCGTCTCCGGCGGAGAGGCGGGAAAAGTCCTCGCAGACGGGGGGGCGGAATGGGTCGGTACAGGAGCCATCCTGGACAGAAGCGAGGGAAAGTCCTGTCTGCCCATGGCGCCGGAATCCTTGTGGGAGACGGCTTTTCCATTCTGGCAGCCCCATGAATGCCCCCTTTGTGCTGAGGGGATTCCTCTGATAAAGCCTGGAAGCAGGCAAAAAAAACAATAGTCTGCCCGGGTCGCCCTGTCTGCTCCCTGATGATAGAATAAAGGAATGAAACGAACGGGGCGTACAGGAAAAAAGACATTACTACTGATTGCAGCGGCGGTGCTGCTGCTCTTAGCCTTTATGGCCTCAGTGAGCGGCAGGAAGGTAGTCAGCAGCGGGCAGGACCCGTTGACAGTCCGGGCGCACAGAGCGGCAGGAATTGCCCGGGAGCTGGCGGAGGCCGCCAAGCCTCACCTTGACTTCCTGACGGATGAGGACAGGCAGATAGTGGGGAGCCTGGTCACAGAACTGGAGGAAAAGGCAAAAAGACTGGCGGACCTTGCCTTTTCAGGGTCGGATCGCCAAAACCTCAGGACTGCGACGGAGGACCTAGAAGGGCTGCTTTCGGAAATAATTGCGGATTACCGCCCCGGTTCCGATGAATAAGGAAGGGAGCGTATCTCCGTGACGACAAGAGAAGAAACAGTAAAGCTTGCCCGGAAGGTCAGCGGCATGGTAAAGACCTACATGTCGGTGCAGGACGACCTCTTCAGGCCGTCCCTCCGAAAAATACTGCGCATTCCGGGAATTTACAAGCCCGTGGACTACGAAAAAAACCTGAGTGCTCTGGAAGAGCTCCGGGCAGAGCTTGCAGAGATAAAGTCCGCCATAAGACAGGATACTCCCGACTCATCCCCGGAAGAGGCCAGATTTCTGGGAAATCTGAGAGGCTATGTCTCCCTGATGACCACTGCGGCGGAGCGGCTGGCCCACATCTGCCGGAGGCTGGGGGAGCGAAGCGGGGGAGGGGACTACAGCAAGGATGAATATGTCAGCGATATGTCAGAGCTCAGGACAGTCCAGAAAGAACATCTCGATGCAGGGGCAAGGCTCCACGAAATGATGAAGGAGATGGAAACCCCTGATAAATAGATGAGCGGGAAATAATTTTGAGCAGAAAAGCCTGAAGCACTTTTGTTCGTACCGGCGTTTAAATGTAAATGCCGGTACGATTTTTTATGCAATAGGGACTTTTAGTTCATTTTAGTCGGGCGGCCTTGACTTTTTTTCTTAAGCCGGTATATTTTTTAGAGTAGAGCTTGTATTTTACCTGTATACAGGCGGTAGTTTTAATCCCGGCAGAGGAGAATCCTTTTTGCGCAAAAGAAAGAAGGACCAGGCCTACGAAGAGATCCGCAAAATTATCCTGCGCAGGCGTCCTGCAGGCGATCTGATTCTCTCAGAGAACGCCCTTGCGGCGGAGCTTGGCATGAGCCGCACTCCTGTACGGGAGGCGCTTCAGCGCCTCCAGATGGAGGGATTTGTGGAGATTCACCCCAACAGGGGTGTGGTCGTTCCCAGCGTTTCAGTCAGGGAGGTAAATGAGACCTTTGCCCTCCGGATGGCGGTGGAGGAGTTCGTCCTGCGGGAGATGGCCTCCAGAATGTCCGAGGACAATCTGAAGGAGATGGATCTGTATCTTTCCAGGCAGAAGGCGGCCCTTGAGAAAAATGATGTTCTGGAGTATCTCGAACACGACAAGGATTTTCATGAAATGTTCTTCCGCCTTTACGATAACTCCCTCATACTCAGCACAATCCAGCGGATTCTAGACCGGTTCTACTCCATGGGCGCCCGGGTACTCAGCCTGTCGGGCAGCGTGGAGATATCCTTTGCCGAACACTGCGCCATCGCCGATGCAGTCAGGGCAGGAGACGGCGACCAGGCCGCAGCGGCGATGCACGTTCATCTGACATCGGGAAAAAACAACGTACTGTCCATTCCGGGAAACGTGGAGACTATTATCTGACGTTCCCGGTCTTTTTTAATCGCAGTTGTGGAAAGGAGGATGCTTTTCGTCGCTTGCCAGCAAAGGGCCTCCGGCGGCATGGTCGCCGGGACGGAAGGATTCTGCAGCAGAAATTTTAACGAGGTGATCCTGATGAATGGAATGCCGGTACGGAAAGAGGCTTCTCTTCCAATTTCCAAGTACGATAAAGATACTCTTAGTTTTTTTTACGAGACCATGGTCAAGATCCGGGAGTTCGAACTTACCGTTGAAAAATACTTTTATGACGGCGAAATTCCCGGATTTGTGCATCTTTACACCGGAGAAGAGGCAGTTGCCACGGGAGTGATGGCAAACCTGCGGAAAACGGACTACATCCAGAGCACCCACAGGGGCCACGGCCATACCATAGCCAAGGGAGCGGAGCTCAAGCCCATGATGGCGGAGCTCTTCGGCAAGAGCACCGGAAGCTGCAAGGGCAAGGGCGGCTCCATGCACATCGCCGACTTCAGCGTGGGGATGCTGGGAGCAAACGGAGTGGTGGGCGGCGGCTTTACCATGGCTACCGGCGCTGCTCTGGCCCAGAAGATGCAGAAGACGGACGGCGTGTCGGTGACCTTCTTCGGCGACGGCGCCTCAAACAGGGGGACCTTCCACGAGGCGGCCAACATGGCGGCGGTCTGGAACCTGCCCGTCATATTCCTCTGCGAAAACAACCAGTGGGCCTCCACTACTCCCTACAGGACCACCACCTCCGTGGACGATATCGCCATCCGCGCCCAAAGCTACGGCATGCCCGGAGTCATAGTGGACGGAAACGACGTCTTTTCCGTCTACGAGGCGGCTAAAGAGCTGGTGGAGAGGGCCAGGCGGGGAGAAGGGCCCTCCATCCTGGAGTGCAAGACCTACAGGCTCAAGGGGCACTTCGTGGGGGATCCTGAGATGTACCGCACGAGGGAAGAGGTCCAGAAAGTCCAGGAGGATACGGACCCCATACCCCGGTTCGAGAAGAAAGTGCTAAAGGCAGGGGCCATGACTGAAAAGGAGCTGGAATCCATCAGAAAACAGGTGGAGGAGGAGCTCAAAGAGGCCCTGGAGTTTGCAAGGACCTCTCCGGAACCTGAAGAATCGGCCCTCTTCGAGGACCTTTATGTTTAAGGCGGTGGATTGAATGAAAACCATCACATTTTCCCAGGCTACCCTTGAGGCCATGCAGGAAGAGATGATCAGGGACGAACGAGTGTTCGTCATGGGGGAGGATATCGCCCGTCAGGGAGGCATCTTCGGCCAGTTCAAGGGACTGCCCGACCAGTTTGGTACGGAGAGAGTCATAGATACCCCCATAAGCGAGACTGCCATTGTGGGCGCCTGCATAGGAGCGGCCCTGGCAGGAATGCGCCCCGTAGCGGACATGCACTTCGCCGATTTTGCCGGGGTCTGCTTCGATGAGATATACAACCAGATGGCCAAGATCTACTACATGTTTGGCGGCCAGAAGCCCGTTTCCATGGTGCTGAGAGCACCCGACGGCCTGGTAAACCAGGCTGCCGCCCAGCACTCCCAGTCCCTGGAGTCCTTCTTCTGCCACATCCCGGGGCTTAAGGTGGTAATACCCTCCAACCCCGCCGATGCCAAGGGGCTTTTGAAGTCCGCCATCAGGGATGACAACCCCATAATCTACTTCGAGCACAAAGCCCTTTTTCCTATGAGGGGAGAGGTTCCTGAGGGGGACCACCTGACTCCCATAGGGAAGGCAAACATCGTGCGGGAGGGAAGGGACGTCACCCTCGTATCCTGGTCCATGACCGTGAACCTGGCAAAAAAGGCCGCTGAAGAGCTTGAAAAAGAAGGGATCAGCGTCGAGATCGTTGACCTCCGCACCATCTCCCCCATAGACAAGGAGACGGTGCTTAACTCAGTGGCTAAAACCACCAGGCTGGTCGTTGCCCACGAGGCGGTAAAACAGGCGGGCGTGGGGGCCGAAATTTCAGCTATAGTGGCTGAAGAGGCCATCGACTGCCTCGACGCGCCCATCGTAAGAGTGGGGGCTCCCTTCACTCCAGTGCCCTTTGCCCGCACCCTGGAGCAGGCCTACCGGATCACCCCGGAAAAGATCGCCGCGGCGGTCCGGGGGATGATGTAGGCGGCCAGGCGGCCATGAACCCCGGCAGAGTGTCCTCGGCGGAGGCCGCGGTTAAGAAGACGATCCTTGCCAGGATTGCTCCCGGAGAGGACCTTTTCTCCGCCCTGGGCGAAATATGTGTCCGCCACGGCATAAGGTCCGGCCACATTGCCACCATGATAGGCAGCCTACGGTCGGCGGACGTGGTATGCGTAACGGCGGACCCTGAAAACCCTGAGCGTTCCGTATACCTGGAGCCTTTCAGGATGGAGGGCTCCATAGAGCTTATCACCGCAGACGGAATTATCGGGGAGGACGATGAGGGGAATCTGTCCATACACCTTCACGCCGTTCTTGCCGGAAGCGACAGGGCGCCTCTGGCGGGCCACCTGGCCGACAGAGGGGAGACCCGGGTTCTTTCCACGGTGGAGGCAGTGATAAGTGTTTTTTCCGGGGCGAAGTTCCTTCGCTCCTTCGACGAAGAGACGGGGTTCGTCCTGTTCAGACCTTTTCCGGCATAGTAGGAGGTGATTTTCCCCCAGAGATTTTAGCTGATGTAAAAGGAGCGTTGAACTAAGAGTCTGAATTATCACTTAAAATCAGGAGGTTGAAAGAATGAGAAAGATAGTTGCAATGGTTTTGGCAGTAGCGCTTATGTGTGCCGTCTCAGTTCCGGGCTTTGCCGCCTACAAGGAAGAGTACAAGCTTGATATCGTACCCAGCCTTACCACCGCCTGGGGCATGGGCGCCCAGTACTTCGCCGATCTCGTAAGGGAGAGAAGCGACGGCAATATCAACATCAAGGTCTATCCCGGCTCCCAGCTTACCACCGGAAAGCAGACCAACGCCTTCATGCTGGTCCGCAACGGCACCATCGACTTCGCCGTTCAGTCCTCCATCAACTACTCCCCCCAGATCGTGGAGCTGAACCTGTTCGCCCTTCCCTTCTTCATCGCCAAC
>JBMNVK010000004.1:0-37485 GCA_050946755.1 Aminivibrio sp. | reverse complement strand
GGTGCGACTGCGGCGCCCAGCTGGCCGGCGCTATGGAGATGATAGAGGAGGAAGGGCAGGGAGTTGTCCTCTACATGCGCCAGGAGGGAAGGGGCATCGGGATAGCCGAAAAGATGAAGGCCTACAGGCTGCAGGATGAGGGGATGGATACGGTGGAGGCCAATGAGGCGCTGGGCTTTCCCGCAGACCTCCGGGACTACGGCATCGGGGCCCAGATTCTTCAGGATCTGGGGGTGGGCAGCATCCGGCTAATAACCAACAACCCCCGCAAGGTTGTAGGACTGCAGGGATACGGCCTTGAGATAGTGGAGAGGATACCTCTGGTAATTCCCCCCAACCCCCATAACGAACGGTATCTGGGCGTCAAGGAAGAAAAGCTCGGCCATATGCTTCATGATTCCGGCTGTGCTGCGGAAAATATGAGGAGGGGCAGCAGAAGATGAAGATAATAGAGGGCAATTTAACAGGCTCGGGCCTGAGATTCTGCGTAATTGTGGCAAGGTTCAACAGCCTCTTCAGCGAAAAGCTGCTGGACGGGGCAAAGGATATGCTGCTGCGCCACGATGTGAGCCACAGGGCTATAGACGTGGTGAGGGTACCGGGCGCCTGGGAGCTGCCCCTGGTGGCAAAGGAGGCGGCCCTCAGCGGGAAGTATGACGCCATCATCGCCCTGGGAGCAGTGATCCGGGGTGATACCCCCCATTTCGAATATGTCTCGGCGGAGATGTCCAAGGGGCTGGCGTCAGTGGCCATGGCCCAGCGGGTGCCCGTCTCCTTCGGCGTGCTTACTACGGATACGATGGAGCAGGCAGTGGCCCGGTCGGGGAGCAAGGCCGGAAACAAGGGCGCAGAGGCCGCCCTGGCAGCGATAGAGACTGTAAATGTACTGAAAGAGCTTCGCTCTGGAAAGGAGACAGAATAGAATGCTTGATATCAGATGGATCCGCGCAGAGCCTGATGAGGTAAGAAAGTTGCTTGCGGACCGGAACAGCGATGTAGACATAGCCCCCCTCCTGGAGATGGACGGGATCCGCCGGGATCTCGTGACGGAGACGGAGGAGCTCAAGGCCCGCAGAAATGAGGGCTCCAGGAAAGTCGGCGCCGCCAGGGCCAGGGGTGAGGATGCGGACGCCCTCATGGAGGAGATGCGGGAGATAGGGGAAGAGATCAGGGAGATAGACGGCAGGATTTCGGAGATTGACGAAAAGATGTCCGAAATTATGCTTGCCCTGCCCAACAGGCCTCACAGTTCGGTCCCCGTGGGGAAGGACGAAAACGATAACGTGGAGGTCCGGCGGTGGGGAGAGCCCAGGGAATTTCCCTTTGAGCCCAAGGCTCACTGGGATATTGGAGAAGGGCTGGATATCCTGGATTTCGAGAGGGGCGCCTCCCTTGCCCAGAGCCGCTTTACCGTGCTGAAGGGCATGGGCGCAAGGCTGGAGAGGGCTTTGATGAATTTTATGCTTGATCTTCATACGGAAAAGCACGGCTACAAGGAAGTGCTGCCCCCCTTTATGGTGAACTCCAGGACCATGCAGGGGACAGGCCAGCTGCCCAAGTTTGCCGATGACCTGTACAAGTGCGAGAACGACGACCTGTGGCTTATCCCCACGTCGGAGGTGCCCCTTACGAACCTTCACGCCGGTGAGATTCTTGAGGAGAAGCAGCTGCCCCTGTACTATACGGGATATTCTCCGTGCTTCCGCAGGGAGGCAGGCGCCCACGGGCGGGACGTGCGGGGCATGCTCCGGCAGCACCAGTTCGACAAGGTGGAGATGGTCAAGCTCTCCACGCCTGAAAAGAGCTACGACGAGCTTGAGACCATGACGGACAATGCCGAGGAAGTGCTCAGAACCCTTGACATACCCTACAGGACCATATGCCTGAGCACCGGAGACATGGGCTTCGGCGCCAGCAAGACCTACGACGTGGAGGCCTGGATCCCCTCCCAGTACAAGTACAGGGAGATAAGCTCCTGCAGCAACTGTGAGGACTTCCAGGCAAGAAGGATGAACACCCGGTACCGCCCCGAGGACGGAGGAAGGCCGAGATTCGTCCATACCCTCAACGGCTCCGGCATCGCCGTCGGCAGGACTCTGATAGCAGTACTGGAGAACTACCAGCGGTCGGATGGCACAGTAGTGGTTCCGGAGGCTCTGGTCTCCTATATGGGCGGCGTGACGGAGATCTGCTGAGGATAGATTGGGGGCCTGCGGTGGCAAAATAGCCCGCCGACTGGTACAATCAAAAGCTGAACATAAATTTTAACGGGATGGCAACCATGGTAAAGCTAGCAGTATTTGTACCTTCTGCAGTAATCATAAGCATTGCACTGCAGCGTTTTTGCAGGAGACGGATGGAGACGGGCCAGTACAACTACTTCAGGGATCTGATGGTGGTTGCGGTGTGGCTTCTCGCTGCCCTGTGGGCGGGAAGCGGCCCCAGCCGTTTCATCGTCGCCATGGCGACTGTGGCCTCCCTGGTTGGAACATGCCAGCAGATCAGGCCCCACTGGGCCTGGAAGACGGTCTATCCTGCAATAGGACTGCTGTTTGCCCTCTTCGGCCCCAAGATAGGCTTTATAGGAATCTCCGGGGAGCAGTACCACTACCTTTCCCCGGAGGCATCCATAGTCCTCACCGCCCTTTGGGTGGGAATTTTTCCTGTTCTTATCCAGCAGCTGGACAATATCCCCGGAATGGCGGGTCACCTGCTTGCGGTCAGCTTTTCTCTGCTTCTTCTTGTGACGGTGTTTTCAGGGCAGAGCCTGCCCGATGCCTTTTTCATGTCCCTCTGCGGGCTGTGCTTTCTGGGAGCCTTCTGGAGCCGCCACGGCCACATGTTCCGCCGCATGGGAGATTCCCTGGCAGCCCTCTGGGGAGTGATGGTGGCGGGCACTTCGGTGCTCGGCGTAAGCAAGGGGATAACCTTCAGCACCCTGATGCTGCTGCCTCTGGGACTTTTTGCCATTCCCCTCGCCGAGGCGTCCCTACACTTTGCAAGCATGGCCCTCGCATCGAGGCCCCAGGGAGCGGCTGCTCTCTACAGACGGCTCATCAGCCGGGGACTGGACCATCCGAGCGCCGTCCGGTTCGTCACATCCCTCTGCGCCCTAGGGGGAGCGGTAGTGGCCATTACCCAGCTCGGCAACTCGATCTCAGTCATGTTCTGGATTAGCGCCACCATAATATTTGCCGGCGTTGCCATCATACCTTTCATCATAAAAATGAAGGAGAGCGGGGATATGCCCAAAAGACCTTTTATCTGGAGCACCAGGGTGGACAATGTGTCCATGGACTACGCCCTTGCCAAGGCAGGAGCCGCAGCCCGTTCCGGACGGGGAGTCTCCCTTGTGTGCACGGTAAATGCCCTTGCCGTCATGGATGCGGAAAAGAATCCCGCCTACTCAAAGGCCCTGAAGGATTCTTTTCTCACTCTGGCCGACGGAACGGGGCTTGTCTGGGCCCTCCGATTCCTCGGGCAGCCGGTGCAGGAGAGAGTGACAGGGATTGACTTCATGACCAGGCTGGTAAGGACGGCCGCAGCGGAAGATCTGCCCGTATATCTCCTCGGCGCCAGGGAAGAGGTGGTCCGGGGAGCGGCTGAGGAGCTGACAGTCCGCCATCCTAATCTTCGTATAGCGGGCTGGAGGGACGGCTACTTCGATCCGGCGGACCAGTCCGTCGCCGAGGAAATCTGCAGCAGCGGGGCCAAAATCCTGTTTGTGGCCATGGGATTGCCAAGGCAGGAGATATGGATCATGGAAAACTCACCTCTGCTGGGGGACATGGTGGCTGTGGGAGTCGGAGGAGCCTTCGACGTCATCTCAGGGAAGCTGAAAAGGGCCCCCCGGGTCTGGCAGAAGCTGGGGCTTGAGTGGCTCTACCGGCTGATCCAGGAACCGTGGCGCTGGAAGAGAGACCTTGACCTCTTTATCTTTGTGATTAAAGTCCTGCTCACCAGAATTGGCCTGTATTCCGGCAGGAAAGAGAGGAACTCCTGATGAAAAAGACTACCGCCAGGGATATTATGGACCCGGATCTTACCTCCGTCACGGAGAATGATCTCGTCCACGATGCCGTACACGTGCTGTACAGCCATAACCTCCACGGAATTCACGTGCTCGACGACGACTGGAACCTGGTGGGCTTCTTTTCGGAGGCGGACGTGCTTAAGGCCGCCGTGCCCACTTACCTTGAAGTTCTGGCCAGGTCGTCCTTCCTGGAGGACGAGGAGGAGCTTCTGATCTCCCGGTTCAGGGCCTTCGGAAAGAAGAGGGTGGGGGAGTTTATGTCCACTGATCTCGTCTTCGTGGAGCCGGACACGGACCTTATGGTAGTGGCGGACCTCATGATAAGAAAATCCGTGGAGTGTCTGCCCGTGGTGGAGGACGGCAAGCTGGCCGGCATGATAAGCCGGGAGGCCTTCTGCGAGTTTCTGATGGAAGAGAGCGTCAGCAGCAGCGATGACGAAGATTGATAACATAATCAGCCCCGGAGGGTTCGGCGATACGGAAGAGGCGCTGAAGATCTTCTCCGCCGGGCTTGCGGAAGAATTTGAAGAAAAGCAAAGGGAGTGCCGTCTTGAGGAAGAAGAGGCGCTCCTTCGTCTTTCAGAAATGGAGAAGGAGACTCTGAAGCAGGTCGCAGATGAGTGGAAGCTGAAGGAAGAGGTTCTCTCAGGCCTTTCCCGGGAGGTAGAGGATGAAATCCGCACCCTGAAAGAGAAGTTTGCGGGAAAACTGGTGGATCCGTCCCTAATGAGGGCTCTTCTGGAGGAGGCCTTTGCCCTTCTGCTCGGGGAGGAAGATCAATGATCAGAACCATGGTCAGGCTGGCCGTATGGGGCGTGTCCGCCAGACAGAAAGAGGTAATTGAGGAACTTCACCGTCTTGGAGTTGTCCATACAGGCAGAGGCCCCGGCGAGGGCGGGGACGGCCACGCCGGCCTTGCCTCCCTTCGTTTGCTGAGAAGCCGAATCCTGGGGCTGGTGGAATCTCTGGGATGGGACGACTGGTCCGGCCTTACCGATGAAAGTCTGGAGGGTACGGAGGAGCTTATGTCCGCCCTTGGTCCGGAAGAGCTGACCGGCGAGATAGAAAAAAGTCTGGAGGAGTTTGCCTCAAGACTGTCCTCCCTGCATGAGGAGAAGGGCTCCGCCGAGGATATGCTTTCCAGGCTTAAAAGAGGCAAGGAGACCCTGGACAGGTTTGCCGCGTTTTTCAGACAGGGAGGAGGCAGGGATGCGGCCGCCCTGTGGCTTGTATCCGGAAACAGCGCCCATGCTGCCCTTGAGGAGCTGAAAAATGCCTACACGGCCAGAGGGGAAGAATGGGGCGGAAGGGCCCACTTCATACCGGGAAGGGATTCCTTCGGGGTTCTGGGAGTAAGAATCCCCCGGGGCCTTGAGGGGATGACGGGAGAGATTCTTGCCCGGCAGAAGGCTCTGCCCTGGGATCTTTCAGAGCTCTGCCCCGGCGTATCGGCCGATTGCAGGCTGGAGGCGGTGGAGAAGAGGATAAGCGAAGTTTCAGCCCGCCTGGGCGCCATCTCCGCCGACCTGGAAAAAGCCTCCTCGGAATGGGGGCCCAGGCTGGGAGCCCTGTTTATTCTGCTAGACGAAAAGACGGAGCAGGCCGCAGTAGAGGCTGGACTTGCCCTCTCTCAGGGCTCTTTTGCCCTTTACGGCTGGATTCCCGAGGACTCTCTGGACCACGTTGCCGCCACTTTGAGGGAAAAATTCGGAGATGATGTGCTGATCCAGTGGCGGCGGCCTGAGGAGTCAGAGTGGGACAAAGTTCCCACCGCCCTGAAAAACCCTCCCCTGGCGGCGCCCTTCGAGCTGTTCCTGAAGCTGCTGAGCTCCCCTTCTTATTCGGGAGTGGACCCTACCTCCGCAGTGGCCCTGTTTTTTCCTTTTTTTGCCGGTTGCATGATAGGGGACGGGGGCTACGGCGCTATTCTGCTCATCATTGCCCTGATGCTGAGGAGAAGCCGGGGGAAAATCCTCCGGGACGTAGGTTCGATCCTCATATCCATCTCCCTGTGGAGCATGGCCTGGGGCGTGGCCTGGGGTGAATTTTTCGGCGATACGGGACACAGGCTCTTCCACATGGAGCCCCTCTGGCTTGAACGGTCCGAGAGCGTTACTCCGGTGATGGTCTTTACCGTTGCCCTCGGCGCCGCCCATGTTATGCTGGGCCTCCTCATAGGAGTGTGGCAGGGCATTAGAAACAGGCGCCGGAATCAGTGGATGGAGAAGGCGGGCAACCTCATTGTCCTGCTCAGCTTTATTGCAGGGCTTATGCTCCTGAAGGCGGAGATGCCCAAGGCCTTCTTTACAGTCCCCCTCTGCCTTCTCATCATAGGGATTGCACTGCTGGTGGGAGGGGGCGGAATCGGAGGGATAATCGAGGCCTTCGGCAGTTTCGGCAATATTATAAGCTACGTTAGAATTGCCGCCATCGGCCTGTCATCTGCGATTCTGGCCATGGTGGCTTCGAGCTTCATGGATGTGCTGGGGCTTTCCGTACTGGGCATAACCCTGGCAGTTATAATCCACCTGTTGAACTTTGTCCTTGCCATAGGCGGCTCAGGACTGCATGCGGCACGGCTTCACTACGTGGAGTTTTTTGGCAAGTTTTACTCCGGAAACGGAGAGGAATATAAACCTTTTCAGAGAAGGAGCGGATATTCTTGGAAAAAGCGATCGTAGCAATTGCAGCTGCCCTTTCGGTGGGCATTCCGGCCATCGCCACCGCTTACGCCCAGGCAAAAATCGGTACGGCAGGAGCAGGCACAGTAGCGGAGAAGCCGGAGACCGGCGGAACCATAATCATCCTGGAGGCCCTGCCCGAGACTACGGTAATTCTCGGTTTCGTTGTGGCCATTATGCTCATCCTCAGGTTTGCGTGACATCCCCAAAGTAGATGAAAGCCGCCGGGGACCTGGACGCCTTTAAAGAGGCCATCAGAAGGGAGCACTTTGCAAGAATAAAGCGCCTTGAAGAGGAGAGGGACGAAAGGATTACAGCCCTCGTCGCTGATGGAAGGATGGAAGTGCAGAAAAAAGTGGCCAGCCTCAGGAAGGAGCAGGAGACGCGGTTCCGCCGTCTGGCCGGGGAAAAACGAAAGGAGGGGCGGTCGTCGGCGATGACCGTCTTCCTTGAGGAGTTTTCCAGGGTGGCGAAAGAGGCGGAAACAGAGCTGGAACAGTGGACGGCAGAGCTGAGGGCATCGGGGAGTCCGAGGTACGGCAAAGCCCTCGCGGTCCTTGCCGGAGAGGCTCTGGAGGCCTGCGGCAGGCCTGCCGTGCTTTTTGTCGGAAGGGGAGACGGAGAGCTCGTCAGGAAGGCCCTTGAAGAAGGCGGCCTGCTGGCGGACGTGGAGATTAAAGAGACAGATCTTAACGGATGGGGTGGTTGCCGGGCCGAGACGGAAAACGAGATCATCGACAACACGCTCCTCGCAAGATGGGGGAGGATGAAGACCGTTTTTTCCCTCAAACTTTCCCGGCTTATGAATGATTCTTTCACAGATATCAGCGGACGCATCTCCCAATTATGAATATGTGAATGCCGTCGTCCGGGCGCGGGCCGAAAGGCTTCTCCGCCGCGAGGCCTTTCTTCGTCTTGCGTCCGGCTCCCTTGAGGATCTGGAGCTTTTCCTGCTGGAGAGCCAGTACGGGCCCAGATACAGGGAGCAGCTTGCCGCCGGCAGAGCCTCTCTCCTGGAGAGGATCGAAAACGCCCTTTCGGCGGGAGCGGCGGATCTCCTCGTGGAGACGGCCCTTCTTGCCACAGGAGAGACCTTTGTCTTTCTTTCCCTTATTCTCTCCATGGGGGATCTTTATAACGGCCGCATCCTGCTGCGGGCATCTCCCGGATCCCTCCGGCAAAAAAATCCCCCCTCATGGCACAGGTACTCCCTTGCCAGCACTTCTTTTTATGATGACCTCTGGAAAAAGCACCCTTCCCCCGCGGCAGGGGCAATACGGTGCCATGAGGAGGATCACGATATTGCAAGGATCCTCGGCAGCGCTTATATGACCCTCCATGAGACGGGAGATCTGTTTCTGGCGGAGAGGGCCTTCTATACTCTGTGGTCGGAGTGGTGGAAAAAACAGACGGGAAGGCGAAACAATGCAAACAGCCGCAGGATGGCCGAATACCTGGGACGCCTCACGGACCTCTGGAATTTCAGCATCTGGCTCCGCCGCAGCCGGGAGAGGGACGAAAGGACTGAGTACTTTCCCGGGGGGTGGAGCCTGCGCCGGGAAGTCCTGGAGGAAGCGGATGATCGTCAGGGTCTTTTGGGCGGTTCTGACTGGAATTTTGCGGCCCCCCTATTTGAGGGATCCTCAGAGTCGGAAGTTTTCCGTTCTTTTCAGAGGTTTTTCTACGAATGGCAGAGGGGGCTTTACAGGAAGAATCTTCTGGGCATTGACGTCCTCCTGGGCTATTCTGCCCAGGCGGTACAGGAATGGAAAAACCTCTCTCTTATTGCGGTAGGTCTATCCCTCAGGATGTCTGCCGCGGAGATTGAAGATCATATCTTTCTGCCCGGAGAGGGAGGGGCAAGGCTCCATGACTGAGGCAGCGCGGGCTTTTGCCGTGGGAAGCCAGGTCTTTGTCGATCTCTGGTCGCTGCTGGGGTTTGTGCCGCTGGCCTGTGAATCTCCGGGGGAGTGTCCGGAAGTTCTGGCCCTGCTTGCGGAGGAAAGGCCCGCCTTCGTGGCGGTGGAAAGAGAGTGGTTCGAGGGACTTCAGGAGTCCATAAAAAAACGGCTGGAAAAATCATCCGATCCGGTCTGGATAATGTTCCCTTCCTGCGAGAGCGGGGAGATGAGGTGAAGGTCTATATGGAAAAAAAGGGTATTGTCACCGGGGTGTCAGGTCCGGTTGTAACGGTAATCCCCGAGAGGCCGGCGGCGATGTTCGAAGTCGCCCGGGTGGGGGCGGAGGGCCTTCTTGGAGAGGTCATCCGGGTGGAGAGGGACTGCGTTCGGATTCAGGTGTACGAGGATACGGACGGAATAGAGTCCGGCTCCGCCGTGGTCTTCGAGGACGATCTGCTTACGGTGGACCTGGGCCCCGGCCTGCTGGGCGGCGTCTTTGACGGAATAGGCCGCTCCCTGGAGGCTCTTGGCGCTGAGGGCATATTTTTGCACAGGGGAGCCAGGGGAAAGCCTCTGGGAGAAGACAGAGCTTTTGCCTTCGAGCCGGCGGCTTCTCCTGGAGATCTGCTTTCTCCGGGAGACTGCATCGGCGCCGTAAGGGAAAACCCCACCTTCACCCATTCCATTATGGTCCCGCCCGATGAGCTTCCGGGAAGGGCGGCATGGATTGCGCCTCCGGGGGACTATGATCCTCGCATGACCGTCGCAAGGCTTGAGGACGGCAGGGAGTTTTCCATGATCCATAAGTGGCGGGTGCGGATTCCGAGGCCCGTCAAGGAGAGGCTACCTCTGGAGACACCCCTGCTGACAGGGCAGAGAGTCCTCGATACCCTTTTCCCCATACCGCTGGGGGGAGCTGCGGTCCTTCCCGGAGGCTTTGGCACCGGCAAGACCATTACCCAGCAGTCCCTGGCCAAGTGGAGCTCCGCCGATCTCATAATTTATATCGGCTGCGGAGAAAGGGGAAACGAGATGACGGAAGTTCTGGAGGAGTTCCCCGAACTTACCGATCCCGTCAGCGGCGGCCCCCTCATGGACAGAACCATCCTTGTGGCCAATACCTCCAATATGCCGGTGGCGGCAAGGGAGGCCAGCATATACCTGGGCATGACCCTGGGAGAGTATTTCCGGGATATGGGATGCAACGTGGCGATTATGGCCGACTCCACGTCCCGGTGGGCAGAGGCGCTGAGGGAGATCAGCGGCCGGCTGGAGGAGATGCCCGGAGAGGAGGGCTACCCCGCCTATCTGGGCTCCAGGCTTGCCCAGTACTACGAGAGGGCGGGGCGGGCTCAGGTCCTGGGAGCCCCTTCCCGGTCCGGGTCCATAACGGTTGTCAATGCCGTCTCTCCCGCCGGGGGCGATTTTTCAGAGCCCGTAACCCAGGCCAGCCTGCGCATGTCGGGAGCCTTCTGGGCTCTGGACAGAAACCTGGCGCAGCAGCGCCATTTTCCGGCCGTAAACTGGCGCCAGAGCTATACGCTTTACTCAGGAATGCTCTCTCCCTGGTTCCGGGAGAACCTGGGGGAGGAGTGGGAGCATAACAGGGACTACCTTAAGAATCTGCTGGAGAAAGAGCAGTCCCTGCTTGAGCTTGTGCAGCTGGTGGGCAGGGATGGCCTTTCTGAGGAGGACAAATGGAATCTTCATATGGCAGAGCTTGTCAGGGTGCTCTTTTTGCAGCAGAATGCCTTCTCTGCCACGGACGCCTCCTTTCCGCCGGAGCTTCAGAAGACCTACCTGTCCCTGCTCGTCGCCTGCGACGCCGCCGTAAGGAAGGCCCTTGAAAGAGGGGCCCTTTTTGAGCAGATTGAGGCCCTTCCCCTCCGGGCGGACCTGCTGGGACTTAGGGAGCTTCCCGAAGAGGAGATGGGGCCGGAGGGAGAGGTATGGCGCAGGAGACTGGAAGAGAGTCTGGAGAAGATTGAGGTGATGTTCCGGTGACGGTTCTGCGGCGGGAGGGATTTCGCAGGATAGAGGAGATCAGCGGCTCTCTTATTTTTGTCAGGGGGATAGCAGGGCCTGCCTGCGGAGAGCTTGTCACGGTGGAATCGTCCTCGGGGACAAGGGGAGGCAGGATCCTCCAGATAGACGGCGATATAACTGTAATCCAGATTTTTGAGGGGACCATGGGGCTCGCAAGAGAGGGCATCACTGTCTGGCTCGACAGGGACGTGCTGAGGATTCCCGCGGGAGAGGGGCTTGTGGGGCGGGTCTTCAGCGGAAGAGGGCTTCCCCGGGATGGGATGGCCGCCGATTTCGCCGAGGAGTTCATCCCGGTTACTTCGGCCCCCATCAACCCTGTCAGGCGGTCGAGCCCCGATGTATTCGTGGAGACGGGGGTATCCGCCCTGGATCTTATGAATACACTGGTGAGAGGGCAGAAGCTGCCCGTTTTTTCGGGAGCGGGCCTGCCGGCGGCGGAGCTGGCGGTACAGATAGTGAGCGGCGCCAGAATTCCCGGTTCCGATGAGCCCTTCCTGGTGGTATTTGCCGCCATGGGCATAACCAGGCGGGAAGCCCAGTTTTTTATGGACTCCTTCAGGGAGTCGGGGGCGATCAGCAACGGAGTTTTCTACCTCAATCTGGCGGAGGATTCTCCAGTGGAGCGGCTTCTTACCCCAAGAGCCGCCCTCGCGGCAGCGGAATACTTCGCCTTTGAGAAGGGATACAATGTGCTTGTGGTGATGACTGACATGCTTGCCTACTGCGATGCCCTCCGGGAGGTGGCGGCTGCGAGGGAGGAAGTGCCGGGGAGAAGGGGATACCCCGGGTATATGTATTCAGACCTGGCGGAGCTGTACGAGAGAGCGGGGTGCCTCGCCGGGGCCCCGGGCAGCGTAACCCAGATACCGGTAATCACCATGCCTGACGACGATATGACCCATCCGGTAGCAGACCTGTCAGGATATATTACGGAGGGTCAGATAGTCCTGGAGCGGGGCCTGCAGGAGAGGGGCATCTATCCGCCCATAGACGTGCTTCCCTGTCTGAGCAGGCTTATGAACAAGGGAATAGGCTCCGGCAAGACTTTCCCCGAACACAGGCCCCTGGCAGACCAGCTTTACGCATCCTACTCAAGGGCCAGGGAGGTGGAGAGGATGAGGCTTATCGTGGGAGATGACGGCCTCACGGACGGTGAAAAAAAATATCTGGATTTCGGCAGAGTCTTTGAGAGAGAATTCCTTCATCAGGGAATGGACAGAAGGACCCTGAAGGAGTCGGAGGAGAGGGCCCTGAGGTGCCTTGAGACCCTTCCTGACGATGAACTTTTCCGGCTGCCTGAAAGATACAGGGCGGCCATAGGCAGCGCCCGGTCAGCCCCTGTGGAGCCATGAAGGGCAGATCGTCAGGGCCGCCAACCAGAGAACAGCTTCTGAAGACCAGGCGCCGCATTTCGTCCGTAAACCATGGGAAAAAACTGCTTGAGAGAAAAAGGGATGCCCTTGTCAGGGCTGCTGACGAAGAGAGGCGGCTTTTCAGGGAGACGGAGAGGGATTTTACGGCGGCGGCAAAAAAAATCACTTTTTTTTACTCCATGGTGAGGCTTTTTGAAGGGGACGGGGCCGTCCGTTTTCTCTCCGCTGGAAGCGGCCCTCTCAGGATAGAGGTGGAAAAAAAATCCGTTATGGGATGCAGATACTCCCATTTTTCTGCAGCTCCGGAGGACAGGAAGAGCCTTTCATGGAAGCTGCCCTTTGACCCGGCGGTCACGACCCTGTCGGTGGAGGATCTTCTCAAAACCCTTACGGACAGTGAGGAGTGCATCTGGCAGTATGTTAATCTGAAGACGAAGATTGGAGCCATAGAGCGGGAGCTTTCAAAGACGGTCATGAAGATAAACACTCTTGAGCATACAGTGCTTCCCTCCCTGGAAGGGGACGCCCGCAGAATCGAGGACATTCTTTCGGAGAGGGAAAGGCAGGAAAAGTTCGTCGCCAAGAGAGTAGCCAGAAAAAGAAGGGCCGGTCAAAATACATAGAAATGACTGGACATATACATTAAAAATACGTATTCTTAGACTGAACGGAGCGAAATCTGAATACCGAATTTGCTTAAAATGAATGGGAGTGGTTTGATTGAATATGAATAAAATTATGAAGCAGGCTCAGAGGATGCAGGCTGAGATGGCCAAGATCCAGGAGGAGCTTGCTGCCATCACCGTGGAGGGAAGCGCCGGAGGAGGGATGGTTACCGTCTCTGCCAACGGACAGAGTGACGTTACAGGAGTGAGGATCGATCCGGAGATTCTCTCCGATGGAGACGTGGAGATGCTGGAGGATCTTGTACTGGCGGCAGTCAATGACGCACTTCGCCGCAGCAAAGAGCTGGCCGCCGATAAAATGGGGGCCGTTACCGGAGGACTGGGCTCCCTGGGCCTCTTTTAGGGAGCGGCTGTGTACCTGCCTGAATCCTTTGACAGACTTGCGACGCTGTTCAGAAAGCTGCCGGGAGTCGGGGCAAAGACCGCCCGCAGGATGGCTTTTTTTATTATTCAGCAGCCTGCCTCCTATGCAGAAGAGCTGGCTGCCGTTCTGTCGGGGCTGAGGGACGGAATTTTAATCTGCGAGGAGTGCGGCAACATAACCGACCGGCAACCCTGCGGCATATGCACCGACATGCTGAGGGACAGAAAGACAATTTGCGCTGTGGAGTCGGTGGAAGACCTGATCAGCATTGAGCAGGCCGGAGTTTTTACCGGGCTGTATCATGTCCTTGGGGGGAGAGTGTCTCCCCTCGACGGAGAGGACCTGGACGAAGAGTCCCTCGCCAGGCTGGAGCGGCGGATCGACGAAGAAGAGGCAGAGGAGGTGATAGTGGCGGTGAACCCGAGGCTTGAGGGCGATCTGACCTTTCATGCCGTGGTGGAGAGACTCGAAGGCAAGAATGTTTCCATATCCCGGCCTGCTTACGGTCTGCCCGTGGGAGGCAGCATAGAATTTGCCGACAGGACAACCCTTTTGGCATCGATGGAAGCCCGGAGAACCGTCAAGGAAAAAGACTAGCGTAATTTTTATGGAATAAATCTGTTCGAAATGAGGTGAGACTATGACGGAGGGTTTCGGGAAGATTGTTAAGATAATCTTCTCCGTAATTGTTCTGCTGATCGGCGGTATGATAGGAGCCCAGACCGCCCAGCTTATTTTCCCCCTGCTGCCCGAGGGGTGGTTTGCCGATGGAAGAACCTGGGTAACTCTTTGGTTGCCCTGCAAAATTTTTATTACAATCCTTTCTTCAGTTTCTTTTGCCCTTGTCGGCTTGATTCTTTCCCCTGTGCTGTTACGTCTTCTCGGTTTTATAGGAGCTCTTTTTGAAACTCATCTTAAAAACACAAGCTGGTCCGAGATCACCTCTGCTACCGTAGGCATGATCGTTGGGCTTATTATCGCAAACCTGATGGCCCTTCCTCTTTCAGACCTTCTGTTCGGAAGCTATTTTGCCATCCTGCTGAATATCCTTCTGGGATATCTGGGGGCAAGGATAATGCTAAAGCGGCAAAACGACCTTAAGCAGGTTCTCAGCCCCATCCAGGGCCTTAAAGACAGGCTATCGATGATGAAGGGCGGGAGAGAGCGCCGGCTCGATGGCAAGCTTGTTGATTCGGACGATGATGAACAGTGGATAGGCGGAAGAAAGATTCTGGATACCAGCGTCATCATCGACGGAAGAATACTGGATGTGGCCAGGACAGGCTTTCTTGAAGGGCTGATCATCATTCCCCAGTTTGTGCTGCTCGAACTTCAGGCGGTGGCCGATTCCACCGACCCTGCAAGGAGGACGAGGGGCAGAAGGGGGCTGGATGTGCTGAACGATCTTCAGCATCTGCAGGGGCTCAGCATAACCATCGATGGTGAAACTCTGAAAAATCTCGGCGCCGAGTCGGTGGACAGCGGACTGGTATCCCTTGCGGAGAAGCTCGATGCCCAGATCCTGACCACCGACTACAATTTAAATAAGCTCGCCCAGATACAGGGCATATCTGTGCTCAATGTAAACGACCTTGCCAATGCCCTTAAGCCCATGCTGCTCCCGGGAGAGACCATTGTAATAGACGTTATACGGGAAGGGAAGGAGCCTCACCAGGGCGTGGGCTATCTTGATGACGGCACTATGTTTGTGGTGGAGGACGGGGAGAAGTACATAGGAAAGAGAGTGGAGGTAGTGGTAACCTCCATGCTTCAGACGTCAGCGGGAAGGATGGTCTTCGGCAGGTTCAGGAAGGAAGTCAAATCCTGATGGGAAATTTTTCCCTTGTAGTTGCAGCAGCCGGCCGGGGAGAGAGGGCCGGAGGCGAACTGCCGAAGCAGTACAGGCCCCTGGGAGGGCGTATGCTGTGGGAGTGGAGCGCCCATCTCGCAGAGGAGCTTTTTCGGCAAAGGGCCATAGGGGAGGCGGTGTTTGTCGTCCCCCCCGGTGAAGAGGCCTTTTTCCGGAGCAGGCTGGAGGGCCTTTCATGCCCTTTCCGCCTCGCCCCGGGAGGATCAGAAAGAAACGATTCGGTTATAAGCGGCGTACGCTGCGGCACAGGGGAGTATGTGCTGATTCACGACGGGGCTAGGCCCTTTGCCTCACCGGAGCTGTGCAGCCGGGTAATGAGTCCCGTTACGGAGGAGAGGGGCATCGTGCCGGTTCTCCCCGTGACGGATGCCCTCAAACGGTTGGACGGAGCGGGTGTTTTACGTCCTATGTCGAGGGAGGGGCTTTTTGCAACCCAGACACCTCAGGGGTTTCATCGAAAAAGGCTGCTCCAGGCCCTGCTTGACCACGGAGCGGGGGCGAAGGACGAGGGAGAGGCCTGGAGCAGGGCGGGACACCATCTTGATTCCGTAAGGGGCGAGGAGGGCAACTTTAAAATAACCCTGCCAGGGGATTTTTTCCTGGCGGAGAGCAGGTTCAGTCAGGTCTTCAGGACGGGCCTGGGGTACGATGTCCACCCCCTGGCGCCGGGACGGCGCTTTATCCTGGGAGGCGTGGCTTTTCCGGATTTCCCTCTGGGATTTGTTGCTCATTCCGACGGAGACCCTCTCGTTCACGCCCTTTGCGACGCCATCTTGGGAGGGGCGGGACTGGGAGATATCGGGACGATTTTCCCCGCATCCGATGAAAAATATAAAGATATATCCAGCCTGCTTCTGCTCAGGGAGACGGCAAACAGGGCCGTCTCTTCGGGATGGAGTCTGGAGTGGGCGGACTGTGTGATTATAGCCCAGCAGCCCCGGCTGGCAAACCAGCTGGGAGCCATGGCATCAGCCATGAATAGGGCCCTGCCCGAATCCTGGCGGGGGAGGCTGAATATAAAAGCAAAATCGGGTGAAGGAGAAGGGGCGCCGGGAAGGTGCGAGACGGTAGAATGCCACGTGGCGGCTACCCTTTCGGCCTTAAGCCGGCGAAGCATACAGCAGTGAAAAGTTTTTTCAGCCCGGGAGGGGCAAGGAGGTTCAATAGATGAAGTTTGAGGAGAAGTTCGTTTCCTACGAGGGATTTACATTTGACGACGTGCTTCTGGAGCCGGGCTTCAGCGAAGTGCTGCCCTCGGAGGTCTCGATAAAAACCCGTCTTACGGACACCATACCGCTGACAATTCCCGTATGCAGCTCCGCAATGGATACGGTCACCGAATCCCGGCTGGCAATTGCCATCGCCCGGGAGGGCGGAATGGGCATTATCCACCGCAACATGTCCGTGGAGCAACAGGCAAGGGAAGTGGACATTGTCAAGCGCTCGGAGGCAGGAGTGATAGTGGACCCCTTCTATCTTAACCCTGATGACAGGCTTAGCGATGCCACAGGTCTGATGGAGAGGTACCATATATCAGGGGTTCCCATTGTCGATGGAAGAAAAAAGCTGACGGGCATCATTACAAACAGGGATCTTCGGTTTATTACCGATTTTGACCAGCCCATCCACGAGGTAATGACCAAGGAGAACCTTATTACGGCTCCGGAGGGAACGACGCTGGCGGACGCTCAGGCCATCCTCATGAAGCATAAGGTGGAAAAGCTGCCCATAGTGGATGAAAACGGCATCCTCAAAGGGCTTATCACCATCAAGGACATTCAGAAGGCCAAGGACTTTCCCGATGCGGCCAAGGACGAGGGAGGAAGGCTCAGAGTAGGAGCCGCCCTGGGAGTGGGGGCTGATCTTTCTGAAAGGGCAGAGGCCCTTGTAAGCAGCGGAGTTGATGTGCTGGTAGTGGACACAGCTCACGGCCACTCCAAAAAAGTTCTTGATGGAGTCAGGCTGCTCCGCAACTCCTACCCAGATATGGTCATCATAGGGGGAAACATAGCTACGGCTGAAGCTGCCGAGGCACTAATAGAGGCGGGAGCCGACGCGGTGAAAGTGGGAGTGGGGCCCGGAAGCATATGCACTACACGGATAATTGCGGGCATCGGCGTTCCTCAGCTGGCAGCCATATACAACGTGGCCCAGGCAGCCCACAGGCTTGGCAAGACAGTTATCGCCGACGGAGGGATCCGATATTCCGGCGATATAGTCAAGGCCCTGGCCGCCGGCGCCGATTCAGTAATGATAGGCTCTCTTTTCGCCGGAACGGATGAAAGCCCCGGGGAGCTCATCATCTACAGAGGTCGTTCCTACAAAAGCTATAGGGGCATGGGCTCTCTGGGCGCCATGAGGGACGGCGGAAGCAAGGACCGGTACTTTCAGGAGACCGCCTCTGACGAGAAGCTGGTCCCGGAGGGAATAGAGGGCCTGGCAGCCCACAAGGGCGCCGTCTCCGGTGTGGTCTTCCAGCTTATGGGCGGCCTCAAGTCGGGCATGGGATATATCGGTGCGGCCCATATCCCCGACCTGCAGGAGAAAGCCCGGTTTGTCAGGATTACGGCCGCATCCGTCAAGGAAAACCACCCCCACGATGTGGTTGTGACCAAGGAGGCGCCGAACTACTGGGTTGAATAGCTTCCGGCTGAGAGGAGGCATTTTCCATGGAGGAGGCAAGGGTATTTGAGAGAAACATCTTTGGCGACGAGCTCCTCTGGATGGGGGTAATCGACCTGCCTCAGCTGGTGGATGAGATCATCGCTGAAGACCAGCTGACCGTGGACAGTCCTGAGGATTTTGAAGTAAACCTGGATGAGTGGTGGCCGGAGTTTATCTCCGATCTCTGTCTCTGACGGCCAGGCTGCGTCCCGGGTTTGAGAAGCTGTTTTTTTGAAAAAAATATGCTATACTTCAATGTATGAGTATAATTTGGAGATACTTGCCAAAGAGTGGGTCCCCCCACTCTTTGTTTTTTAATAATGCCGCGAGGAGAGATAGTTTATGAGTTCTGAAAAGGGCCGTCAAAACTTCAGGGAGCTCAGGGATATAGTGGATAGGCTCGGCTACGAGTGTGTGGGCATAACCCTGACAAACGAGGGAAACCGCGCCATTCTCCGGGTCTACATTGACTCCCTGGGCGGCATTCTCGTAAAGGACTGCGAGACCGTATCCAGGGAGATGAACCATTTTCTTGACGAGGACCCTGAATATATCAAGGGACAGTACTATCTTGAGGTAAGCTCCCCCGGCATAGAGCGTCCCCTTTTCTCACTGGAGGACTACGAGAGGTTTGCCGGTAGGAAGGTGAAGTTAAGGACAAGCAGGAATGTGGACGGGCAAAAGCGGTTTACGGGAGTGGTGAAATCGGTGGAGGAGGGAGGGGTCATCCTGCTCGAAAGAGAGACAGGAAGAGGCCCTGAGGAGAACGACGACGTCCGCATTCCCTTTGACATAATTACAAAAGGCAATCTTGCGTTTGAAGAGCAGGATAAAAGGAGGAGTTCATAAAATGCAGCTTGGGCGTGATTTCATCCGGTCTTTGACGCAGATAACCAAAGACAGGGGCCTTTCCCCGGAAGTGGTGGTCTCCAGTCTGGAGGCGGCCCTTATATCCGCCTATAAAAAATACCGGGGCGGCAACCAGGAAGTTGAGGTCCATATTGACACGGAAAATGGAAAGATATCCATATGCGAAATAAAGCATATCGTTGCGGAGGTAGCTTCCCCTGAGACGGAAATAACCCTTGAAGATGCCCAGGCCCAGGGATTCATCGAAGTGGAGGAAGGGGATCAGATCCGCATCGAACAGAATCCGGAAGATTTCGGCCGGATTGCCGCCCAGACTGCCCGGCAGGTGATAATCCAGAGGCTGAAGGATGCCGAGAGGCAGATAATTTTTGAGGAGTTTTCAGACCGGGTGGGAGACCTTGTCACCGGCCTTATCTTTAAATCGGAGAGCGACCAGGTCCTGGTACGGCTTAACGACCGGACGGAGGCCATTCTCCCGGAGGTAGAGAGAATCTCGGGCGAGGAGTACATCCAGGGGGAGAGGCTCAAATTCTACCTTTTGGATGTAAGGCAGACGACCAGGGGGCCCAAGATCGTGGTCTCCAGGACTCATCCCGGGCTTCTCAGAAAGCTGCTGGAGCTGGAAGTGCCTGAAATTCAGGAAGGGGTCATAGAGATCAAGAACATCGTCCGGGAGGCTGGCGCCAGGGCCAAAGTAGCTGTCCAGACCCTTGACATAAACGTGGATCCGGTTGGGGCGTGCGTAGGAAACAACGGAGCCAGGATAAAATCCATCAGCCGGGAGCTCTGCGGCGAAAAGGTGGATGTGATCATCTGGAACAACGATCCCCTTCAGTACATCAGGAATGCCCTCTCACCTGCCAAGATCGTAAAGATAGAGCCCGTTCTTGAACAGGAAAAAGAGGTTACCATCTACGCCCGGCCCGATCAGCTCTCCCTGGCCATAGGCAAGGCAGGGCAGAATGTGCGCCTTGCTGCCAGGCTTACCGGCTGGAAGATTAACATCGAGGGGCTGGAGCCTGAGAGGATGCCCACCTTCCACGACCTGTTCCAGGAGATAATAGAAGACCAGGAGATAGACCTGGAGGAAAATTCATAATGAGACAACGGCCCAGGACCTGCGTCGGATGCAGGGAAGAGGCTCCCAAAAGAGAGATGCTTAGAATAGCAAGGACCTCCGCCGGGGCCGTAGAGATAGATCCTTCGGGCAGGCTGCCGGGAAGGGGTGCTTACGTTTGCCTGAATGAAGAGTGCGTGCTGAATGCAAAAAAAAGGGACGCCCTTTCAAGAGCGCTGAAGGCAAAGGTAAGGCCGGAGATCTACGACGCCCTTCAAGCCATGGCAGCCAGGAACAAAAGGCCGGAGGAGAAGGAATGAAGGACAGGAAAGATGCCCTCCTGTCGATTTTTGGCATGGCCCGGAGAGCCGGGGTCCTTAAAATTGGTCAGGATATAGTAAAATCTAACTTGGCCAGAGGAGAGCAGCTGATGGTTTGTTTTGCCGAGGCAGGAGAGTCCTCTTTCTTCCGGTCTCTCCGGAACGGGAGGTTTTCGGAAAACACAGACATCATTGTGATGGAGGATGTATCCGGGGCGGAGCTCTCTGCGGCTGTAGGTTCAGGCAATGTGAAGGTTGTTGCTTTACCGTTACGCAGCGGCTTTGCACGTTCTGTTTCGCAACTGCTTGCGGAAGGGGGAAACAAAAATGGGAAAAATTCGTATTTACGAACTGGCCAAGATTCTCGACATAAGCAATAAAGAGCTGCTCGAGACTCTTAATAACCTTGGTATTGACGTAAAAAGCCACATGAGTTCCATCGAAGACGATATCGCCCAGATGGTGGAGGAGAAGCTTTCAGAGGCTTCTTCCGCCGGGGCGGAAAAAAAGGATGAGGATAAGACCGTGATAAAGACGGATCACTATGCCGTAACAGAAGGGTCTACCGTTAAGGCGGTAGCGGATCTTATTGGCATCTCACCAGCCGAGGCGGTGAAATCCCTTATTGATGCAGGACTGATGGTCCCTGCCAACAGCCCTCTGGATGAAAAAGGCCTCAAAGCTCTGTCAAAGGCCTATAAGGTAAACCTCTCCCTGGTCTGCGATGACGGTGAGGAGGAGGGGGAGCCGGAGGACAAGACCTGCGAAGTAATCAAAAGGCCCGTTCCCGACGGCGAGAATCTTGAGCCCCGGCCTCCCATAGTCACCGTAATGGGACACGTAGACCACGGCAAGACCACCCTTCTGGATTTTGTCCGGAAGACAAACATTACGGCGAGGGAGGCAGGGGGGATAACCCAGCACATAGGAGCCTCCACAGTTCATCACGAGGACAAGGAGATCGTCTTCCTTGACACTCCCGGCCATGAAGCCTTCACATCAATGAGGGCAAGAGGAGCGAAGGCCACTGATATTGCCATTCTTGTCATAGCCGCCGATGACGGCGTTATGCCTCAGACCAGAGAGGCTATAAATCACGCTAAGGCTGCCGGAGTACCCATAATCGTCGCCATAAACAAGGTGGACAAGCCGGCGGCAAAGCCGGAGAGGGTTCGCCAGCAGCTGTCGGATGTGGGACTTGCTCCTGAGGAGTGGGGCGGCGACACCATAATGGTAGAAGTGTCGGCCAAGAGCGGCGAGGGCATTCCCCAGCTCCTTGAAATGGTCCTTCTGGTGGCTGAAATGGAAGAACTCAAGGCAGACCCAACGGTCAATCCCAGAGGAGTGGTGGTAGAGGCCAAGCTCGACAGGGGCAAGGGCCCCGTGGCCACAGTGCTGGTGCAGGAGGGGACCCTCTGCAAGGGGGATATCCTTCTTTTCAAAACGGCCTGCGGCAGGATAAGGGCCATGATCGATTCCGACGGAAAGAATATCGACTGTGCGGGACCGAGCACGCCGGTGGAGGTCCTGGGACTTACGGCCGTGCCTCAGCCCGGAGAGGTGTTTGAATCCGTAGAAAATGAAAGGACTGCAAGGGATATTCTGAGCGCTCGTGAGCAGGAGCTCAGGAATGCCCAAAACGCCCCTTCCAAAAAGGCAACCCTGGAGGATCTGTACTCCCGCCTGAAGGAGGGGGAGGTCCCCCAGCTCAACATCCTTCTTAAGAGCGATGTCCAGGGCTCCGGGGAGGCGCTGGCCGCATCCCTTGAAAAAATGGCCACCAATGAAGTGGGCATCAATATAATCCACAGAGGGGTCGGACGCATCGCTGAATCGGACGTAATGCTTGCCTCCGCCTCCGGCTCAGTTATCATAGGCTTTAACGTTAGGCCCGATGCCAACGCAAAGAGAATATCTGAGTCAGAAGGGGTTCAGATAAGGCTTTACGACGTTATATACGACGCCATTGACGATGTTAAGGCTGCCCTTGAAGGCATGCTGAAGCCTACGATCAGGGAAAACACCATAGGACAGGTGGAGATCAGGCAGGTCATTAAAGTTCCCCGGGCCGGAAAGATTGCAGGAAGCTACGTCCTGGAGGGCGTGGTCCGCAGAAACTCCAGAGTCAGGCTCGTAAGGGGAGGAATAGTCCTGTGGGACGGCTCCATCTCAAACCTGAGGCGCTTCAAGGACGATGCCAGGGAGGTTGCAGCAGGCTATGAGTGCGGAATAAGTCTGTCCAACTACCAGGATTTTGCAGAGGGCGATATCCTCGAAGTCTATGAGATCATCGAGGAGAAGCGATACCTCGACTAATTCCATGTCCGATACTCCCTTTTCCGGGGTTCTCTTCGCCACGCTGATCGTCCAGGGAAGCAGAGGCGTTAAGGACAGAAGAAGGGTCTGCAGATCCCTCATCGAACGGATGAGAAGCCGGTGGAACGTATCCGCCATGGATCTTGGTCCTGACGGCAGCCGCAGCAAAATCCTGCTCGGCGTTTCTGCCATTGCTGTTGGACAGTACATGACCCTTGAGCGACTTGACGCCGTTTTTTCCTTTTTGTGCGATGAGGAAGAGCGGGGCGAGTTTACCATAATTCATCACTGGCGCGAGGTTACAGGCTATGACGAGCTTTCGGATGCAACGAATCAACAGGCAGCTCCAAAGAGAGATCTCCCTTCTGCTGGAGCAGAGGGTGAAGAATGAAGGGGCAAGAAATGCCATAATTACAGGAGTCGACTGTACAAGGGACCTTCAGTCCGCCAGGGTTTATTTCACCACCGTAGATCCCGGAATCCGGGATGAGGTCAAAAAATCCCTGAATAAGGCGGCAGGAGCCCTCAGGACAATGCTGGGAAAACAGCTGGTCCTCAGGAAAGTGCCGTCCCTTGAATTTTTAATAGACAGCAGCGAGGAATACGGCAGGGAGATGGACCGGATTCTGGACTCCCTGGTGTATTCAATCCCCGACAGCCCTGAAGAGGCTGACGGTGAAACGGGCATGGAGGAGGAAGGATGACGGATCACGCTCCTCGTCTGGCTTTCGGCGAGGCAGCCCCTGAAATAATCCGGATTCTGGAGAGGTCATCCAGATGGATCCTTCTCTCCCATACAAAGCCGGATGGAGACACCCTGGGCTGCTGCAGCGCCTTTCGAACCACAGGCCTTGCCATGGGAAAGGAAGTTCTTTGGGGCGGGCCGGATCCTGTGCCGGACATATACAGTTTTCTTCCGGGTACCCATGACTTTATCCCGGGAATGAATCTGAGCGATTTTCTCTCCGGGGAGGACACTGCCGTAATCGTTCTCGATACTGCCACTGCAGCCCGCTCCGTAGAGGGGCTTGCAGAGCTCCCTGACAGCATTCCCCTGATCAACATAGATCACCACAAGGACAATGAGGGATTCGGGACAGTGGCCTGGATCGACCAGGACGCGTCTTCAGTAGGGGAGATGTGCTGGATGCTTTTTCAGGAGTGGGGGACGGCCCTCTCCCTTGAGGCAGCTGAAGCCCTGTACACAGCCATAGTAACGGACAGCGGAAATTTTTCTTTTGCTGCCACAACGCCCCGGACCCACCAGGCTGCAGCCGGCTTGCTGGCCCTGGGAGTCAAGCCTGCAAAGCTTGAACAGCTTATCAAGTGCAGCAGAACTCCCGGCGGCCTCAGGCTCAGGGGAGCGGCCCTCAAGAGGGTGGAGAACGCCGGACCTTACGCTGCCATTACCTGGATCAGCAGGGAAGATTTTATTGAAACGGGCGGAGACCCTTCTGAAACAGAATCCCTTGTAAATGAACTGCTGACCATAAGGACAGCATCCTTTGCCGCCCTTCTGATAGAAGAGGAGGACGGGGTGCGGGCAAGCCTCCGGTCAAGGGGAGGACTGTCAGCATCAGAAGCGGCAAGGACCTTCGGCGGCGGCGGACACCTTCAGGCCGCCGGATGCACTCTGCCCCTTCCCCTGGAGGGTGCAGTTGCTGCCATTAGAGCCTATCTGGAGAAAAACAATGTCCCTCTGCGGAGTATTTCTTCTGAATAAGCCGGTGGGGATCCGCAGCTCCGTCTGCGTTGCCGCACTCAAAAGACAGCTTGGCAGAAAAGTCAAAGTGGGTCACGGCGGAGCTCTGGATTCCACCGCTGAAGGGCTGATGGTGCTTCTGGTTGGTGGGGCCACCAGGGCCAACGACCTGGTGACAGGCCTTTCCAAGGAATATTGCGTAAGGTTCAGATTGGGAGAGGAAAGATCCACTGAGGATTTTTCCGGCGAAGTCACCTTCTCCGGGCCAGTTCCCTTAAACCCGGAGAAAAAAATTGAGCTTATCCTGCCCCGCTTTCTGGGCGCCAGGCTGCAGACTCCCCCTGATATTTCCGCCGTCTGGATAAAAGGCCGGAGGGCTCATGAAATCGCCCGGTCAGGGGAAAGGCCGGAGATAAAGCCGAGGCCGGTTTACATATCGTCTGTGGGACGTCTGCGGGATGAGGGCGACGGAAAGACCTTCGGGCTGTACATAAAATGCAGCAGAGGCACCTATATCAGGAGTGTAGTAAGGGATATAGGAAGAGCCCTTGGATGCGGAGCCTACGTCCTTTCCCTTGTGCGCCGGTCCACAGGCAGCTTTGATCTGGCCGGGGCTTCTGATTTCCGGGACGTGGAGTCGGGGGCTTTTGACATGGCAGACAGAATCAGGCCTCTTTCGGACCTTGCCTCCAATTTTTACTGCTACAGGTGCGGCACTGAAGCGGCCCTGAAGGTGCAAAACGGCAGGGCGGTACCTCTGGCGGAGCTCTCTTTCCTCTGGCCAGGCAGGGAGGGATCCTGCGGAGAGGCGGCGCTTCTTGCTGACGGACTCTTCAGCTATGGCAGCATCGAAGAGGGCGGCTTTTTCAGGCCTTCCACCAATATTTTTTTCGGTGAAAAACAGTGATAGCAGTCCTTGGAGCCTTTGACGGGTATCACAGGGGGCATCAGAGGCTGCTCATGACAGCTGCAGGGCTGGCAGCCAGATCAGGCGGGCAGGATGACTGGGGAGTGGTGACCTTTTCCCCCCACCCCGGAAGCGTAATCGGCGGCAAGAGGATTCCCGTCCTCTTTACCGATGGTGAAAGAGACATCCTCAGCAGGTATTTCAATGTGCCGGCAACCCTCAAAATAGCCTTCACCGAGGCTCTTTCAGGCCTCTCACCCTACGATTTTCTGGACTATATGGACGATATTCTGCCCCTTTCAGGAATAGTTGTAGGCGCTGACTTCAGGTTCGGCAGAAGCAGGGAGGGGGATGCGGAGTTTCTTGCGGCGGAGGCCTCAAGGAGGGGATGGTCCTTCCGGGCAGCCGAGTCGCTGCTTGTGGGCGGGAAAAAAGTGGCCAGCAGCTCCATCCGCAACCATGTAGCTCACGGCGCCATGGATCTTGCGGGTGAGCTGCTAGGGTATCCATTTTTTTTCAGCGGAACGGTGGTCCGGGGGGAGGCCCGGGGGAAAAAACTGGGTTTTCCCACGGCAAATATTGAGTACGCCCCGGAGAAGATCCTTCCCAAAAGAGGGGTATACGCCGCATCCGTATTTGCCGACTCCCGCTGGATACCCGGCGCCCTTAACATCGGGATAAATCCCACCTTTCATGAAAACGGAAGCAGCGTCAGGGCAGAGACCCATTTGATAGACTTCAGCGGATCTCTTTACGGCAGGAGAATCGCTGTCTTCATCGAAAACTTTTTAAGGGAAGAAGAACGCTTCCCTTCACCGGAAATCCTGATTTCAAGAATGAAAAAGGATGTGTCAAAAGCCTCGGACCTCTTTGCCCTTGCCATCAGATCAAAAAGAGACGTCTATCACAGGATGGGAGAGATCCTGAAGGGAGAATTTGAGGGACAGAACTCTTGAATTTTTGGCTGCGGGGTGATAGTATGTCCCGTGTCCGTAAAAGACTTGCGGGCCTGTAGCTCAGTGGATAGAGCAACAGCCTCCTAAGCTGTAGGTCGGCCGTTCGAATCGGCCCAGGCTCGCCATTTACCGACCTCTTCATTAAGAACGGAGTGAAGGCCATGAGATATAACTTCTGCAGAAGGATTCTCATGGCCTTGTTTTTTTCAATGATTGTCTACCTTATAGCTCTTCCCGTCCACTGGCTGACCATCCGTTCGTCCGACGGAATGCTTCTTTATGCCTTCTCAGCCCCTGCCGGATTTTCATTTACAGTTCGCTTTAATCACTCTGTGGAAGGAACTCCTGTGGAGGACGAATACCTTGTCTCCGGCGGGATGATCCGCCAGTGGGAAGAACGGACAAAATCCCACAACGCCGGATTGCCCTTCAAAGCTCCGCCAAGGGGGCGGTTTCTTCAGGAGGGAGACTGGATGATAATCCGGGGGGGAGGCAGCTCCTTCTGCCGAATCCGGTACAGAGTGGGAAACTCCTCATGGGGAGAAAATGTTTTGACGGTTAAAGAGAGGACAGTAGAGCTTTTCCGGCTGCACCCCGATGAAGTTCTTTTCATGGAAGCGGCAGAGGGAAGCGCCCTTCTTTCTCCATTCCTTATGGAGCCAGCCCCGGTCTGCCCGATGCCGAAGCGGGAAAGATGATTGGGTCTGTGGCTTTTCTTCCCACTATGCTAAAATAGCTTTGGCTTTTTTCCCCGTCCCCTTGGCCAAGGGGACGGTTTTTCCTATTACTCAAGGGGGTAGCTGAATGGTCAAGGATTATAAAAGTACGCTGAACCTTCCCGAAACTGAATTTCCCATGAGGGCAAACCTCGCGAAAAGGGAGCCCGGATTCATCGATTTCTGGAAAGAGAGGGATATTTCCGGAAAAATGCTTCAAAACAGAGAGGGCGCCCCCTCTTTTGTCCTCCATGACGGCCCTCCCTACGCGAACGGACACATTCACATAGGTACTGCCTTCAATAAGATACTCAAGGATTTTATTCCCAAATTCAAGGCCATGAAAGGGTTTTACTCCCCCTATGTTCCCGGATGGGATACTCACGGCCTTCCCATAGAACTGCAGGTTATCCGTACCCTGAAGCTTGACAAGGACTCCCTGGACCCGGTAATGCTCAGAGAAAAATGCACAGAGTATGCCCTTAAGTACAGGGACATTCAGCGGGAGGAGTTTATCCGCCTCGGCGTTCTTGGCGACTGGGATAATCCCTACATGACCCTTCACCCCAAGTATGAAGCGGCCCAACTCGGCGCTTTTGCCGAACTGGTCAGAAAGGGCCTGGTCTATAAGGGACAGAAGCCGGTCTACTGGTGCATAGACTGCAGAACAGCCCTGGCTACTGCGGAAATAGAGTACTGGGACGAGGTTTCCCCCTCCGTCTTCGTCGCCTATTCAATCCCCGGCGCTGCGGAGATAGATCCGTCCCTTGAGGGGCTTGATGTAAATATCATTGTATGGACAACCACTCCCTGGACCCTGCCCGCAAGTATGGCAGTTGCCCTCGGCCACAACCATGACTACACGTTCTACAGGGCAGGGGACAAGGTCTACGTATTTGCCAAGGCTCTTCGCAGCTCTGTGGAAGAGGAGACGGGCATAACCTTTGAGGAAGAACTTGTGACGGTGAAGGGCTCCGATCTGGAGAACAAAAAAGCGGTACACCCCTTCTACCCCGAGAGGGAGGTTCCCCTTCTTCTGGCAGACTATGTAGTTCTCGATGCCGGGACAGGCTGTGTCCATACAGCTCCCGCCCACGGAGCGGAGGACTATGAGACCTGCGTAAAGTACGGCGTGGAAATTTACAATCCGGTGGATGAAAAGGGCTTTTTCAGGGAGGATACAGAGCTTGTCGGCGGCCTTTCCCTCGACGAGGGAGCCGAAAAACTTCTCGAGGAAATGAAGAAAAGCGGGAGACTTTTGGGACAGTCGGAAATAACCCACTCCTATCCTCACTGCTGGCGCTGCAAGAAACCGGTTATTTTCAGGTCCACTGACCAGTGGTTTGTCTCCGTCTCGGATTTCAGGGAGGAGACCCTCAAGTGCATTGAGGAGGATGTCCGCTGGATTCCTGACTGGGGCAAGGAAAGAATCTACAACATGGTCCGGGACAGATCCGACTGGTGCGTAAGCAGACAGCGGATATGGGGAGTGCCCATCCCGGCCTTTTATTGCGGCGATTGCGGCAAACCCGTACTGACAGTCGACAGAATCCAGCAGGTGCAGAAGCACGTGGAGGTGGAGGGCTGCTCAGCATGGTGGAGCAAAACGCCGGAGGAGCTTCTGGGAGATCTCTCTGTTTGTCCCCACTGCGGAGGGAAAAAACTTACCAAAGAAACGGACATCATGGACGTATGGTTTGATTCAGGCACCAGCCATGCAGCAGTGCTCAAGGTAAGGCCCGAGCTCAAGTGGCCCGCTGATATGTACCTTGAGGGCAGCGACCAGCACAGAGGCTGGTTCCAGACATCCCTGCTCACCTCCGTGGGGATGTACGGCAAGCCCCCCTACGAGCAGGTCCTGACCCACGGCTTTATTGTGGATGGCGAGGGCAAGAAGATGTCAAAATCCATGGGCAACGTAATGGGACCCCAGGAGGTAATTGACGAGTACGGCGCCGACATCCTCAGGCTCTGGGTGGCATCCACTGATTACCGCAACGATATAAGGATCTCAAAGGGCATAATCAAAAACCTGAGCGAATCCTACCGCCGCATAAGAAATACGGCCCGGTACCTTCTCTCAAACCTAAAGGGCTTCGACCCGCAAAAGCACAGCCTGGCCTATGAAGACATGCTTGAGATGGACAGGTGGATTATCCAGAAGCTTGATGCAATCATCGCAAAGACGGGAGAGGCCTACGACGATTACGAGTTCCATGTGCCCACCTTTGCCATACACCAGTTCTGCGTCAATGAGCTGAGCTCCTTCTATCTGGACTCAAGCAAGGACAGAATGTATGCGGAAAAGACGGAATCAATCCAGAGGAGGAGCGGCCAGACTGCCATGTGGCACGTGCTCACTGCCCTCATAAGGATGCTTGCTCCTGTTTTGAGCTTTACTGCTGAGGAAGTGTGGCAGGAGATGAGAAAGATTGATCCGGCCCTTCCGGAGAGCATATTTCTGTCGGACTGGCCGGCCCCTGCGGCCATTCCCGGGGGCAGAGAGCTGGAGGATAAGTGGGAAAAGGTACTGACCGTCCGATCCGCGGTAAGCCGGGCCCTTGAGCAGGCCAGAAGTGCAGGCATCATCGGCCATCCCCTGGACGCCCGGGTTGAAGTGGAAAGAGGAGGAGCCCCTGAGGCGGCATCTCTTTTCTCCGACGAGGAGCTCAGGGTATTTTCCATCGTATCCGGATTCAGCTGGACGGACTCCCTCGGCGAGATGGAAGTAATCTGGGAAGACGAGGAGACCTCTCTCCGGGTAGGAGTGGAGAAGGCCGGAGGAGAAAAATGTCCCCGGTGCTGGCAGTACACCACTGAAGGCGACGAAGAAGGCCTTTGTCCCAGGTGTTCTGTGGTGCTGTCTGCCTGATCCGGTTTTTCCATGACTGTAAAGCACAACCCCGTCGAACCATCCTCCCCGGAAGATGGCGACGGGGTTTTTTCTGAAAGAGAAGTGACGCTTAAGGCCGGACAGGAACATGAGGGACAGAGGCTCGACCTGTTTCTGGCCGCCTGCCTGGGGATAACTCGATCCTCTGCAAAGAGGCTTGTCACAGGGGGAAACGTGCGGCTTGAGGGAGACAGAAGAGCGAAGGCGGGATTCAGAGTCCAACTAGGCATGACGCTGCATGTGGACCTGCCCCCTGCCCTGCCTCTGGAACCGGAGGCGGAGCCGGTCCCCTTTGAGGTGGTATACGAAGATGACCGTATTCTTGTGATCGACAAGCCTGCGGGCATTCTTGTACACCCTGCCCCCGGAAACTGGACCGGCACCCTGGTGCATGGCCTTTTGCACCGGTATCCCTCTTTGAGAGATTCAGGCGGCGATCCCCGGAGGCCTGGCATCGTGCACAGGCTTGACGGGCCCACCTCAGGGCTTTTGGTAGTGGCAAGGGATCAAAAAGCCCTGCACCATCTCCAGGATCAGTTCAGACGCAGAGAGGTGACCAAGATCTATATAGCTCTGGTGCAGGGAGGAGTAAAAGACGGGGAGGGGATCATTGAAGCCCCCATAGGGAGAAGCCCGGCCAACAGGGTGCGGATGGCAGTCCTGGAGGACGGCAGGCAGGCGGTCACAATTTACAGAAGGCTCTGGATCAGGAAGGGCTTCTCCCTCCTGGAGTGCAGCATCCCCACCGGAAGAACTCACCAGATAAGGGTGCACCTGTCCGCTATCGGCCACCCGGTGGCAGGGGACAGGCTTTACGGTGCAGCAGCAGACCCGGGGCTGCCGGAGGGCAGAATCTTTCTCCATTCCCGCAAACTCTCTTTTGTCCATCCTGAGACCGGCCGTCGTCTGGCTTTTACGTCCTTTCTTCCAGCTGAACTGACCGGGCGACTTCGGGAAATTCTTTCCACAGGCCGGGATTGACCAGTACTGTCCTGGGGTTTGTGTAGGTGACATGAGCTAGTGCGCTTCCCGGAATTGACCTTACATACTTTCTGTCAGTGTAGTCAACCTGCACCTTGCCAGAATTCCTAGCCCGGCTGAACCATGCCGCAAGAGAGGCGGCGATCTCGATGGAAGCCGGAGCGGGCCCTTCACTGTCGCTGGCTGCTTTAAGGATTACATGAGCTCCCGGCGATTCGTGCACGTGAAACCAGATGTCCGCCGGCCCGGCCACCCTGAAGGTGACGTGGCGGTTTCCCCTTGCATTCAGCCCAACATAGATGAGATCTCCTCCGTTTTTGAGCCGTATATGGGGCGGCAAGACCTTTTTTTTGCTTTTGGTCTTTCTTTTTCCGGCGCCTACCCATTCAAGTACATCCTGGACAGAAGCAGACAGGAATTCCGGGTCGTCTATGAATTCGAGGTTTTCCAGCTGCTCCCTCAGCTCGGCAATGCCCTCATCAACGGATTTCATCCTTTTTTCAAGGGCATCCTTATCTACTTTTCCTTTTTTATACTTTTTAAAGTACCTGTCAGCGTTGGCGAAGACGGAAAGGGAGGGATCCAGAGGGATCTTCACAGGCTCGCCCGTCTCCCAGTCAGTAAGGGATATCTCAGAGATATTTCTTGGAGCAGAATGCCCCGCAGAGACCAGAAGATTTCCCATTTTGAGGAACTCCGGGCCCCTCTCGAAAAGCCTCTTTTGGTTTTCGAGCCCCTCTTTTCGGCGGATCCTGCTTTTAATCTCCCTCTCCAGACCCCGCCTGGCTCTGGCAAGGATTATCCGGCGCTGTTCACCAAACCAGGATGAGAGTATGTCCTCGCCGCAGTTGGCAAGGAGGTCGCCGGCAAGGGCTTCGCCGCCGGGCAGCAGTACGGGGAAAACGGTAAGAAGATTTCCATGGCGCTGCAGCTGCAGCGGAGCTTCTTCCGAGGTAAGGACGGCATGCACCATTTCCTCCCATTTTTTCGGCCCGTAAAAGTCCCAGTGTTCCTCTATCAGTCGGGACAGACCTCTGCCTATGCCTATGAGATTTCGAAGGTCTCCGGCCCCATTTATCTCCCCTGTCTCTTCCAGCGTTTTGCCTCTTAGAGGAGGCGGAGGAGTATAGCCTATGCCCGGGATTATCATTCTGTACCGGTTTACGTCCCCATGGATATGTTTTGCCGGCTCAAGGATGATGCCCTTGTCATCAAGCATCATAAAATTGCTGTTTCTCTCGGTCCCCTCAAAAACTATGCTCATCCGCACAGAAAATCCGGCACCCACAAGCCGCTCTGCCTCAATGCAGAGCAGGCGGTCCTGATTCATCTGCCGGGCTGATATCAAAGCGGCCTTCTGCAGATTTCTCTTCAGAGCCTCGCCGAAGGAGGATCGCCCCGGAACAGTTTTTTTAAGGGTTCTGATGTTTTTTTCGTCGACTATGCCGCAGCCGTAGCTTACGGGATGCCATGAAAAGAGCAGCCATTTCCCTCCGGAACCAGAGAGGCGAAAGGCAGCCCAGGAGCTGCCCGTCTCTATTTTTGTTATGCGGGCTGGCAAGACTTCCTGGTTCAGGGACATGGAAACGGCTCTTACCAGTTCAGGCCCGAAAGACATCGAAAATCACCTCATTTAACAGGCATTGGTGGAAAGTCATAGATTATCTCACTCTTCCTCGCTTGACAAGTCGGCCTCAGCTCATTACAATAGCCTCCGTTGGTCTGCCGGGGCTGTGGCGCAGTGGGAGCGCGCTTCCCTCGCACGGAAGAGGCCGGGGGTTCGAATCCCCCCAGCTCCACCAGATTCCGATGTTGCGGTTTCGGTAGAAATTAGCTACAATATCGGGGCGTAGCGCAGTCTGGTTAGCGCACCTGCTTTGGGAGCAGGGGGTCGAAGGTTCGAATCCTTTCGCCCCGACCATGAATCCAGGTGCGGGAATAGCTCAGTTGGCTAGAGCGATGGCCTTCCAAGCCGTAGGTCGCGGGTTCGAATCCCGTTTCCCGCTCCATTATATCAGGCGCCTGTAGCTCAGCTGGACAGAGCAACGGCCTTCTAAGCCGTGGGTCGCGGGTTCGAATCCTGCCGGGCGCGCCAGCAAATATGGTGAGCGTAGCTCAATCGGTTAGAGCACTGGACTGTGGCTCCAGATGTTGGGGGTTCAAGTCCCCTCGCTCACCCCAATGACAAAGAGCGCCCGTAGCTCAGTGGATAGAGTCACAGACTTCGGATCTGTTGGTCGCGGGTTCGAATCCTGCCGGGCGCGCCACTATAGAGTAAAAAAGGACTGTTAGCTCAGTTGGCAGAGCAGCTGACTCTTAATCAGCGGGTCGTGGGTTCGAATCCCTCACAGTCCACCAGCGAATATGGAGCTTGGGCACAAAATGTCAAAGGCTCTTAAGCATAAAGGGATGCCCTCCTGACGGAGGACATCCCTTTTTTTCCTTCATGCTAAAAGTGATATAGAACAGCGGGGACAGATCTTCAGAGCTGGGAAGACCACAGCCTGCCGGCCGATTCAAGTATTTTTTGCCTCAGAGGCCTCTGACGCCACCTGTAAAGGCGGAACTGGGAGCTCTCCTCCATATCCTGTTCATAGGCGGAGATAAAGGCCTCCGTTACCTCAGGATCGTAGATGAAGGCCTGGACTTCAAAGTTGATCTCAAGGCTTCGGGCATCAAGGTTGGCTGTGCCAACGGAGACTACTGAACCGTCAGCTATCAGGATTTTTGAGTGGATGAATCCTTTTTCATACCGGTAGACTTTGACCCCTGCCCTCAGCAGTTCCTCAATGTTCGACAGGGAAGCCCAGTAGACAATGGCGTGGTCTGTCTTGTGGGGGATCATGACTCTGACGTCAATTCCGCTCATGGCTGCCACTGAAAGGGCAGTCATCAGAGAGTCGCCGGGCACGAAATAAGGAGTGCACAGCCAGATTGACTCCCTGGCGTTGGCAATTAGGGAGAAGTATCCATGAAGGATAGGCTTCGAGTTTTTATTGGGGCCGCTGGCCACGATCTGGACCGTGGATTCTCCCATGGGCTCAGGGACAGGCATCTCGCCGTCCTCCAGGGGGGTCTTGTCGCAGAAGGCCCAGTCGGCCCTGAAGATGTCATCGAGACAGGATACGGCCGGGCCCTTTAGTTCGATGTGAGTGTCCCGCCAGAAACCCATGGGGGAGTCAGAGGACATATAGACGTCGCCGATATTCAGGCCGCCCATGAAGCCTATGGCGCCGTCAACGACAACGATTTTTCTGTGATTGCGGAAATTGAGCTCCCTCCTCAGTCTTGGGAAGGAGACCGGCAGGAAGGAGTGAACCCGGACACCGGCACTTTTGAGGCTGTTCACGAATTTTGCCCCGAGGTTCCAGCTGCCTACGCTGTCGAAGATGAGGTTGACCCTTACCCCTGAAGCGGCTTTTTCAACCAGAATGTCCTTTATTTCGTTTCCGATTTTATCGTTGGCTATGGAATAATACTCCATATGTATGTATTCTTTTGCGTTTTTGAGGGCCTGGATAATCGCTGAGAAGGTCTCATTTCCGTTCAGAAGCATTCTCACTGAATTTCCTGTTGTAAGCAGAGCCCGGGCGCTTTTAGAGAGGAGAATAGCCGTCTTTCCGTCTGATTCGTAGGCTATAGCCTTTCGGTTGCTTTCATCTGACGGGTGGTCTCCTTTTCTTCTGATGCGCCTGTTTCTTCGCTTCAGCTTTCGGAAGTAACCCCTGCCCCGGATATCAGGGCCGAAAAATATATACAGGATAAATCCGACCACCGGGAGCAGGATCAGCACAAGAAGCCAGGCAATAGTCCTGTCAGGGTTTTTTTCCTCAAGGAAGATAAGTCCGGCGACAAAGAGGCCGTAGGTCCAAGCAAAAGCAAAAAGGTATTCTGTGGCAAGGCCGGGAAGCCGCCCGATAAAATGAGAGAGGGCTTCGCTTATGGTCTTCCCCTCCGTAAATAAAACCTCAAAGGCAGAGGCAAGCTCTCCCCACCCGGACATGATGAAAAAAATTGTCGCCAGGCCAAATATTATGATCAGCAGCATTTTTGTTCCGTAAAGTTTTCTCAGCGGTAACCACCCTCTGCTTTGTTTTCCCCTGTCATTTTTCGCAAGCAGGGAGATCTTCTTCACAAAATCGGATAAAGATGTTATTATTCCACGACGTAGAACAGGAGCGAGAGTGGTGGAACGGCATACACGTCAGACTTAGGATCTGATGCCCTATGGGCTTGGGGGTTCGAGTCCCCCCTCTCGCACCACTTCAAGCGATTAAGCGTCCTTGCCGGGAATGTGCCTGTATTTTACTATGCTTTTCTCATCTGAGGCACATCAACAATAGCCCATAAGACGTGGAAAGGCTATAATGTACCTAAAATTTCACCCTCTTCGGCAGGGTTCCCTTCTGCAGAAAGGAGAAATACAAGTGAAGATCAAACCGAGATTTTTTATTTCAGGGCTCCTGATCGTCCTGTTTGCGCTGACAATGAATCCGGAAGCAGCCTTCCCGAAACCCTTCTCAACAAGCCGGGCCTTTCATACCATGAGGAACTACCAGTCCATAAATGAACAGGCCAACAGGCTCAAGGCAATTGAGACCTACTTCAAACGGAAAAACCCCAAGGTCCCCTCAAAAAACATCTCCTACTACGCCCGACTTATCGAAGACTGTGCTGCCCACTACAATATTGATCCCTTTCTCGTGGCCTCCATTATGGTAAAAGAGTCTACCATAAAAGAAAAGGCGGTAAGCAGGGGCAATTACGGACTTATGCAGATTAACTGGAGGGCAAACAGGCCCTGGATTGTAAAGACTTTCCCTATTAAGTCCACAAAAGAGCTTATGACTCCGGCGAACAATGTCCGTGTGGGCGCCCACATTCTTGCCGCCAATATCAAGAAATGCAAAGGAGACGTGGATAAAGGACTGGACCGGTACAGGGGAAGGTCCCTCTCCTCCTACAGGAACTCCATCCATAAACACTATGAGGGGATTTCCAATATTTTTACAAAGCTTAATTCAAATACATGATTTTCTAACATCCGGTACCGGTTTGAGAGGTGAACACTTTGGATATAGAGGCCGTAAAGGAAAAAATAATAAAGAACGTTTATCATATCGATTCTGATAAAAAGGTGCCGCTCCACAAGCACGACCAGTTTGATGAGGTTTTTTACTGTATTGCCGGGAGCGGCTATGGTGTTCTGGAGGATAGGGATGTTGCACTTTCGCCGGGAGAGGCCTTTATAGTTCCGTCGGGCATAATGCATTCACTGAGGACGGACGGGGACCTTTACGTGGCCTCTTTCCTCATACCGGCGGCAGAGCAAGTCTGACTGCTTTACATGAAATCTCCTACAGGGTCTGCTCAAGAGATCTTATAGTTATCACAAGAGCGGCTCTCGCCCAGGGGAATTTGTTCTTTAGTGCGTCAAATTCGGGACCGTCCTTTTCAAAAGAGGCGGTCCCTTCTACCAGGAACCCCGTCCCCTTGTAGGTCTTGCCCTCCACCTCCCTGTTGGTTATGGTCATCTTTACGCTGCTGTCGACACCGATGTTTTTTTCCGTCTGGAACATGCGGCCGGCAGGGATGAGAAGCTTTTCGTCTTCTGTTATCATGACGTAGCTGTTCCATGAGTTGACCACATGAGGGCCGTCCGTCCCCCTGGTAATTATGGCAAGAGCGGAATCAGGCGGAGTGGAGAGTACTTCTCTCAGTTTTTCGGTAATCATTTTCATTCCCCCTTTGATCTGTTTTAACCCCTGCCGAAAGGACAGGATTCCCTTGCAGGGATGATCCATTTTACAATAAAAGAGATCCTGCGGGGACTAAAGCCCGGCTAAGGAAGAATAAGATTGACAGGTTGCCGGATTTTTTACAGCCTGGTCGGGATAAGGATGGAATGAGCCGATGACCTGGATGTTTTTTAGAAAAAATAGTTACCTTCTGCCCGGAGGCGTCTGATGCCTGCCTGCAATACGAACTTATGCGAACTTGGCAGAGAATTGCTGCTTGACATTTATCTGTTTATAGAATATTATTCTCGAGTTGGCTGGCGCCGTCATCAAAAAGTGAACAAATTTAGGAGGAACAATTTTGACAACCCAGGGAACTGTTAAGTGGTTCAATGCGACCAAAGGCTATGGCTTTCTTACAAGCGACGATGGGAGAGACGTCTTCGTCCACTTCAGCGCTATACAGGATGAAGGCTTCAAAACCCTTGATGAGGGACAGAGAGTCTCCTTTGAGATTACCCAGGGAGCTAAGGGAGACCAGGCATCTGACGTCGTAAAGATATAGCCCTTGTCTAATTAAGAAAAACTGGGGGGCAGCGGTTCTTACCGCTGCCTTTTTATTATTTTGCATTCATCCGTATTCCCGTGTAAAATACATCCCGCATATTTCCGTTTCCCCTGAACAGGGAAAGATAAAACACATAGAGCAAATCACAGAGCAAGTTATGGCAAAACTTGCGGATATAAGGCGTCGAAAGGGGTTGCTGCTCAATGAGATCCGAGATGATTTCCCAGGAAGATAATTTTGTTTCAATAAAGGTGGAGTTTGAGCCCGCCGAATTTACCAGGAGTATCGACAGAGCCGCCAGAGATCTGGCCTCTAAAGCCAATATTCCGGGCTTTAGAAAGGGAAGGACGCCGCGAAAGATCCTCGAGATGAGGTTTGGCAAGCAGAGCCTTTATGCAGAAGCTCTTGAACTTATGCTTCCGGACGCCATAGAAGAAATTGTCAGGGATTACGGGTTGGATCTTATCGATGAGCCCTCTGTGAAAATAGATAAAATGGAGGAGGGCTCCCCTCTGGAGCTCAATCTTACCTTTGAGGTAACACCCCAGATTGGCCTTCCGGATCTGGGAGAGATCTCCGTTGAAAAAGCAACAGCCGATGTCTCTGACGAGACCGTCGAAGGCACCTTCCAGGAGATCCTAAGGCAGAACTCAACGCTGCAGGCTGTAGAGGACCGCCCTGTCTCCGAGCTGGATACTGTAGATATAAGCTACTATACCGTAATGGAGGGAGAGGACGGGGAGGAAGAAAGACACGGCCCTGACACCGCTCCCCTGGATCTTTCCCATGCATCGGTAAGAATGGAGATAAGGGATGCTTTGCTGGGAAAATCCCTTAATGAGC
>JBMNVK010000003.1:0-43936 GCA_050946755.1 Aminivibrio sp. | reverse complement strand
CTGGGGGTGGTTCCCGAGTACTGGCCCCCGGTCATGCCGTAGTTGAAGTTGTTTACCACCACGGCGGTGAGGTCCACATTCCGCCGGGCGGCGTGGATCAGGTGGTTGCCCCCGATGGTAGCGCCGTCGCCGTCGCCCATGAGGACAATCACATTAAGCTCCGGGTTTGCCAGCTTGATGCCGGTGGCGAAGGCCAGCGCCCGGCCGTGGGTTCCGTGGAAGGCGTTCACCGCCAGATAGTCGTCCGCCCAGCCCCAGCAGCCTATACCCGACACGGCGGCCACCTTGCGCCTGTCAAGGCCTAGGTCCGCCATGGCCTTGGTGATGGCTGTCAGGACGATGCCGTTGCCGCACCCCGGGCACCAGATGGTGGGCAGCCTGCTCTCCGCCAGATACTCTCTCCATGCCGAAGTCTTCATGACGTTGCCTCCTCCAGGACGGAGAGTATCTCCGCGGGCTGTATCAGATTGCCGTCCACTCTGTTGACGCCCACAACGGGGATGCCGAAGCCGTTGAGCCTCCGCACCTCTCCCGCCGCCTGTCCAAGGTTAAGCTCGGGAACAAGAGCGCCTTTCACCCGGGAAAGAGCCTCCGTCACTTCTTCGTCGGGGAAGGGCCAGAGGGTAGTCAGCTCTAAAAGCCCGGCGGCTATGCCCTTCCTGCGGGCTGCTTTAACCGCTGCCCTGGCGGAACGGGCGGAGCAGCCGTAGGAGATCACTGCCCACCGGGTGTCCTCCATTAAGAAGGGTCTGGTCCGGGGCATGGCGTCCCGGTTTTTCTCCAGCTTTGCAGTCAGATGGAGGATGACCCTGTCGGCGTTCTCCGGCGACGCTCCCTGCCCTCCCGTCTCGTTGTGCATGGAGCCCGTCACCCGGAAGATATAGTCACCTCCGAAGGCGGCAAGGGGGGCTGTCATATTTCTTTCCTCATCCACGGCGAAGGGCTGATATTCCTCCGGCGGGCAGGTGGGCATGGGCCGGGGGGCTGTCTCCTCCGGGGAGGGCGTCTGCAGCCGGACGTTCTCCTTAAGCTTGGCCACTGCTGCGTCCGCAAGGAGGATGACGGGGGTGCGGAATCGGTCCGCCAGGGCGAAGGCCTTTATGGTGAAGTCGTAGCAGTCCTGCACTGACGAAGGGGCCAGGGCTATGATGCCGTGGTCGCCGTGGGTCCCCCAGCGGGCCTGCATCACGTCTCCCTGGGCGGGCTTTGTGGCCATGCCCGTGGAGGGGCCTGACCGCTGCACGTTTACCACCACGCAGGGGACCTCCCCCATGACGGCCATGCCCAGGTTTTCCTGCATGAGGGAGAAGCCCGGGCCGCTGGTGGCGGTAAAGGCCCTGGCCCCCGAGACGGAGGCCCCTACTATGGCCGCCATGCTGGAGAGCTCGTCCTCCATCTGGACGTACATGCCCCCCACCTCAGGCAGCCTCCTTGCCGCCGTCTCCGCCACCTCGGAAGAGGGAGTAATGGGGTATCCCGCGTAAAATCTGGCCCCCGCCGCAATGGCTCCCTCGGCGATGGCCTCGTTTCCCGAGATGAAGATGCTTGGCTGTTTTGTCATGAAGTCCTCCTTTTTAGCAAAAATTATTCCTTAAGGGCCGGCTTTTCCTCTTTATCCCCTTCTGCGACGGGCAGCAGCAGAATGCCCCCCATGATCAGCGCCGCTCCCGCCATGGAGACGGCGGACAGCCGCTCCCCCAGCAGGAGCGCGGAAAGGGCGCAGGCGGTAAGGGGTTCGACAAGGGAGAGGGTGTAGGCATCCCTTAAAAATATTTTTCTAAGGCCAATGGTGAAAAGGCACATGGGAAAGGCCATGGTTAGAAATCCCAAAGACAGGGCGATGAAGGCTCCCCGGCAGCTGAAGATCCATGAAGAGTCGAGCAGAAGCAGGACGGGAAGGCCTACCAGTATGGCGGTTCCCGTAGTTGCGGCGGTGGCCTGGGTGGGAGTAACGACTGCTCCCTGACGCTTCAGCCCCAGTCCCATAAGGGCGTAGAAGAGAGCAGCGGCGCAGGCCAGGGTTGCACCTCCCAGGTGAATTGCCTCCTCTTTCCACTGTCCGCCCATCACGAGAAGGGAGCAGCCCAGAACAGCCACGGCGGTCGAAAGGGCCCATCTTCCCGAAAGGGGCTCCCTTTCGGCCAGGGCGCCTATGGCTCCCGCAAATACAGGGGAGAGGCCGATGGCCAGCATGGTACCCACCGAAACCCCCGTCAGCTTCAGGGCGGTGAAGAAGGCGAACTGAAAGCTCATGATCCCTGCGACGGCGATAGCCAGGGCGGTCAGGTCCAGTTTTTTGAAAAAAGACAGCCTCTCCGGCTGAAAGAGACACCAGCCGAGCAGCATGACTCCAGAGACAACTATCCGCACCGCCCCTACGGTCAGAGGCTGCGCTCCTTCGGGGGCAAAGGCGTGGAGGGTGCCGGTAGTGCCCCAGCACATGCTGGCCAGGATCACCAGGATCGCCCCCTGGAGGCGATTTTTATCTCTGGTCATGAACTTCAGCGCCTGGGCGGATTTTAGATGAGGCGAAGATAGGGCTTGCCGGAGCCTCTGCAATATTTCCCATCAGTTGCCCTTTATGGCCCTTACGCCTCTGCCGGTCAGCCAGTCTGACGCCCTGTCCACCTGGTTTCCCTGAAGAATAATCCGGTCTTCCTCTACTGTGCCTCCGCAGCCCAGGGCCGTCCTTATCTCCTTGGCAAGCCCCTCCAAATCAGGAAGTCTGCCGTCCCGAAAGGAGATGGCCGTCACTGTTTTGCCTCCCCTACCTCTGGTCTCCCTTGACAGGATGGCCCGGGGCGGCAGTTTGCCCCCGTCTTTTTTCTTTTTCCCGGAGGAGGAAGGAGGCGGGGCGGGAGGAGTGGGGGAGGGGGCGACTTCCCGGCCCAGCAGGGCGCCCAGGGTGATGCCCAGGGGGGAATTGTCGCCGTCTGTAGATATCCGCTCTTTTTTGTGTCTTCCTGTCATGGTCTGATTCTCCTTGCTGATGGAACATTTTATAATCTATTGTAAAGCAACAGGGGGCAAATTTACAGAAGAAAGGGTGGTAATATGTTCTCATGCCGCTCATTATGGCCGGGGTCTGTCCGGATGCCGGAAATCATGAAGGACCGGGGCCGGGGCAAATTTTCAGGCAAGGCAGGTTTTATCTTATGAGATGGGTCGGATGGGTTCTTCTCTGCATATGTTTTTTGATGGCTTATCTGCTGCGTCTTTCCGCCGGAGTCCTCCGCATTCCCCTGGAGGCGGACTTTGCACTTTCAGCAACTGCTTTCGGCGCCATGTCCTCCATGGTTTTTTATGCCTACACCCTTATGCAGATTCCGGTAGGGGCGCTGGCCGACTCAAAGGGAGTCCGGTTCACAGTAACGGCGGGCATGACTGCCGCCGGGGCCGGGGCGTTCATCTTCTCCCTTGCCCCGGCGCCCTGGCTCCTTTTTGTGGGACGGATTCTGATGGGCATGGGGGTGGCGGTGGCCTTCATAAGCTCTGTGCTGTTTTTGGCCGACAACTTCAGCGGAGAGCTCTTCGGCACCCTTTCGGGAATAACATCCTTCATAGGCAACACCGGAGGAATCCTCGCCCAGGCATCCCTGGCCCTTATGATCGCGGCCCTCACCTGGCGAACCACCTTCTCCATCCTGGGCGCAGTATGCCTTGCCCTGGCGCTGGGCTGCTATCTGACCATCCCCTCCGGAGGAGGGGGCGTCCCCGTCTCAATCGCATCCCTGGCCGCAGGAGTGCGGTCCGTACTCAGTAAATGGAGGATATACCCGGTTTGTGTCAGCTACACTGCCACCTCCGCCTGCAGTCTGGTCCTCTCGGGCACCTGGGGCGTATCCTGGGTGACGTCCGTCCTTTCCCGGCCGGACGGGCCCTTTTTCGTCTCCCTTCTCGCAGCGGGCACCATGTGCGGGGCGGTGGCCGCCGGCCGCATGTCCGATACCATGAGAAGCCGAAAAAAGCCCCTGATTCTCTTTGCCGGATGCCAGGTTGGCGTATGGATTATCCTGACCTTTGCCGGCCATCTGCTGGGAGATATTGCCCTTGGGACTCTCTTCTTCTTCCTGGGCTTTGTGGCAGGCTCCATTGTCGTGTCCTGGGCCATCGCCAAGGAGATGAACCCCGGCCATATGGGGCTCGCCGTGGCGGTTATAAACACGGCTGCCTTCTTCGGCGTAGCGGTGATAACATCCCTCATAGGCGTATTTCTGGATATGGGTGCCGCCCTGCCGGCCCGGGAGGCCTACCGGAACGCCTTTCTCCTGCCTTTGGGCGGCGCAGCAATAGGGTTCGCCCTATCCTTCATGGCGCCGGAGACCTTCGGAGGGTGGAAGGAATAGGGCGGGAGAATGATGAAAAGCCGCCGACCTTTCTAGGAGGTCGGCGGCTTTTGGGTTTTACAGCACCTTTCTCGCAAGCAGGGCGCAGAGGATCTTTGTGCCTGTGATCAGGGCTTCCGGGTTGAACCTCATCTTTTCGCTGTGGAGCCCCGGCTCCAAATCAGCCCCCAGGGCCATGTAGGCCGTTTTTATCTTGCCCTCGGTGGCAAAGAAATGGAAATCCTCGCCCCCCGGGGAGACTATGGGGGGCAGAGAGCTCCCCAGCACGTCCTCAATGGCAAGCCTCATCTCTTCTGTCAGGCCTGGGTTGTACTCCGCGGCGGGGACGCCCTTCATGCTTTCAACCGATGCCGCTGCTCCCACGGACTTTGCCCCGTATAGGGCGGCCTGTTCTATTTTTTCGAGAATCTCCTTCATCGTCTCGTTGGTCTGGGCCCTCACGTCCACAACCATTTTGGCCGAGTCGGGGATGATGTTCGATGCCTTCCCCCCGGCGATTATAGAGGTGGTTTTTAAGGAGTGGGAGACTCTGGGGTCGACTCTGATGGCGTTGATGGCGTTTACTATGGCGGCTGCCCCGTCTACGGCGTTGATGCCCAGATGGGGACGGGCGCCGTGGGCGCTTTGCCCCTCCACGGCTATATTTACTACATAGGAGGAGCCGTGCATGAGGGCCGGGGCGGCCTCGCCCAGCCTGGCCTCCTGAATGGGGCGGAGGTGGAGCCCCGCCATCTCGTCCACATCTGCGAGGAGGCCGGATTTCAACATACTCAGGGCTCCCGTCAGAAGCTCCTCCGCAGGCTGAAACACGACCTTCAGCGTTCCTCTGGCGACGCCCGTCCGAGCGGCGATTACGGCGGCGAAAAGGACAATGGTGGAGTGGGCGTCGTGGCCGCAGGCGTGCATCACTCCCGGGTTTTTGGAAGAGTGGGGATGCCCGCTGTCCTCGTCAATGGGCAGGGCGTCCATATCCGCCCGAAGGGCGAAGACAGGCCCGGGGGTGGGGCCCTTCAGCGTACCGATTACGCCGGTGGTTCCTCCCACCCTGCGCTCCACGGAAAAACCCTCAGCCTCAAGAATGTCCGCGAGCTTCCCGGCGGTCTTCTCCTCCTCGTACCCCAGCTCGGGGAAGGAGTGGAGCTCATTGAAAGTGTCGAAAATATTATCCCTGTTTGCTTCCACCTCGTTGAACAGTCTGCTTAACATAGGTCAATCCCTCCGGAGTTTTTGAGCTAATATGTTTTAAGAGCCTGGGCCCATAATAGACCGGAACAAAGGCGGGTACAATATATTATCAGGTTTTCCTGCCGCGCCTCAGTTTTTCGATGTCAAATACTGCTTGATCAGCCAAGTGTCAGGCTATCCGGGACCTAAATTTTTCGCTGAACCTCAATTCCACCACAAAGAGAATCAACGCCTTGTTGGTCAATAGCCTGGCAGATTTCTGCTGAGGCTTAAAATACTAAGATTGCAAGATTGTGAAGGCAGATCCTTAATGCTGTATTGAATCGGAGATGAGAAAAATACACAATCCTACGAAGTATCTTTAGACTGTGCTTTCTCTAAACGCAGCTTACTAGAAAATGTAAAGCGCGAGTGAAATTCAAGGCAAACTTGACTTCGAGAAGCTACATCCTCGATTTCTTTCGGCAGGAATCGTCCTCTCAGCTGAGAACGGCGGCTATGGCAAAAGCCCCTACCAGGTACGCTCCGAATAAAAAAACAATCATAGGAGAAAGCCCCATGAAAAACTACTTCACTTTTGGGTCCAACCTATCCTTCACACAGATGGGAGAAAGATGCCCAGAACACAGGAAAGTTGGGAGGAGAGCACTGTGAAGGTTAATGGTTTCTTTCTTCTCGGAGATACATAAACTATGTCCAGTGTTTCCGGGGAACCTCAAGTTCGCAGTTTCGTCTACGAGATAGGGAGAAGGCGAACTGACTTCGAGTACTCTCTCTAGGAAATGCGTAATAAAATAAAAAATTGCTCCTGCTTAAGCAGGAGCAATAAAATTATTCTATGTGCTTGTTTTATCCTGGTCGCTACATCAACCCCCATAGCCTAGGAAGGAAAAGCGTGATGCTTGGAAATGCTACAATGATAGCGAGAGCAGTGATGGCAGCTACTACGAGGGGCATTACTCTGGGTGTAAGTTCTTCCATGGTCAGTCCACTGATGCTCATTCCTACAAACAGATTGGTTGCCACGGGTGGGGTTATCTGCCCGATTGCAATGTTAATCGTGCACATTACACCAAACCAGATGGGATCCCAGCCAAAATGCTGAATCACAGGGATGAACAGTGGTATGAAAATATAGAAGATTGAGTTGCCCCCTATGAGCATTCCTGCGATTAGTAGTATCACATTGATTATTATCAATACGACATTGGGATTATCAGAGATGGACAGAAGAAGTCCCGCCACTTTGTCGATTAGTCCGACAGTCTGGGCTGCCCATGAATAAAGTCCTCCCATGCCTATTAGGATCATTACGACAGCGCTTGTTATAGCGGAAAAGGATAAAAGTTCGTATAGAATCTTCCATGTAATGGAACGATAGATGAAAACTCCCACAAAAAGCCCGTAGAAGATAGAAATAGCGGCCGCCTCAGTTGGGGTGAACACTCCCCCGTATATTCCTCCCAGAATAATTACAGGAGACATGATGGCCCAGAATGCGTCTTTTAAAGCTTTCCAAAAATTGCCTTTTCGGGGTTCACCCTTCCAACCGTTCTTTCTGGATGTAATCCATGCGCTGACGCAGAGACAGGTAGACATTATCAAACCTGGTATGAAGCCTGCGGCAAACAGGGCTCCAATGGATACGCCCGTAATAGAAGCGTAAACCAGAAATGATATGCTTGGCGGGATTATTATGGCGATTCCTGATGAGACGCTGACGACAGAAGTTGCAAAAGCTTTATCGTAACCTGCATTTACCATTCCAGGAATCAAGATTACTCCTATCACTGCTACTGTGGCTGGTCCAGAGCCGCTTATTGCTCCCCAGAAAGTAGCCACTAATATGGTACCGATGGCAAGCCCTCCAGACACGCTGCCGACGCATTCCTTAACAAAATTGATCAGCCTTTCGGCGATGCCCGCTTTTTCCATTATGGCGCCTGCAAGGATGAAGAAAGGTATGGCGAGAAGGGGAACTTTAGCTATGTTTGCAAAGAAGGAGTAAGAAATGCTTTGCCATCCTAAATCCCAAAACCATATGACGAAGGCGGCCGACGTTCCCATGGCCATGGCGATGGGAAACTTCAGGAGTAGAGGTGCGAGAAACAGGAACAGGAGCCAGAATGCGGGATCTGTAAAAAGTTCATGCATGATTATATCCACCCTGTCCTAATATGTGCCGTTTCTGAGATCTTCCGCACTTTTTTGCAACGTCCTGAAAATGATAAGAGCGGAACCCAAGGGAATGGAACTAGTAAACCACCACACAGGGACTTCCATCGTCTCAGTCACGGTGTTAAGTGCGATTTCATCACAAATCTCAATGTATCCGCAGTATCCCATTGCTATGAAAAATACAACGATAGTTGCTTGAATCAGGAGATACAGGATTTTGCGAAATCCTTTGGGGAAGAGGTTATAGAACATCTCCACCGCCATGTGCCCTCCTTTTCGAGCGGCCCAGGCGCTTCCCAAAAACGCGAACCATACAAAAAAGTACACGTTAAGTTCCTCAGTGAAATTAAGTGAAAGGTCGATTACGTATCTCGAAATTACGTTGATGAAAGCGAAGGTAGACATGATAAGTATCAGTAAAGATGAGGCAACTTCCTCAAAGTTTTGAAGAAACCATCGCAGATATTTCAATTCTGCACCCCCTGTTTTTTCAATGGCTCCACTGCTGCTCTTCACGGGCTAAATAAAAGGCTAAGAGGAGTAGCATCTCCTCTTAGCCTTTAGGAAGCTAATCTTTAATGGCTTCGAAGGTTAAGCCGGCGGCGGCCATGTCTTCAATTGCAGCGTTGACCACGTCTTCGCCCACTAGTTTGACGTGTTTGTCGAAGGCTCCCTTTGTGGCTCTGCGAAAAGCCATGATTTCCTCGGTGGTAAGCTTAATGATGGTGACCCCGTTGTCCTCAAGAAGTTTCCTCGGGTCATGAGGAATCATGTTCTGGTCTTCTGGCAGAAGATTACGTTCTTCAAGCCATTTGTAGGCGGAACCGTCGTCAAATCCAAGCCGATTTAACATCCCGGTATAGATTCCAGCCTCTTCAGCGCATTCGGTTAGAATTTTTTGAGTCTCTGCGTCAAAAGAGTTCCATACCCCCGTATTGGCCACGAAAAACATGGCGGCGCAGGTATAGTCCCATTCGGTCATGTATTTATGAAACTCATAGACCCGATAGGGTATTATTACGTTGTAAGGGTTTTCACCCGCATCCACCAGCCCCTGCTGGAATGCAGTAACGGCCTCGCTCCAGTTAATGTTTATCCCATTTGTCCCAAGTGCCTCAAGCGTGTCCTTGTACAAGGGTGATGAAACGAATCTGATTTTGAGCCCCTTCATCTCCTCTGGAGTCCTGATGGGCTTATTGGCGTGAAGCTGGCGAGGGGCGTTGTAGCCCCAGCCGATGACCGTGACTCCTGCCTTTGCAGCAATATCCTCGAGCATTTTGCCCGCTTTACCATGTACTATGGCCTCCATGGCCTTCTGGGTATCGCCTGTAGAGGCTATGAACCATGGCAGGGTGAAGAGATTCATGGCAGGAAGCTGAGTGGTCCAGTTCGCTGGCCCGGCATAGGAAAAGTCAATGGTGCCGTTGCGGAGCATGAGTAGCTCATTTGTCTGTTTGCCGCTTGTGAGCTGGGCGGAATAGTAGGGCTTGATATTGACCTTGCCCTCGGTTCTTTCCTGTACCAGCTTAACGAACATAGCGGTACCCTGACCCCAAATGGTGTTTTCCGTCAGGTTGCAGTTCAGCTTATACTCCTTCTTTAGGGCTGCCTCGCCGGGAACTGCGAAAAAGATTATCGCCAAAAAAGTGGCTAAAATAAGGTTTGAGCATATTTTACGCACTTTTAATACCTCCTGTTTAGAATTTTTGGTTATGTCCACTTGGATGATTTATAGTAAGCAACTTTAATCCCACTGTTTCAGGAATTCTACCACGCGGTCTACTGTTTTATTAACGATTAACTCGCCCTTTTCCTTTGTGGCAACCGTTCCGTCACCTATTACAGCGTCAGGGTAAAACTCGTTGGTCATGGCAAAGCGGGGTATATCAGGGTACTCGTCGGGAAGGGGTTTTACATTGAGAGCACGGTCAAATTTCACAAGATCCGGTCTCAGATATAAAAATGTGGATGTCCCGGCCTCGCTTGCATGTCCGTGGGCCATTTTGCCCTCATACTGAAGAATTCCTTCCTTTGTGGCAAGTGGCTGGATTATCCGCCACCAGTCGATAAGGCAGCATTTTACCCCTTTATTCTTCCTGAGATTGAAGGCAAGCTGAGTTATTATCGGTACGTTGCCAAGGTGGGGACCTACGAAGCAAAAGCGATTAACTCCGGTTTCGATAAGGCTGTCGAGAATATCCGACAAGTAGGCTTTAAGGGTTTCCGGCTTAACGTAAATAGTGCCTCCTTCTTTAAAATACAGGCTTTCTGAATAGCCTACGGGAATGCTCGGACCCACGATCCAACCTATCTTATCTGAAATTCTGTTTGAGATCTCTTCGGCAACCAGGGTGTCTGCCCCGACGGGAAGATGAGGTCCCCAGACCTCAAATGCGCCGACAGGAATGATCATGGCGTTGGTTTTTGCGATCTCTTTCCTGAAATCAACCTGGTTCATCTCTTTCATAAGCATTGAACGATAACCTCCTGCTGAGTTAGATTAGATACCGGACCTTAATCCGTTTTAGGAAACGAAATTCTGGTTATTAATGGGTGTTTCGACCGAATCATAGTACATTGTTATTCCACGGAAGTTACTTAATCCCACTTATACGCCTGGGGCTGCCTGTTCGGGAAGCTTGGAAGCTGGGACCTTATGGTATCCACGTAACCAGGGTCGATCTCGGCGTAGATCACTCCCTCCCGGTCTTCGGCGGTGGTCAGTACCGTTCCCCAGGGGTTGATGATCATGGATCTTCCGTAGGACTGGAAGGCGGGCTTTTTCCCGATCTGGCCCGGGGCCACTACGTAGCACTGGTTTTCAATGGCGCGGGTTCTCAGAACGACTTCCCAGTGGTCTTTTCCGGTGAAGAGAGTGTAGTTTGCGGGAACAAACATGACTTTGGCGCCCTTGAGGGCCATTATTCTGTAGAGCTCGGGGAAGCGCATGTCGTAGCAGATTGAAAGGCCGACCTTGCAGTAGTCCGTGTCGCAGACAACGATGTTATTTCCGGCCATTTTCGTATCCGATTCTCTTGTGGAGGGGCCGTCCTTGATGTCCACGTCGTAGAGGTGGATCTTCTCGTAGCGGGCCGCAATTTTCCCCTCGGGGTTGATCATGAGGCAAGTGTTGAAAAGCTTCTTCTCGTTGGGTATGATTTCGCCGATGCTGCCGCAGTTTAGCCATATTCCGTGCTCCCTGGCCTTCGAGCAGAAGAATTCGGACATGGGGCCGGGAATCGGTTCGGCATTTTCGAAAGTCCCCTCTTTAGTGCCTATGTAGTGGGCGTTTTCGGGTATGGCCACCATTTTCGCGCCCCTGCCTGCCGCTTCATCGATATAGCGGGCAAGCTTTGCGAGGTTCTCTTTCTTGTTGTCCTGGGTGTCCACCTGGATCGCTGCCATCAGAAATTTGCTCAAAACAAAACCCCTCCCTGTTTAGATATTTTGACCTTGTAAGAATGGTCTTCCTGTCAAGTCTTTAGCAATTTAAAGCTTTGCATATTGCGTCGGAAAGGCTATCGAAATGTATTATAAAACTTGCGGGTCCTGTCATGTGGAACGCATCGGACAAAAAGAGAGGTGTTTATTGTCCATTTAGTATAATAGGATGTAAGATATCCTTGAAGGAGCAGCCGCCAGCGAAAGGAAGAAGCAGATATGGCAAGAGACGAGACAAAGACTATCAAACCGGCAAAAAACGATCTGATACTGGGGTTTTTGGAAGCTTCCAACATTCAGTCCCTCCTTCAAAAGGGGCAGGAGAGCCTTGGAGTCGGGCTCGCTTTCCGGTTTCATAGCGCCGTTGAAACCGTAGTAAGCTCTGAATCAACGGAGTTTTTGAGCAATGCCAGGACATTTCCCTTAAGTGAAATGACCAGATTGTACGAAAGCCACCCTATTATGGATGGCCCCCTTCTCCAGGGGCACCTTTTTCTGGATAAGCCGCCGGGCGAAAAGAGCGGTCAATCCCTGGAAGCTCTTGTCATAGGCCTCCAATTTATCCTGCGCAGGGAGATGGCCGAGGAGCGAGACAGGCGTCTCTTTATTTCCCGCTTTTTTGAAGACCTCCTCATGGATAAAATGCCTTCTGAACAGGAGATAAGAAAAAGAGCGGGCATTTTAGGGATCCCTCTGGAAGAGGATGTCATGATCCTTACAGTTTCAGGACTCTCCCCGGAAAGGCAGGATTTTGTCTCGGGAAGGGCCAAGGCCTACTTTAAGCGGACGTACTGCGTCGCTGTAAAAGGAATGCTTGTCAACATCCTCTTTTTAAGGAATATTGAGCCCGCGGTCATTCGGGAAAACATCAGCCAAATTTTCGACAGGATTCTTCCGGAGTTTCATAAATCCGAACATGCGGACGGCAAGGATCTGCATGTCGGAGTAGGCGAACCCAGGCCATCGGTTTTATATCTGGCTGAAAGCTACGAAGAGGCAAGGAACGCCATGTTTTTCAGCATGGTTCACCGCAGGGACAGACCAGTGTTCTGGGGAGAGACCGCGGCTTTCGGCATGATCTGCGCTCTTGCTGCCTCTAAAGAAGCTGAGGCGCTGTGTGATCTCAGACTGGGATCGATAATTGAGCATGATGAAAAAAACAGGACGAATCTTCTTGAAACACTGTACGCCATAGAGTTATGCAACTGGAATCTTGCCCTGGCCGCTAAAGAAACTTTATATCACTACAATACCCTGAAATATCGCTACGGAAAATTGCAGCAGCTTCTGAACGGAGACCTGAAGGATAATGCCTTCCGCTTTGATCTGGCCTTCGCCCTTAGAGTCAATTTCGTGCGAAACCTGCTGAAGCTTTACGGATAACTTTAGTTATTAGTCCGGTACTATTGGGAAACAGGCTCCGGACGACTCTCCTGTTCTCTGTTCCTCGGATCGGAGGAGAGAATAAAGATTCCGCAGAGGATAAGAGCGGCTCCGAAAAGCGGCAGGGGGGCCAGCCTTTCCCCCAAAATAAGGGCAGAAAGGCCGAACGCCGTAAGGGGCTCGAAAAGGGAAAGGGTGAAGGCGTCCCTCAGGTAGATTTTCTTCAGCCCGACCGCAAAATAACACATAGGAAGGGCCTCTGTCAGTATGCCCAGTGCTGAGGCTATGACCAGCCCCCTGCCCGTAAAAATCCACATGGGGTTGAACAGGATCAGGACGGGAAGCCCCACTACTAAGGATGCGGTTGTTGCCGCCGCCGCAGCCTCAACATGATTAAGGCAGGTTCCAAGGCGCTTCATGCCCAGCCCCAGGGTTGCGTAGCATAGGGCCGCCAGAAAAGCGAGAGAGGCCCCCTTAATATTTACTGTAATATCCGTGGATGAGCCAAAACCCAGGAGAAGGGCGCACCCGATTATTGCTATTGAAGTGGACAGGAACCATCTCCCGGAAAGGGGCTCTTTTTCGAAAACGGCTCCCATAATCCCGGCAATTACCGGGGCGGCCCCTATAGCTATCATGGATCCGACGGAAACTCCCGTAAGCAGGAGAGCCGGGAAGAAAGAGAACTGATAGCCCATTACGCCGATAACGGTTATGACAAGGTGCAGAATCGGGGGTCTGCGAAGAATGGCGATGATGCTTTCTCCCCTCCACTTTAGGTAAATCATGAGGAGAAAGCTGGCCAGGACAACTCTTATTGCTCCCACTGTCAGGGGATGAGCCCCGTCCGGCGCGAAAGCCTGAAGTATTCCGGTAGTCCCCCAGCTCATGCTGGCCATCAAAACAAGAAACATGCCCTTGATGCGTTCAGATTTTGCGGTCATACTTTCTTAGTCCCCATTTCTGCTAATTTTGGCTTAAGCTGACAACTGCCGGGTAAACATTCTATAAATCATTGCAATGCTGGTCATGAGCAATTGGAGACGAATCACGAGCTATCTTTGTCCAAATAGGACAAAAGCATTTTTAAGTATGGCCTGACCAAGGGACGGGTACGGATGTAATCTATTGGCAAATAAAAATAAGGATGGGGTATTTATGTCTATTTCCGAGGGCAGCGCCCTGGCTCTTTTGCAGCAGCTGGTAAGAATACGCACCCATCAGCCGGACGGGGATGAGTCGGACCTTCTGGATTTCATCCTGACCCTCTTCCCCTTTGACGGAATGCGCGCGAACATCATCGACCACGGCAAGAATCGCTCCTCCCTTGTGGCGTTCTTTCCGGGAGAAGACAGTTCGCGAACGGTGGCCCTCATCGGCCAGATGGATACTCACGGCCTGGCAAGCACTGAAAAGTGGGACTTCCCGCCCTACAGAGCCACTTTCAGAAACGGGTTTGTATATGGAAGAGGGACGTCAAACATGAAGGGGGGAGTTGCCTCAATAATTCTATGCCTGAAGAGCCTCCTTGAGACGGGTAAAACTCTTCCAGCCAACGTGCTTCTGTGCCTCACCGCCGACGGTGAGTTAAACGGCATAGGCGCCAGAGCCATGGTGGACGGCGGCTTTCTTGGCGATGCCACCGAGCTGATTTTTGTGCAGCCCACCGGCGGAAGAATCGCAATAGCCCAGAAGGGGGCTCTTTGGGTAAGGATTGTCGCCCGGGGCAAAACCTGTCATACTTGCTTTCCTGAAAAGGGAGTGGACGCGGTTGAAAATTTAATAACCCTTTTCAGCAGGATGAAAAATCATATCACGGGAAATGCCTCGCCCCATCCCTTCCTCGGACTGCCCCTCTGTGCCATGACGGAAATAAAGGGAGGGGGCCCCGGCCCTAATTTTGTGTCCAGTACAGCGGAGGCTATGGTGGATATTCGCCTGCTTCCCTACCAGGACAACAAGGAGATCCTCCGCGAACTTAGAAAATCCGGGGATGAGCTTTCGGCCGGAGAGCCGGGGCTGTCCTTCGAAATTGAAATTCTTGTGGACAGGCCCGCAAGCACCATGCCTGAGGACGCCCCGCTGGTAAGACGCCTGCAGAAGCATCTGGGCGACCTTGGCATGGACGCGGGACTTACCGGTATGCACTCCTTTTCGGACGTCTCCAGGATCGTGCCCAACCTGGGGGCGCCCTTTGTGATATTCGGTCCCGGCGAGGACATTGTGGAGAGAACGATAAATGAAAAAGTTTCTTTATCCTCGGTAGTTGATGTGGCTAGGGCCTTAACCCTGCACATATCCGGCGGCTGAGGCTTTACTCATACCTCAGGGCCTCTATCGGGTTCAGCAGGGACGCCTTCCAGGCGGGGTAGAAGCCGAAGAAGATGCCCACAAAGACGGAGAAGCCGAAGGCCAGTATGATGGAGCCGGTGGATACCACCGTGGCCCAGCCCAGCAGCCCTGTGATTATCTTGGATGCCGACGTGCCGAGGGCTATCCCCGTTATTCCGCCGATTATGGACAGGAGCAGGGCCTCCATGAGAAACTGGGTCCGTATGTCTGATGCCCGGGCGCCTATGGCCATGCGTATGCCTATCTCCCTGGTCCGCTCCGTCACCGATACCAGCATGATGTTCATGATGCCGATGCCGCCCACCAGCAGCGATACGGAGGCCACCGCCCCCAGCAGCAGCGACATCACCTTGGTGGACTGGGCTGCGGCGTCCAGCATCTCCGCCATGTTCCGCACGTCGAAGTCGTCTGCGTCCTTATCGGCCAGACGGTGCCGCTGCCGCAGGATGGCCTTTATCTCCCGCTCCGCCTCCGCCACGGAGTTTCCGTCAAGCGCCGCCACAGTAATCCTCTGAACCGAATTTGCCGCTGCCCGGCGGAACAGCCGCTGCTGGGCCGTCCTGAAGGGTACGAAGACCGTGTCGTCCTGGTCCTGTCCCCAGGGGGTCTGTCCCTTGGGGGCCAGAACCCCTATGACCTCCATGGGTACTTTGCTTATCCGGACTGTTCTGCCTATAGGGTCTTCCGATCCAAATAAATTTTTGGCCGTAGTGGCCCCCAGCACCACAACTTTCGCCCCTATGCGGGCCTCGCTATCAATAAATACTCTTCCCGACGCAATGTGCCACTCCCGGATATCGAAGATGGCCGGAGTGCTGCCTGTGATCATGGTGGACCAGTTCATGTTGCCGTATACAAGCTGAGTCCTGCTGTAAATTTCCGGCGCTACGCCCCTCAGGGCAAAGGCCTCCCTCTCCACGGCCTCAGCGTCCTGGAGGGTGAGATTCGAGGCGGACCCCGCCTGCTGGCGTACCCCTCCCGCCACGGAAGCCCCCGGCATGATGATCAGGATGTTGCTGCCCACGCCGGAGATATACTGTTGAATATTCTGGCTCGCCCCGGCGCCTATGGCTACCATGGTGATGACCGCAGCAACGCCTATAATTATCCCCAGCATGGTAAGGGCTGAACGGATTTTGTTGGAAAGAAGGGATCGCACCGCTGTCCTGAAGGTCTCAAGCACGGCCATTCCTCCTTTCGTCGTCAATTAGCTTGCCGTCACGGAACATGAGAGTGCGGCGGCTGTACTCCGCCACGTCCGGCTCGTGAGTCACCAGGATGATGGTCTTCCCCTCGCCGTTTAGCTCGGTGAACAAATTCATAATCTCCTCGCTGGTCTTGGTGTCCAGGTTTCCCGTGGGTTCGTCCGCCAGGATAAGAGGGGCGTCTCCCACCAGGGCCCGGGCGATGGCCACCCGCTGCTGCTGCCCTCCGGACATCTGGCTGGGCCTGTGCCCCATCCTGTTCCCCAGCCCCACCCGCTCCAGCGCTACCCGGCTCTTCTCCTTCCGGGTTTTTCCCGGCGCGCCCGCATATATAAGGGGCAGCTCCACGTTCTCCAGGGCGGTTGCCCGTGGAAGGAGGTTGAAGCCCTGGAAGACGAAGCCGATGGTGGTATTCCTGATGCGGGCAAGGTCGTCCACCGAGAGGTCGCTCACTTCCCGGCCGTCTAGGGCATAGCCCCCTTCGCTGGGTACGTCCAGGCAGCCCAGGATATTCATCATAGTGGATTTGCCCGAGCCGGAGTGCCCCATGATGGAGACGAACTCTCCCCTGTCCACGGAGAAGGTCACCCCGTCCAGGGCCCTGAGCTCCACGTCCCCGGTTTTATAAATCTTGACTATATCTCTGACGTCGATCAGGCTCATTTAAAAATTTTCTCCCAAAGGGATTCCTTCGGCTTCTCCGAGTAAGAAACTGCAAGAAGATCTCCCTCTTTAAGCTCCGGGGAGGCAATTGCCTCCACGAAGGAACCGTCGCTTATCCCTGATCTGAACTGGACCTTCTCTCCCAGGGCGCCGTCAACCACAGTCCACACGGAAGAGACCGTTCCCGCGGCGCCGGCATTTCCATTGCCCGCCCCCTGTCCCGCCCCGCTTCTGCGCCTTGGCATGGATGGGCTGAAGGGGGACGACGTAGCCGCGGCGGACTGGGGAGCGTCGTTTTCGGGAGGCGAAAACCTCAGAGCCGCCATGGGGATTTTAAGTGCTCCTTTCCGTCGGTCGGTGATTATGGAGACATTGGCCGTCATCCCGGGTTTTAGTTTGAGGTCGGGATTTGCTACTGAAATTATTACAGGGTAGGTCACCACGTTATCGGACGTGGACGGGGATATGCGGACCTGTCTGACCTTTCCGGAGAAGGTGGCGCCGCCGTAGGCGTCCACGGTGAATTCCACAGCCTGCCCCTCTTTCACGCTGGCTATATCCGCCTCGTCCACGGAGGTCTCTATCTGCATGTCCGCCAGATCCTTGGCGATGGTAAAGAGGGTAGGGGCGGAAAGGCTTGCCGCCACCGTCTGCCCTACGTTGACCTCCCTTGAGATGATCACTCCGTCCTCAGGGGAGATGATCCTTGTGTACTCCAGGTTTGTCTCGGCCTGCCGGAGGGAGGCCTGGACCTGCAGAATTTTGGCCTCCGCCTCCTGAAGGCCCGCCCTGTTGGCCATGTGGGTCGTCTCGGCGGCGTCCAGCTCGCTTTTTGCGATCAGCTGCCGCTTCCACAGCTCCCTGTGCCGGATCAGGTTGCGCTCGCTGTCGGCGGCGTTGGCCTTTGCCCTTGCCACGGAGGCTTTTGCCACGGCCAGGTTGGCCCTGACCTCCTCAAGCTTAGCCTGCAGCACGTCGGGGTCGATAAGGGCCACCAGCTCTCCCTTTTTTACCTGCTGGTTGAAGTCCGCGTAGATCTCCTGGATAGTGCCCGAGACCTGGGTGCCCACCTCCACCACTGTGACGGCTCCCAGCTTTCCCGTGGCCGTTACTGACGAGGTAATGTCCCCCGATTCGAGGGCCGCGGTCCTGAAGATATACTCAGGACCGCCGTTGTGGGAGAATCTCAGATAGGCGAATCCGGCGACGATCATGGCGATAAGGACTAAAACTTTTCTCATTCGAATTCACCTCCGAGAGTTTTTTCAAGAGTGGCCACAGCCTTGCTGTAGTCGTGAAGGGCCTGATAGCGGCTTACCCGGGCCGAGTTGAAGGAGAGAAGCCCGTCGCCCACCTCCAGGGCGTTGCCAACTCCCATCTCATACCGTCCTTCGGCGAGGTCGAGATTTTCCCTGGCCTGGCGGACCAGCAGCTCCGCCGCGCCAATTCTGGCCTCCGCTTCCTTTACGGAGAGAAGGGCTGAGCGAACCTCGTATCTTACAGTCTGTTCCAGCTTTTTCAGGGTTGCGTCAAGCCCCTCGGCGGACGCCCTTGCCTCGGCGACCTTGTACTTTGTCGCCCCACCGTCGAAGACGGGGACGGAGAGGGACAGCCCCACGGACAGATTATCGTCCGGGGGAAGGCCTGTGCCCGAAAGACGGGCCGATCCTGTTACTGACAGGGAGGCGGCGTTCCCCTTGGCAGCGATGGAGATTCCAAGCCGTCCTGCTTCTGTCTTAAACCGGGCGGACCGGACGTCAGGTCTGTCCTCCATGGCCCGGGAGAGGGCGAGGTCCTCGCCGGGAATTATAATCGGCTCCATAAAGTCCGAAAGAGGCCGGGCATTGTCCAGATCTACTCCCACTGCCCTGGACAGGGCCGCCCTGGCCGTCTCAAGGCCCGATTCCGCCGACAGAAGGTCTATCCGGGCGTTGCTCAGGTCCACCTCGGCCCTGGTCACGTCGAATTTGGCCTTTGCACCCGCCTCGTAAAACCCTCTGGCCTTCTCTAGATGGCGGCCGTAATTGCTCACCGACTCCTCCGCCTGGTCTCTCTTCCTCATGGCCAGAAGAAGGCCCCAGTAGGCCTCCTTCACTCCGGTGCGGATCGTGAGCAGGGTCTCTCTCTGGGATTCCGTCGCCCCTTCCACGGAGAGGAGCTGACTTTTACGCTCCAGGGAGGTTTTGCCGCTGTCGGAGATCAGCTTGCTTACGGAAAAAGAGGTGGAATAGGAACCGTCGCTTCCGGAGTCCTTTGAAGTAGAGGCGGACAAACTTCCCTTCAGGGCCATGCCTGCGTCCACGCCCCCGAGCCTTGCCCTCTGGCCTGCCAGGGCCGCCCGGGCCTCCTCAAGAGCGGGGTGATGGGCCTCCGCCAGGGCGAGGCACTCCTCCAGGGAGACGGGCACTCCCGGGGCTTCTGCGGCAGAAAGACTCACTGCCCCGAGGGTTGCTGTAAAAAGTACGGTCAAGATTAAAAGCAGTGCGGATCTGTTCACGGGCGTCATCCCCCTAATCATTTTTCCCGTATATTCTAACCTTCTCTGCAGGGCCCTCTATAGGTATTTATTGCAATCTTTTTTTGCCGGATCTGCGCAAAAGGAGGCAGAGAGCACATCAGCTCCCGGCGGGAATAGGGTTGGGAGCCTTGCCTGCACCCTTCATATACGTTAATATTTTATCAGGTCAAAATGAAGGAGGTGATACCGTGGATATCAGTACCCTTCGCTGGTTCTTTTTTTGGTGCTCTCTTCTGAACTACCTGCTCCTTGGGGTCATGTTTGCCGCCTATATCTTTGCCGGCGACAGAATTTACTCCCTGCACACCAGGTGGTTTACCCTGGACAGAGAAGTCTTCAGCATTGCCATGTACTTCTTTATGGGGTTTTACAAGCTCTTTATACTGATCTTCTGCCTAGTACCCTGGCTCGCCCTTTTTTTCGCAGGATAATCCTTTTTAAAAACCCCTTTTGGCTGCCGCCCCGGCTTCTTTGCCGTCAAAGGATCCGGGGCGTTGCCTTGGAAGGAGGCCTGTCAGCAGCGCTTTGCGCCCATTCAGCTCACCCCTTTTTCCCCTTTCGGCCGTCCCTTGAAATATATTTCCCTTATGATGCTTCATGGCGTATAATTTATTGATGTTTACGCTTATCAGGGAGGAAAAAATGGCGGTTCTAAAGGCTCTTTGCATTAGTTCACAGAGGCAGCAGCCGAAAACTGAAGTAGAGCAGGCAATATTTGTGCACGGGGGCATAGAAGGGGATTCTCACAAGGATTTTACCGAAAGAGAGATCAGCCTTCTCCGGGCAGAGGATATACAGAAAGCGGCCCTGGAGGCAGGGTTTGACTTCCCTCCCGGCGCACTGGCTGAAAACCTGATCATCGAGGGCCTCCCTCAGGAGCTGCCCATTGGGGGATTTCTGGCGATAGGCGATTCTGTTGAGCTGGAAATTCTGGAAAAGGGCAAAAAAGCTGATGAACCCCACTCCTACGACTACAGAGGCTACTGTCTTTTGCCCTTGGTTGGGTACTTTCTGCGGGTTTCCCGGGAAGGGAGAGTCAAGAAGGGGGACGAGGTCTCACTGGTGGATCCGGGGCGTCCGGATAGCTAAAGGGTCGCAGGCATGTTGACCTGAGGTTGACGTTGACATGGCGTCCGGACAGCAACTTAATAAAGGAGGGTAAATAGGTGTTTAAAAACTTTAAGATAGGCGCCAAGCTGGGCATGTCCTTCGGGGCGCTGCTCCTGATCTTTGCGGCAGTGGGAGGGCTGAGCTGGTACGCCATGGAGGAGGTCAGCGACGAGTCCCGCTCCCTGGCGGATCAGTACGTGCCCGAGATGGTGATAGCGAGCAATATTCACGACGCCGTCCAGGATATGATGTACGAAATACGGGGCTACGGCCTTACCTATGAGGGGCACTACCTTGAGGCGGGCCGCAAAGGGGCGGAGAATGCCAGGATAGGCTTCGGGGAGGCGGCGGCCCTCGCCCAGAAGTACCCCCGCCTGCTCGTCCTCAGGGCCGAGGCTGAGAAGGGGCTGGCCGGGCTTGAGGAGTATATCAGGCTCATCGACGAATCCCAAAAGAAAGTAGACGAACTTGCCTCCCTTCAGACCAGGGGCGCCGGGGTTGAAAGCGTGTACTTTGACAACGCGGAGAAGTTCCTCCTATCTCAGGAAGCGGAAATGAAAGAGGAAATAGAGGAGTACGCTGAGAACGCAAAGCTTGAGGAGAGGCTTAAAAAGATCACCCTCAGCAACATGCTGATCGATCAGGGAAATTATGTAGTGGAGGCAAACTACAGGGGACAGAGCCAGAGAAACCCGGTTCTGCTTGAGGAAGGCATCAGCCGCTTTGGCGAAATGCAAGCCACCATTGAGCAGCTCAGGGCCGTTACCCGCCAGAAGGAAAACATGGACCAGCTTGACGCCGTTGCGAAGTCGGGCGGGGACTACCAGACCGTAATGACGGAAATTCTTGCCGCCTGGCGGGAGCTCAACGAGGTAAACGCAAGAAGAACCGTAACAGGCAGGCAGGTCCTGGCCATAACTGAGAAGATACTCGAGGCCGGAGCGGAAAGCTCCCAGCACATAGCAGACCACGCCGTGGAGCATCTTGGCTCCACCATTCTAATGATCATCGGCTCCACCCTATTTGCAGTTATACTTGGTTCGGCCATAGCCTTTATTATGACAAGAAGCCTCACCCGCCCTCTCAACAGGGTCACCGTACTGGCCGGAATGGCCGGGGGAGGGGATCTCTCCATCGACCGGGGGGATTTCCAAATCAATACCAGGGACGAGCTGGGCATGATGGCCGACAGCCTGGCCGACATGGTCGGGGAGCAGCGGGAGATGGTAAGGATGATGAGGGACAAGTCGGTCCACCTCTCAGCCCTTTCCGAGGAGAGCGCCGCCTCCACCGAGGAGGTCACCAGCACCACCAGCGAGGTGGCCGAGGGCAACGCCCGGCTTGCGGAGCAGACCCGCAAGGGCCGGGAAAACTCCGTAGAGGCGTCCAAGGTCATGCTTGAGATGAGCAGCCTCATTCAGATATCCCAGAATCTGGCCGCCAACGCCGACAAAAACTCTACAGAGATGGCGGGCGCCACCGAAGAGGGCCGAAAGACCGTTGCCCAGACCGTGGAGCACATGGAGTCCATCCGCCAGTCCGTGGAGGAGACGGAGGAGCTCTTAACTCAGCTCAACACCTTCTCCGAGCGCATAGGAGTGGTGGGGGACACCATAACGAGCCTCGCCGACCAGACCAATCTGCTTGCCCTCAACGCCGCCATTGAGGCCGCCAGGGCAGGGGAGGCCGGAAGAGGCTTCGCCGTGGTTGCCGAGGAGGTCCGGAAACTGGCCGAACAGTCCCAGCAGGGCGCCGGGGAAGTGGCGGAGCTGGTAGCCAAGATCCTTGAGGGAACCCGGTCTGCCGTTGCGTCCATGCAGAAGAGCCGGGAGGGCGTGGAGGAAGGGGTATCCATCGCTCACGTGGCGGGGGATGCCCTGGAAAAAATTGATAAAGCCGTCAAAAGCTCCCTGGAGGACGTCAGAAAGATAATCACCACCACTAGTGAGGAGGTGGCCAAGTCCGAGACGGTCATCGCCCTCATAGATGTAAACTCCAGCGTCATGGAGCTAACCGACGACCACGTCCAGACCCTGGCCGCCTCCATGGAGGAAACCGCCGCAGCCATGGAGAACGTGGCCACCAGCGCCCAGGAGGTAAGCGAGACCTCCGAAGAGCTGAGGATAATGACGGAGCGCTTCAAGGTGGAGAGGGACGGCGAGGAAACAAGCGGGCTTGCTGTAATTTAACAGGACGGCTGATTTTTTAAATAAAAAATATACTGAAACAGGAGGAGTCTCCATGAACATTGATATTGCCAAAACCGGGTCCGGCGCCGTGGTAAGTCTTGGCGGCAGCATGTACGTAGAGGATTCCGCAACGGCCAGAGAACAGCTCATCGAACTTCTGGAGGAGGGAGTAGTCAACCTGACCTTTGACCTCTCCAACCTGACCTACATCGACAGCTCCGGGCTGGGCGTCCTTATCTCAATTCACAAAAGGTGCCTTCAGAAGGGGGGCCGAATGGTTATAACCGGCCTCAGAGGCATGGTGGAGGAGCTTTTCAAGCTTACCCGCCTCGATCTTGTATTTAACGTATCCACCCACTAAAACGAATGCCGGAGCCCGTTGTCCGGGCTCCGGCTGCTTTTTGCTCAGCTCTGCCACTGGAGAATAGTGGCTCCCCAGGAATATCCGACCCCGAAGCCCACTACCATCACCCTGTCGCCGGCCTTCAGTCTGCCCTCGTCCGCCGCATCCTTCAAAGCTATGGGAATGGTGGCGCTCACCGTATTGCCCTTCTTCTCCATATTCATATAGAACTTCTCCTGGGGGATCCCCACCTCTTTTCTCAGCCGTTCAAGGATAAGCAGGGTAGCCTGGTGAAATACGAAAAGGTCCACATCCTCCATCTTCATCGAATGACGCTCAAGCACCTCCGTGATCGCCCCGGGCACCGTCTCCAGGGTGAATTTAAGCACCTCCGGACCGTTCATGTACAGATTCTCCGCGCTCCTGGTGTTGCCCCACCGATTGGTGCGCTCCTCGGCCGTCTCGGGGGAACGGGGAGCGGCCCAGGCTCCCGCCGGGATGATGAGCTTGTCCATCCCCGAACCGTCGGTGCCCAGCACGAACTCGCCGATGCCCGCCTCCTCCGATCGGTCTATTAAGATGGCTGCCGCTCCGTCGCCGAAGATGGTGCGGGTGCTCTTGTCCTTCGGATGGACGGTGCGGGTAAGGGTGTCCGCCGCGATCAGCAGAACCCGGGAGGCCAGCCCGGCGGCTATCAGCCCCTTGCAGAGGGCCAGGCCGTATACGAAGCCCGAGCATCCCAGATTGTAGTCGAGGGCTCCTGCCGTCTTTTTAAGCCCTATCCTGTCCTGGACAACGCAGGCCGTGGCAGGCAGATAGTAGTCGGGGCTTTCCGTGCATAAAAGAAGAAAATCCACCGACTCCCTGTCCGTCCCGTGCTCCTCAAAAAGCTTCTCCGCCGCTCCTGCAGCCAGGTCCGATACCAGCTCGCCGTCCACAACGTGCCTCTGTCTTATTCCTGTCTTCTGGTAGATCTTGTCATCGGTCCATACGCCGAACTCCTCCACAAGATCCTTGTTGGTTACTATCTTTGGGGGCAGATAGTAGGAAATGGCCGAAATTGCCGCATTGTGTGGTTTCATCTCTCTCAATTCCTCCGTTGCCGTATTAAAATGTGGTGGGATATTATCCCACTCATAGCGGCCGGTAGCAAGGGGAGCCATTCTGTCCGCCAATGGGATCATCCTTCCCTATTTCCCTTGCCAAGATGGTACCTGTGCCCTAAAGTAGACTCTGTTACCGAAAGGAGTGGCGTCAGTTGCATAGCAAAAATAAAATTAAAATCAGCCCGGAAGGGAGGCGCCGGCCGTGACAGAGAGAAAAATCTCCTTCGTTCACTGCGCCGACCTTCACCTTGACAGCCCTTTTTCCGGCCTGAGCGACATGTCGCCTTCCATGGCAGCCTTCCTGCGAAAGGCGACTTTCCGGGCCTTTGAAAATGCCGTAAATATTGCCCTTCACAGAGAGGCGGATTTCTTCCTCGTGTCAGGGGATATCTACGACGGAGAGGATCGGAGCGTACGGGCCCAGGTCTTCTTCCTGGAACAGCTCAGGCGGCTCTCCGACGCCGGGATCCCGTCCTTCATCGCCTGCGGCAACCACGACCCCCTGTCCGGCTGGGAGGCAGACCGGGACTTCCCTTCCCTTGTCCGCCGCTTCGGCCCCCGGGTGGAGTCCTTTCCCCTGGAGACTGGGGGCGAGACCGTGGGCACAGTGCACGGCTACAGCTACCCCGTCCGGGACATAACGGAAAATATAGCCCTCCGGTTTGCGGACAAAAGAACGGAAGGCCTGAACATAGCCCTGCTGCACTGCAACGTCGGCGGCAGCAGGGGCCACGAAAACTACGCTCCCTGCTCCCTGGACGATCTGGTGGCCGCCCGCATGGACTACTGGGCCCTCGGGCACGTCCACGCTGCCGGGGTGCTTCGCCGGGAGCCCATGATAGTCTATCCGGGCTGTACCCAGGGAAGAAACATAAGGGAAGAGGGCAGCAAGGGCGTATATTTCGTCGCCATCTCCCCGGCGGAGGGAGCTCTTCCTGCAGCGGCAGAGGCCGAATTTATCCCCTGCGATGCAGTGCGGTGGAGGAGCGGAGAACTCTCCGTCGCCGGCATGGACCGGGATGAAGACTTTTTCCAGGCCCTGGATGACCTCAAGGAGAAGACCAGGGGGCAGGAGGATGGCCTTCCTGTGCTGCTGAGAATCACCCTCTCAGGGCGGGGAAAAATTCACGACCTGCTTCGGCGCCCCGGATTCATCAGGGGACCGGGAGGCCTCCTGGAGACCATTAATGAGGGAGAAGAGGACCGGCCGGACTTTGTCTACACGGAAGATATAGTGGACAGAACCGCCCCGCCTCTGGATCTGGAGGCTCTGGCTTCGGGCAATCACCTTGTGGGAGACTTTCTCAGGGAGGCGGAGGCCTTCCTCACGGGCGAAAATCTTAAAGAAGGACTGGAATCCATCCTGAAAGAGAGGGAGATTTTTGATAAAATCCCCTCCAAAGAGGCCCTGGGCATAATAAGCTCCCTGACCGACGCCGATGTGAAGCGCCTTCTGGACAGGGGAGTGTTCATGGCCCTCTCAGGGCTGCTTGAGGGGGTTTCTGATCTATGAAAATATTAAAATTTCACATTAACGGCTTTGGCATCTTCTCTGAGGCGGGAGCCGAACTCTCGCCGGGACTCACCGTCTTTCACGGAGAAAACGAGAGCGGCAAGACTACTCTGATGAACTTCTTCCGCAGACTTCTCTTCAGCCGGGGAAGATCCTCCAGGGCGAGGGTCAACCCCTACGAGCCCGTGCGGGGCGGCGTGCACGGCGGCTATGCGTCCATACGGATGGAGGACGGAAGGGACTACATCCTTACCGTGGAGGATTCAAAAAACTTCATCGCTCCGGCGGACGGGGGGCCCGCGAAGGAGCTTCCTCCGGACTTCTTCTCAGTGGGCAGAGAGGTCTACGAAAGCGTATTTGCCATGGGGCTGGAGGAGATGCAGTCCCTGGAGCCCCTCAACTCCTCGGAGGTAACCGCCCGGTTCTTCGCCGCAGGCGCCGGACTGGGCTCCGCCTCCCTGCCCAGGGTGCTGTCCAGCCTTGAGGCCCGCCAGAATGAGATCTACCGGCCCTGGGGAAACATAAGAAGCGCCTCTGCCGTAAACCGCCTGCTGGTCTCAATGGGCCAGACGGACGGCGAACTCCGGCAGCTGAGGGAGAGAAATGCCGAATGGCGGGGCATGAAGGACGAGCTTGTCGCCCTTGAGGCCGACCTGGGAAAGAAAAAATCAGCCCTCGGGGCCCTGAAGGAGCGGCTCTACCGCCTCGAAATGCTAGAAAAAGGGCGCATCTCCCTGGCCGCCCTGAAGGAGATAAACCGGCTTATATCCGAAATCGGTGAACTTCACCCCTTCCCGGAGAAGGGGCTGATCCGTCTGGATCGCCTGATGGAAGAGCGAAAAAGAACGGAAGAGGCAGTGGACGCCCTCAGAGACAAGCTGGCCTCCGCAAATCGGGACGGGGCGGCCATAAAGGCTGATCCCATACTCCTATGTCTTGAGCACAGCGATGAGGTGGAGCGGCTTGAGCACGAGAGCGAACAGTTCCGGTCCGCCCGATTCAGGCACTCCCTTCTCGAGAAGGAGATCGCTGAGGCGGAGAGGGCCTTCCAGGACAACCTGCACCACCTCTGCTCCTGGTGGACGGAGGAACATCTCTCAGGGGCAGATGTATCGGCGGAGGCCATCGACTTTGCCAGAAAAACAGCCCAGGACCGGGAACTTCTCGAGCGGACCAGGGGGGAGGAGGAAAAATCCCTTGTCCAGTGGGACCGCCTGAGGGATGACCGCAGAAGCGAGGCCGCCTCCCTCGAAAAAGAGATGAGCAGAGTGGAAAAAAGGGCCGGCCGGGCCGCAAGGCGATGGAGCCTTATTAACACCATGAGGAACGTATTTGACGAGCTTGGGGATGAAGAGGAAGAACTGGCGGCCCTGGAAGAGGCCAGAGAGGCCCTCAGTGCCGAAAGGGCGGCGGGAGCGGATGAGGAGCCCCCTCAGCCGGGCCCCCTCGTCTCCGTCATCTCCTGGGCGCTTCTGGCCGTAGGCGCCGGCGCCACCTATCAGGCGTGGATCACCGCCGACCGCATATGGTTCTTCGGTGCGGCGGTAATATTCAGCGCCTCCCTCCTCCTCTATCTGGCCCACAAAGACCAGGAAAAAAGCTACTTCACATCCCTCTCCTGGTGGTCCAGACGGATGGACGACCTTGACCTCCGCATGGAGGAGACCCTCCTGCTCCTTGACAGCCAGAGGGCCAGAGTCGAAAGGCTCTCTGCGGAGAGGGAGGAGCTGGGGGAGGAGCTTGGAATCCGGGCTCCCCGGTTCGCCAATGAAATGGAAGCCCTTCTTGATGAGGGGGAAAGGGACAACTCGGCAAGCGAACGGTTCACCGTCCTGGGCGAGCGGAGCAGGCAGATGGCCGCAGTGCTTGCCAGGATGGATGCCGAAAGCGAGGCTATGGAAAGCTCCCTTGAAAGGACCACGGGAGATCTAACGCGGATTATGGAGGAGTGGCGCAGATGGCTTGAGGAGCGCCAGTTCGACCAGAGCCTTGCTCCCAGGGACATGGAGGCCCTAGTACCCCGCATCCTCCAGCTCCGGTCTGAAAAAGCAGCCCTGGAATCCAGAAAGGCAGAGATGGCCGACCTGGCCGGGTACATAGAGTCCATAACGGAGCGGATTTCCCGTCTGGGCGAAATCTTTGTCCCCGGCGGAAGCCCCGATCCCGGCGACCCTGCCTCCATCAGAGTATTGGCCGCAACCTTAAGGCAGGCTGCCGCAAGAAAGCGGGAGGCCCTGGCCCTGGCAAAGGACATAAAGTCCATGGAAGCCTTTCTGGCAGATCTTGAAAAAGAACTTGATGCCGCCGGCGCCTCCCTCTCAGAGCTTCTAACCCTTGCCGGCGCCGAAGATGAGGCCGCCTTCAGGGATCTGGCCGCCCGGTGGGCGGAAAAAGAGGCCCTCCTCGACAGGGCCTCCCGGGAGAGGCAGATCCTGCTGGGCCTCTTCGGAGCAGAAGAGGAGCTCCGGAAGGCGGAAGGAGAGCTGACAGGCCTGCCCGCTGAAGCGGTCGCTCAGGAGCGGAAGGAAGCAATGGAGAAGGCGGTCGCCCTTGAAAGGGACATGGAAAAAGTATCGGAGGCCAGGGGAAGGCTCGCCCTAAGAATTGAGCAGATTGCCTCAGATGAGCGGCTGGGAGAGCTCCTTTTCGCCAGAAAGGAGATGGAGCACAAGCTCGAAGACGGCCTGCATGAGTGGCTGTCCGTGATCTTAGCCCGCCAGTTCCTGGAGATCTCCAAGGAAAAACATGAAAGGGAGCGCCAGCCGGAGGTCATCCGCCGGGCGGGAAAATATCTTGCCCTCATGACGGAGGACAAATACACCCTCCTCTCCAGCGGAGGCGAAAAAGGCCTATCCGTAATTCTTGAGGGCAAGGACCCCGCAAGAAAGCGGAAGGAAGAGGTCAAATGGAGCTCAGGCCTCGCCGACCAGGTCTACCTCTCCATGAGGCTTGCCCTTGCCACCCTTTGGGGCGAGAACTCCGAACCTCTGCCCCTAATCCTGGACGACCTGCTCGTCCGGTTTGACGAAAACCGGCGAAGGGGCGCTGCTGAGGCCGTCATGGAGGCGGCCTTGAAAAACCAGGTAATGCTCTTCACATGCCAGCGAAAGACCCTGGACATCTTCCGGGCCGTGGTGGAGGAGAAGGGCGCCGGCCCCTCCGGCCCCCTATTCCACCATATCGAACAGGGGACTCTCCGTCCCGCATAAGACATGAGGGGCGGGGAGACCCCGCCCCCTGCCCCTGAAAGGCGGTAGCTTAGCGACCATGACACTAGCGGAAAAACTGCACCAGCTCTCCGTGGGTTTTCTTTCCCCCATGGAGCCTCTCAAAAATCATTGCTCCTGGAGGATCGGAGGCCCTGCCGACGTTCTTGTCCAGCCCTCCGTACCTGAAGAGGTCCTGCGCCTGCTGCGCTTCGTCCGGGAGGAGGGAGTCCCCATGCTGACAATCGGCCGGGGCAGCAACCTCCTCTTCTCCGACGGAGGCTTCAGGGGCGTGGTGATGAAACTCGGCCGTCATTTTTCCTCCCTCTCCTTCTCCGGCACTAAGGCAACGGCCCAGAGCGGCATCTGGGTGCCCGCGATGGCAAGGGCCCTGGCGGGCGCCGGTCTGTCGGGATTTGAGCATGCCGCAGGAATTCCCGGCTCCCTCGGAGGCCTCATTGTGATGAACGGAGGAAGCCTCCGGCGGGCGGTAGGAGAGAACATCCGCTTCGTGGACGCCGTCTCCCCGGCGGGGGAGCTGAGGAGATTTCAAAAGGACGAGTGCGGATTCTCCTACCGCAGGTCCGTCTTTCAGGACGGCCAGCCCAAAGAGGGCTGGATCATACTTGGAGCAAGCATGAACTTCGACCGGTCTGACCGGCAGACTGTCCGAAGGGGCCACCTGGAAGTGCTCAGGGAGCGCCGGGGCAAATTTCCGCTGAAGCTGCCCAACTGCGGCTCCGTTTTCACCAACGACCCGGCAGTCTATGAGCTGGCGGGCCCCCCGGGAAAAATCGTGGAAGACGCAGGCCTCAAGGGCCTCACCGTGGGCGGCGCCCAGGTCTCCCCTCTTCACGCCAATTTTATCGTCAACCTGGGAGGGGCGTCCTCAGAGGATGTACTGGAGCTTATAGGCCTCATCCGGCGCAGGGTGTTTGAAAGGCTGGGCCTGTGGCTTGCCTGTGAAGTGAGGTATGTGGACGAAAAAGGCCTTGTGGCCCCGGCGTCGGAGGCCTGTCCGGGGGGAGGGGAAGGGCAGTGATCAGGTATTTTCTCAGGAGGTCTGCCCAGACGGCGCTGGTGCTGCTGGGCGTGTCGGTCATCGTCTTCCTGGTGATGAGCTTCACCGGCGATCCCGTCCTCATGATAGTGCCTCCCACCGCCACCGACGCCCTCATCGACGAGGCCTGATGGCATAGTCTCTCTCTACTTTCAGCAGGACGTCTACGGTATCAGGAACAATATCGTCCTGGAGCCCCGGGTGGCCTATGAAATGGACGTAAAATAAATTCCCTGAACAAAAGGGGTGACCCTGAAAGGCCGGAGCCGGAAGCCTCCGGCCTTGTTTTTTGCATGAGAATGGAGTGATTTTTCAGGGAGTAGTCCTCGAAGCGGCTCCCTCGTCCATGGGCGGATTCATCCTCCTGAGCTGCCGGATGAAGAGAAACATGGTCAGGGTAAAGGCGCAGGTATCAGCCACGGGGAAGGCCATCCACACTCCCCTGGTTCCAAAAAAGTTGGGCAGTGTTGCCACCATGGGTATGAGCAGCAGCACCTGCCGGGAGAGGGACAGAATAAAGGCCGGCCGGGCCCTTCCCAGGGCCTGGAACATGGCCGATCCCGTAATTGTAAAGCCTATGAGAAAATAGGCAGTGGAGATCGTCCTCATTGCCTTTACTCCCTCGGCTATCAGCTCCTGGTCGGAGGAAAATAGCAGGAAAATTTCCCTCGGGAAGATCTGGGCTATGGAGTAGCCGGTGATGGCCATCACCGTAGCCGTAGTCATCGCAAAGCGAATTGACTGCCGCGCCCTTGCCAGGTTTCCTGCGCCGTAGTTGTAGCCTAAAATGGGCTGAAAGCCCTGGGCCAGGCCCATAAGAGGCATGAAGAACAGAGACAGGGCCCGGTTGATAACGCCGTATACCGCCACGTGCATATCCCCGCCCCATCGCACAAGGGCGGCATTGATGAGCACTATGGAAAGACTTCCCGCGGACATCCGCACAAACTCCGACGAGCCTACGGCGATGGCCTCCTTAAGCACATTGGGAGTGGGGATGAGGTAGGCCTTCACAAAGGACAGGGAGCTCTTTCCCCTGAAAAAATAGCTGAAGATCCAGATGAACATCACAAGCTGGGAGAGCACCGTGGCCACAGCGGCCCCCATCATGCCCCAGCCGAAGCCGAAGATGAAAAGAGGGTCCAGGATCATGTTCAGAATGGCGGAGATCAGCATGGACGTCATGGCAATCCTGGCCCTTCCCTCGGCCCTGGCGGCGTGATTCCCCACCATGCCGAACATCTGCAGGGGTACGCCGAACAGAATCACCGAAAGATAGGCCTCCGCATAGGGCAGTATGGCCTCTGTGGCGCCGAAGATGCGCAGAATCTGCTGCAGGAAGACGAACACTGTAACAGACACGATCAGCCCCACCCCAAAGGCAAAGGATGCCGTGGCACAGAAGGCCCTCTTGGCCCTGTCCACGTCCCCTGCCCCGAGGCTTCGGGAGATAATGGACGCTCCTCCTGCCCCGGCCATCACGGCCATGGCCCCCGAGAGCATCTGCAGGGGAAAGCAAACCATGATGGCCGCAAGCCCCATGGGACCCACTCCCCGGCCTATAAAAATGGCGTCCACGATGTTGTAGGACGACATAACTATCATTCCTACGGCAGACGGAAGGGACAGCCTGAAGAGCAGCCTCCCTATACTTTGAGTTCCCAGAAGATGACGGTCGTTGCTCACAAATACAGCCTCCGAAAAAGGGGGAGCGCGGTTTGAGCCGCACCCCCCGGTTAATTTTTTAATTTAAAAAGTCAGATCTGCTTTTTGTCCCTGCCGATGCTTCTTACCTCAAGCATCCCCGTCTCCGTAATCAGCTCGATGGTGCGCCCCCAGGAGCCTCCCGTATCCTCGGCCACGATGGGTATCCGGAGGGCGGAAAGGGCCTTTTTGCAGGCCTCTACATTGCGGGCCCCTATCTTGAGCAGGGAGTCCTCCCCGCCGAAGGAGAACATCTGGGCGCCTCCGGCGAGCTTCGCCTTCAGCCGCCTCTGGTCTGCGCCGCTTCGGATCATCTGGCTCAGCAGGTCCGGTATGGCGGAATCGGCAAATTTGGCCTTATTGAAGTTATCGCCCCTGGCCAGCTTCGTAGAGGGCAGCATCACGTGGACCATTCCTCCGATCCGCCTTCTATCATCGTAAAGAGTCACTCCAACGCAGGACCCAAGCCCGAGGGTTGAAATATTGTCCGGGTGTACAACCACGCCTCCCTCGGCGATTCCCACCCTAACTACCGCCATGGCCGGCAACTCCCAGGGCCTGGAAAATGCGATCGAAAGAGTCAGGGTCCGGCAGAAGGAAGATATGGCTTGCCCCGTCGCCTGAAAGAGCTGCTCCGTCCAGCATAAGCCCCGCATCAATGACTATGGCCGTATCGCCTGACCTTCCTATCTCGGACAGGCAGAAGGCCAAAATTGCCCCGGCCATGTCCACCGCAAGGGAGGGCACCGACGGATTAAGCTCGAAGCCCAGAAAATCCGACAGGGCCGTGAGATAGGAGCCGATCATGATATTGCCTACCTCATGTATCACCGACAGCCCCATCTCCGTAAAGCCCTCGTCTCCCGAGGCTCCCGTCATGTGCCGGATCATGGCCTGGGCATCCTCCGTGTCCATTACGAAGAGCATATTTCCCGAAATGCCCCCCTCGATGCGGATGAAGACGGAGAAGATCATCTTCTCCGCCCCTCCCACGTACTCCATAATTTCGTTGAAGGGCATGGGAAGAACCTTGGACACCTTCATCTCCACAGCCTTGCCGAGGAGGGAGGAAAGGGACGTGGCGGCATTTCCTGCACCTATGTTGCTTACTTCCTTAAGAACGTCCAGATGAAAATCGCTCATAGAACCGGAATTCATGGCGGACCTCACTTCTTAAGGGGGCCGCCGAAACTGTTCAGCGTCTCCGCAATCCTCTTGTCCTTGACGGAAATGTGATCCAGCACCCAGTTAACCAGCATGTCCCTCAGCTCAAAAATATCTTCTTTAGTAAGTCCTTCTCCGCAGAGGAGCTTTCTGTGAAGCTCAAAGACCTGCTTAATGAACCAGCTGTGCTCATCTCTGTGTTCGCTGAACTGGTCGTAGCAGTTGCGGATCATAATAAGCTCCTCGGCGCCGAAGTGCTGAATTGCGTATCCTATGAGATAATTGACCGTATCCTCCATCCGAAGCTTGTCGCCGCTCTCCACGGCCTTCGAAAAGGAGGCAATTCGTTCGATAAGCTTCTTGTGCTGGTCATCGATAATTCCTATTCCGATGGCCAGCTCATCGCTCCACTCTACAATCATTCCTTCACCCTCCTGCTCAGGGTAATTTCACTCATCTAAAAGCTATCTTACAATTGTACCAGATAGAAAACAGGGGATGAGAGTTTTTCATCCCCTGAATCTTAAAATAGCGGAAATTCACCCCGGCCGCACAAAACTTTGCTTAAGGGCATTTTTGCATCCCTGAATTTTCAGATGAGAGTATAATGTAAAAAGATTCACATCTGTTGGGAGGTGATTGTTTTGAGGGGCCTGTTCAAATTTGAGGAAAATTATTCCTACAAGATGCCCGTTCATTTCGGGGGCGTTCCCTTTTACCCGGTGCGGACAACCCACCATGACATGACCTGCATCTGCGTCTCCTACGAGACGGAGATGGAGGCGCTGGCCCGGTTCGTCCCGGAGGATTTCGAAATACTGGAGCCCGTGGTAAACGTGCAGTTTGCCAACAGCAGGGACGTGGAGTGGATGTCCGGCGGGGAGTACAGGCTTATTCAGTTATCCGCGCCCGCAAGGTACGAGGGGAACGACGAGGGGCTCACCGGCGAGTATATCCTCGTAATCTGGGAGAACAGGACCTGCCCCATCATCGGCGGCCGGGAGGAGGACGGGATGCCGAAGATCTTCGCCGACATAGCCTGCGAACGGCACGCCGGGAACAAGTGGTTCACCCATGCCGCCTACGAGTGCTCTACCTTTCTCTACCTGGAGCTGGACAGAGGGCGGGAGCTTTTCGGCAGGGAGATCCAGGATATGAACAAGATCGGCCCGGCCAACATGTTCGGCTGGCGGTTCATCCCCAATCTGGGCATGGGGGGCGCCGCCCTCAGCCATGCCTCTCTCTACCCCCAGGAGACGACGGTCAGCCGGGGCTGGGTCGGCGAGGGAAGCATAAAATGGACGGTCCCCGCTCCGGAACATCACCCCCAGCAGTACGGAATCATCGCCTCCCTGGCGGGGCTTCCCGTGGTGCGGTACAGGGACGGTGTGATGCTTAAGACATCCCACAGGCTTAACGTAGGCGATTCGCGAGTTCTTCCATAAGGGAGGTTGCACTGCATGAGCGGGTATTTCTTTGAAAAAGTGGCGGCGGTGACGGGGGCGGCGTCGGGAATGGGCTTGGGTCTGACGGAGGAGATGCTGGCCCGGGGCGCGGCGGCAGTTTTTATGGGCGACCTGAAAGAAGAAAATCTTGCCCGGGAGTCGGCAAGGCTTGAGGAGAAATATCCCGGAAGAGTCTTCCCGGTGGTAACGGACGTCACCAGGCTGGAGGACGTAGAAAACTTGATCGGCAGATCGGCGGACTTCAACGGAAAGCTGGATTTTATCTTCAATATAGCCGGATTGGGCATGACCCTGCCCACGGAGCAGATCACCTTTGCAATCTGGAGATTTCTGGTGGACCTCAACATCATGGGCGTGGTTCACGGAACTTACTGCGGCATACCTGTCATGAAAAAGCAGGGCTCCGGCCATATAGTGAACGCAGCGTCCCTTGCGGGACTGGTGCCCGTACCCTATCAGGCTGTCTATGCCGCCACCAAGGCCGCCGTAATCTCCATGACTGAGAGCCTTCAGTACGAGCTGGAGACGGACGGCCTCTCCTTCAGCGCTTTCTGCCCCGGAAACGTGGCTACGGGCATATTCAGCGAAATAGCGCCTCCCCCCGATTCCCTGTCCGTGCAGGAGGCGGTGGGCTATATCCTCGGGGGAGTGGAGAAAAAAGAGATGATCATACCCTTCCCGAAGTCCGTGAAGGACCTTTACGATCTCTACAGGCTGCGCCGGGAGGATTTTGACAAGTTTATGCGGAATCTGGCGGCCGAGCGCAGGGAGAACTACCGCACTAAGGGAACCTATATCTGACCGCCCGTCCGGGGGGAGGGGCAGGTGCGCTCCCCCCCCTGGATCGTCTGAAAAGGAGGCCCCTATTATGGACCGAAACTCCCTGGACTGGGGAGAACTTCCCCTGGAAGCAGTTATACTTTTTATCGCCGGAATGACGTCCCTCATCGCCGGGGCTCTTTTAATCCCCGCCCTGGCCGGCGCCATACCCTACTACAGCAATGGACTGGCGGGGCTTATCCTCTTTTACTTCGCCCTGCAGACCGTGCTTATGGGAAAGACGCCCTTCGGCGACCTTCCCCCATCGGGAATTCTTCTCGGCGCAGGCGCGGTCATCGCAGCGGCGGGGGTGGCCATATGCGTCATACCCTCCGTACCCGCCTGGATTGGGGGCTGGATGCTCTTCTTCTGCCTTGGTCCCGGGGGCATTGTTATGCTCGTTCAGGCCGTTTTGTCCCCTGAGAAGATCCGTCTGTGGCTGAGTCTTAGAGGAGTTGTAAAGCCGCTGGCGGTATGGGTTCCGGCGGTCTACCTGACGTCCGTTCTCACGGGGGCCGCATTTCTCTCCGCCTCCGGCGGGGAGGCCGGCTGGTGGCTGGTTCCTGCGCTGCTTCTTCATGGGGCAATGGTTTTAAATCTTGGGCGGGTTCTGGCCTCCGTCTATAAAGTATACCCTGCCTCGAAGCCCGAGACAGAGGGACGGCCTCCCATCCCCTTCGGCCAGGGGATGCTGCTCATGGTCGGGGTATTCATGATACTGCTGGGGCTGCTGCTGCTCCCCGTAAGCCTGGGCATTCTGCCCTTCGCCCCCAACGCCCAGCTGGGGCTGCTGATGGTGATCTTCGCCGTTCAGATGGCCGCCTCCGGCGCCACCCCTCTGGGGGCCTTCCCCCGGTCCGCCGCCATGACGTTCCTGGGCCTGGCGACGGCGGCGGTGGGCGTAATCTCCTGCATCGTGCCGGGCCTTCTCGAGGGGGTTATCGCCTTTCTCGTGGCGGTGCTGAACATCGCAGGCGGCGTCCTGACCTTTATAAAGTCCCTGGGCAGCCTGCTGGGCGCAAAAAAGACCGCCTCAGGGGACGCTCTTCTGCTGCTCAGAAGGCTCTACGTCACTCAGACCGCCCTGGGGGTCCTGTCGGTCATGTTCGGCTCCTCCATGCTCTTTCCCGGGGTTATCCCCGGCCTTGTGGTCGGGGCCGTGCTGTCCGCCAACGGCGGAGTGCTGATCTATCTCATGGTCCTTCTGGGGCGGGTGGAGGCCATGAAGGGCCCTATCTCCGCCGGGGAGAGCATCTAAAATTCGCTTACGTACCGGAACTGCCTCCGGAATTCCTCCGGCGACAGGCCTGCCGTTGCCGCCAGCCTCTCCAGCTCGGCGCCGTCCTCAAAGTCCCGCCTTTCGAGGCGGATCATGTACTCCCGGGCAATCCGGTACTGGATGGAGTTGGTGTTCACTCTGCGAACTCTGGTCTTGCCGGTGGCAGGGTCCATGATCTCGTCAAAATGGATGGGGTCTATCTGGTTGTTCTGAATGCTGATAAGGGCGTTTGTGCCGCCCCGCCTCAGAAAGTCGAAGGCGCCGTAGCCCAGGTTCCGGGTGTACTCTATATCGAAGGCGTTTGGCGGGGCGCACCGCACCTCGTAGCCTATCTCCTTATTGTTTATGGTCATTTTGATGCCAAGGGAGTTAAGGCGCGCCAGAAGCTCCCTCTTCAGCACATCGGAGAAGTTTATCTCGGCGTACCGCAAATGGCCGTGGTCGTCGAATTCGATGCAGTCCGCCGCCTCCAGATCCTCGATGCAGATTCTCTCAATAAGCCCCTCGGCGGTCACCGCCACTCCGTAGTTTCTTCCGGCCGCCAGACGCTTGATGATGGAGCCTGCGATGATGTCCACTATCGTCGAGAGGGGAATTCTTTCGCCCTCGGGCAGCTCCTCGGGGATGATGGTTATGGTGGCGCCGGCGCTCTTGCCTATGCCCAGGGCCAGATGGCCCGCCACTCTGCCCATGGCCACCGCCAGGAACCACCGTCCCGTGGTCTTGGCGTCCTCCATGAGGTTGGTGACAAGCTGGGCTCCCAGGGACCGGGCCGTCTCAAAGCCAAAGGTGGGGATCCCCTCGGGCAGGGGCAGGTCGTTGTCGATGGTCTTGGGCACGTGAGCGAAGTTTATGGTCAGGCCCAGGCTCTTTTTGGCGTAGTCGGCAATCTGTGATGCCGCATAGGCGGTATCGTCCCCTCCGATGGTAACCAGATGGGTCACGCCAAGCTCTGTAAGGGTCTCCACCACTCTTCGTAGGTGCTCCTCGCTTTTGGTGGGGTTGAACCGGGATGTCCTTAAAATGCTTCCGCCGTCGGAATGTATCCGGCTTACCATATCGATGGTAAGGGGCGTTATCTTCTTATCTCCCCTGGCGAGGTGAGAAAAGCCGTCGTAAATACCGAAAACGTCCCAGCCCGACTTTCTGGCCTCGATGGTAACGGAGCTGATGACGCCGTTCATTCCGGGGGCGGGGCCGCCGCTGCAAATTATTGCCAGGGTGTTTTGGGTTGGAGTACTCATGATCGCCCTCCTGCTCTTATTCTTCGAAAGAAATTTTAACATAGTTCAGGGTTCCCTCGCCGTTTTCGGGCCTGGGGGGAGATTGCGGCGTTGAGTTTTCCCCTCCGTTAGGGTACTCTTCAACTGGTGGAACGGGAATTATACGTTTTTGCGGGAAGGAGGAGGCGGGCGTATGTCGAAGAAAAAGCCCTGGTTTTCCGAGAGGCTTTCCGACAGTATTTTTCTTAAATTTACCGGCTTTTTTATTCTCCTGGGACTGTCCGCGGCCTTCTTTCTGCTCTTTGAAAATGCCTTCCAGGAAGAGGTCCGGCTTAAACGGGATCTGGTCAGCTGGGCGGGGCATCTCGCCAGAGGAATGGGGTCGGAGCCCCCTTCCTGCGGCGACGCCTTCGGCAGAGAGCTGATAAGGGACCATTTCTCCGCCCTGAAGCAGTCCTTTCCAACCCTACGGGCCCTGCGCTTCGTGGAAGCGGATTCAGAAGGGGAGCCCTCCCTCCGGATCTGCTCTGAGGGCCGGCGGGAGGACGGGGAGCCTTCCTCCCGCCCTCTGCCCACGGAGCTTCGCCTCCCTGCCCTGAAGGCACTGAAGGAGCGAAAGGGGGAGGCGGTGATGCCCCGGGGCGTCCGGGCGGACAAGGGGATAGCCGTCTTCGCCCCCCTGGGAGACGGGATATCCTCCGGCGCCGAAGCGGTCCTTTGGCTCGATGTGGATCCTTCCCTGTTCGGGAGCAGCATATGGGGCGCCGTACGGCTGCCCCTTGCGGCCCTGGGGGCGCTCTGCCTCCTGGCGATAGGGGGAGGAGTCTTCCTTAGATGGCGTTCATCCCTTCCTCAGGAGAGGAAAGGAAGGCGCGGAAGGGCGGAGGCCGTCATGGCCGCCGCTGCATGCGCAATTTTAACCCTTGCTTTTTTCTTCTCCTATCGCCGTCAATCCGCCTATGAATCCAGGCTTCTCTTCTTCAGGCTGGCGGAGAAAAATGTCCTTCAGACCGTCAGAGCATTGAACGATCTGTGCGCCGTCAGACTGGAGGCCATCAGCTCCTTTTTCGAGACGAGGGACGGGGCGGAGGAGGGGGAGTTTTACAGCTTTGTGAAATTTCTGGCCCGGGACCCGGTGGTGAAACGCTGGGAGTGGGTGACAGTGGTGCCGGAAGAAGAGCGGGAGAGCTTTGGCAAGAGGTTCAAATCCGGCATCTGGCAGATGGACTCCCGGGGCTACAAAATGGCGGCCGGGGGGAGGGACAGCTACTATGTGGTTACCTACGTTTCACCCCGGCAGGAAAACGTTTCCATCCTGGGCTACGACATGGGCTCCAATCCGGTCCGGCTCAAAACCATCAGGGACAGCCTGACGACGGGGAGGATCCTGGCCACAGACCCTGTAGCCCTGATTCATGAATCGGCGGAGGACAAGGGGTTTCTCATCCTCCGGCCCGTCTTCAGGCCGTTTGGGGGTGGGATTAAGGGGTTCACCCTGGCCTGGATCAGGCCGACCGACCTTCTGGTTCATTCGGGCATCCTGTCTGGGGATGAAGCGGCATCTGCGTCCGTCGTTGAAATCTACCTGGTCAGGCCGGACGGCCCCCCCGAGCTTCTGGCCTGCTCAAAGCCCGGCCACGAGTGTGGTCGGGAAGGGGGAAGCCAGATCGCACCGGGCTCCTTCGTCTTTCCCCTCTCCATCTTCGGCAAGACCCTCGTAATCTCCGTTCATAAAGAGTCCTCCTTTACCGACCTGTACCCCTCCGACCCCGGCTGGAGCCTGCTGGCGGCTGGGTTTTTAGTAACCCTGGTCGTCTTCTTTATGGTATCTGCCCTCACCGGCAGGGGAGAGGCCCTGGAGGAGCTGGTAATGGAGAGGACCAAAACCCTGCAGGAGAGCGAGGCAATGCTCCTGGAGGCTCAGGAGATAGCCCGGCTGGGGAGCTGGGTCCTTGACGTATCTTCGGGAGTGCTGACCTGGTCTGATCAGGTCTACCGTCTTTTCGGGCTTCCGCCGGATTCCCCCCAGACCTACGGGGCTTTTCTGGACGCGGTGCACCCCGACGACAGAGACGCCCTGGACGACGCCTATTCATCCTCTGTGGCGGAGGGCCGGGATAAGTACGAGTTTGAACACCGGGTGATCAATAAAGAAACGGGAAAAACCCTATACCTCCACGAACGGTGCGTCCACTTCAAGGACAATTCGGGCAGGATTGTCCGCTCTGTGGGCATGGTTCACGACATAACCGAACAAAAGCTGAACATGCAGGCCCTGGAAAAGGCCAGGGCGGAGCTTGCGGCCGCCAACGCCTCCCTGGAGAAAGCTCTGGAAGAGGCCAGGGAGATGGCTAACAGGGCGGACGCCGCCAACATCGCCAAGGGCCAGTTTTTGGCCAACGTGAGCCACGAGATCCGTACCCCCCTCAACGGAGTGATAGGCCTGGCGGATATCCTGGAGGATACCCCTCTCAATCCCGAACAGAGGGAGTATTTAGACCTCCTGAGGTCCAGCGGGAGGCACCTTCTGGCTCTTATTGACGACGTGCTGGATTTCTCCAAGCTCGAGGCAGGAAAGCTGGAGCTCCGGGAGGAGGAGTTCAGTCTAACGAAATTTATGGAGGAAATCTTCGCCTTCAGCGCCGCCCGGGCGTCGGTTAAGGGGCTTGACTTCCAGGGAGGCGTATCCCCGGCTACGCCGTCCTGCATTCTGGGGGATAGGTTCAGGATAAGGCAGATTCTGACCAACCTGCTGGATAACGCCGTAAAGTTCACTGCCGCCGGGCAAATCATCCTGACTGTGAGCAGGGTGGGAACGGACAGCAGAGGCCGGCATACCCTTCGTTTTTCCGTAGCCGACACGGGCATAGGGATATCGAAAGAGGCTTTGGAGGAGCTGTTCGAAAAATTCTCCCAGGTGGATCCCTCCCTGACCAGGCAGCACGGGGGGACGGGCCTTGGCCTTGCCATTTCAAAAGAGCTGGCGGAGCTTATGGGCGGGGAGATAGGCGTATCCAGTCCCTCCGGCCTGGTCGGAGGGGGGCGGGGGACGGAGTTTTGGTTTACGATTAAAGTGTATGAAACTCTCTGCCTGGAGGAAGATGCCGAGCCGGACCCCGACGCCGAACCGGATGTTTTGAAGTCGGAGCGTCCTGTCGGGCTGAGAGTTCTGGCGGCAGAGGACAACGCCGTTAACCGCAGGGTAATTGCCGCCATCCTAACCGGGGCGGGCATAGAGGTCCATATTGTTGAGGACGGCGCCCAAGCTGTGGCCGCCCTGGAAAAAGACAGGTACGACGCCGTCCTTATGGATGTGCAGATGCCGGTCATGGACGGCCTGGAGGCTACCCGGACAATTCGTATGAGGGAGCGGGCCAAGGGGCTGCCCCCCGTTCCTGTAATAGCCCTTACGGCCCACGCCATGCCCGGAGACAGAGAACGGTGCATCGAAGCGGGAATGAACGAATACATCTCAAAACCCATAGACCGGCAAATTTTTCTCGAAGCCCTTTACAGGCTTGTTCTGGAGAGGGACCCTGCAAAAGGGAGGCATGAAAAGAAATTGGACGAAAACTTATTGAAAGTCTTTGCGCCGGAATTTCTGCTGGAGAATCTCGGAGGGGACAGAGAGGCCGCCGGGGAGATCCTGGCCGATTTCACCGACGAGCTGTCCGCCGAACTGGCGGGGATCAGAGAGCGTACGGCCGCCGGAGACTGGAAGGGAGCGGCGGAGCATGCCCACACTCTGAAGGGGGCGGCGGGGGGTATAGGGGGCGAGGAGGTAGAGAGGCTTGCCCTTAGAGCCGAGAAGGCCGGCGTCGGCGGTGACGAAGAGACTCTGCTGCTGCTTATGCCCGAACTGGAGGCGGCCTTTGCCCGGTTGGGGGAGGCAATTGAGGAATTTCTGAGGTAGAGGAGAGAGAGAGAGAGAGTATTTTAACTTCTGAGCAGGCAAAACGCACTTATTTTTAAAAAACATCTGCACTATAATAACAATCAGGAATTTTGCTCTTATTGTTGGCCCTGCGTCTTGAGTGTCCACAGAGAAACGGAGAGGCCTGAAAGCTTCCTGTCCCTGGGAAAGGCCTCCCGCCAAGTTTTGGAGGTGTCTTTTTTGCCATGACCCTTTTGTCCGCAGCCAGAGGGGCGCCCCGTCTGATGATATTTTGCGCTCTGCTGGCGATAGTCGCCCTGGCCGGGGGAATTTTCCTTGGCTTGGAAAGGATGGAGGAAAGAGACAGCTTCATGAGGGAGGAGCTGGGCCGCCAGGGCCGTATCATCGCTGAAGCATTGAGGTTTGATAATCTTTCTGCCCTCTCCGGATCCCCGGAAGATCTCATCAAGCCTGAATACCTGCGGTTCAAAGAGCAGCTTGGAGCAGTGCTGCAGGCCTTTCCAGCCATCAGAAAACTGACCCTTGCGGGGCGCCGTCCAGAGGGGGCCCTATTTTTATATGTGGACTCGGAGCCCTTAGGCGACGAGGCGGATTTCGGGCCAGGGGAAAATTACGATAAAGCTGACTCCTTGTTTCTTTCCGCCCTGGAAGAAAAAGGCGCCGTCGTTGTTGGCCCCATCTCTGATGGAGTGGGAACAAGAGTCTTTTCATTAACTTCCCTGGTAAACCCAGATACCAACCGCAGGGAGGCAATCCTGATCCTGGATGGGGCGGGCGAAAACTGGCAAAAAATCGTCCGCGCTGCCGCCGTCCTCCCCGTTGCCGCAGGGGTCGCCCTGGCGGCCGCATTTTTAGGCGCCTGGCCTGTTCTGGCCCTCAGAACCCGCTTAAGATATGGGGAAGCCGGGCTTGTTCTGCTGATCGGCCTCATTCTCACCCTATCCGTTGCCCTCATGATTCACGAGAGGGAAAACTTCGACAGGGGAAGGGCTTTTACGGCCATTGCCGGCGCCCGATCGGGCAAGCTTAACAATCTTTTTGAAAACATCCGCAACGTGGCCCTGATGAGCCTCGTCCGGTACATGGAGTCCTCCGAAGAGGTGAGGGAGGACGAGTTTGAACACTTCATCAAGCACCTTGAAGACCTGCCGGAGGTGAAGTCTGCGGAGTGGATTCCTGCCCCTGGCAGCGGTGCGGGCTTTGACTGGCCGGATGAGGAGGACTGGGAGGCCATAGAACTTGCCGCCTCAACCGGCCTGCCATCGTCATCAGAAGTCCGGCTGCGGCCGGGTCTCAAAGGGAACAGGAAGGAGCTTAGGGTTTTCAAATCCGTGCACGAGCGAGACGGCTCTCGCAGGCTTATGGGGTTAACCTCCTTCTCTCTGGACCTGGACTCTTTCCTGACGAAGGCGGCAATGGGAGGAGAGAGAGACCTGGTCATGAGGCTATGGGAGCTGACCGACGGAGAAGCGGCGCCTGTGGCGGGCCCCTTTGGCCCGGACCTTCCGGATTGCTTCGGGGGCATGGGCATATCCGCCGATCTTCCTCTCTGCAGCATCCGCCCCATCTTCGCCTTTGGGAGGACTTTTGTGGCTGATATGCTTCCCGGTCCCGATTTTCTTCTGCACCATCCCCTGAGTCACGGCCTGCTGGCCCTGCTGACGGGGCTTTTTATCTCCCTTTCAGCGTCCGGGGCGGCGGGGGTGGCCTTTCGCCACAGGGAGATGCTGGAGCACAAGGTGGCCGAGAGAACGGCGGAGCTGCGGAAGAGCATGGACAGGCTGCTGCTGGCCGACAAGATATTCCGGACCACTACGGAGGGCATAGTGATCACCGACGCTGACGGCCTGATAGAGGACGGAAATCTGGCCCTGGAGCGGCTAACGGGCTATACTCTTGAGGAGGTCAGGGGCAAAAGGCCTGATATCTTCGGCGCCCAGCAGATTACCCCTGATGCCCCCGAGAGATTTTGGGACATGCTGAAGAAGGACGGCGCCTGGCAGGGTGAGACTTTGAACCGGCGCAAAACAGGCGAGGTTTACCCCGTATGGCTGAGCATCAGCGGGGTGAGGGACAGCCGGGGAAACATCACTCACTACGCGGGATCCCTTACCCATATAGGGGACATTAAGGCGGAGCAGCAGCGCCTTAGCCATTTGGCGTATCATGATCCGCTGACCGACCTGCCAAACCGCTACCTGCTGATGGACCGTCTGGAGATGGCCATCGCCAGAGCCAGAAGGGCGGACGTCCTGGCTGCAGCGGTCTTTATCGACCTTGACGGCTTCAAGGCCGTAAACGATACCTACGGTCATGAGACGGGGGATCTGCTGCTTATGTCCGTTGCGGAAAGGCTTACAGGGGCGGTAAGAGAGCAGGACACGGTAGCCCGGCTCGGAGGCGACGAGTTCGTAGCCGTTCTGGACGGCTTTTCCTCCACTGATGAGATAGGGCTTTTGATGAAGAGAATTAGGGTTTCCTGAACAAGTCAGCACAGGCAATCCTGTGAAAAACACCAGGGCAATCTAAGTACAAGAAATACTCTGGAAATAACAACATGGAATCTTTTCGGCATTGAAATAAAAAAG
>JBMNVK010000002.1:0-46621 GCA_050946755.1 Aminivibrio sp. | reverse complement strand
ATTGGCCTCTTCAGCCCTCAAAGAGCCGGCCATCATCTTCCAATCCTCCGGGGACATGTTGGAGCTGTCCTTGGAGAAAAGATCCAGCATAGTTATGGCCCCGTAGCGGTCAAGTCCTCCCAGAGAGGAGAGAAGCTCCTCTCCCGGAAGGGAGGGGGCAAGCCCCAGACTCCCCGGTCTTGACGCAATCGTACCGCCTGTGGAAATCACCAAAAAGCCAGCCATGGCCTCACCTCCGAGATGCTTATCTGTGTTGGCGACCAGGGGATAGCATTACCCCTTCACTTTTCTAAGAATAGCTATGCCGAGGATAAAGGTATAGGAAAGTACCGCAATTGCCGGCTTGCTGGAGCCGGCGATCTGGGTGACGAGGCCGAAGACGGCAGGGCCCAGAATCCCCGAAAATTTGCTCGATATATCGTAAAATCCGAAAAATTCTGCAGTCCTGTCCTTCGGTATCATGGAGGCAAAAAAGCTCCTGCTTATGGCCTGAGTACCTCCCTGGACCATCCCCACCGCTATGGCCAGCGCCCAGAAATGCCAGACTTCCCGAACAAAGATTGCGGCAAAGGTGATGGCAAGATATAAGTAAAGACCCGTAAGGATGGACTTTTTGCTTCCGACTCTTACTGCCAGCACGGCGAAAATCAGGGAAAAGGGTATTCCCACGAACTGGGTCACCAGAAGGGCTCCCACAAGGTGGGACATGGGGATGCCCAGATTGGCGCCGTAGATGGCTGCCATTCTTATGATGGTGCCTATGCCGTCGTTATAGAGCCAGAAGGCCAGCAGAAAAATAAACAAATTTTTATGGGTTTTTATCTCGCTGAAGGTTGTCTTCAGTCTTTCAATACCTTCCAGGAAAAGAGCGCTCCCGCGAAGGTTTTTTCCCTCCGGCCTGGAAGGAGGTTCGTCCACGAAGAACATAATAGGAGCAGTAAAAAGACCCCACCAGACCGCTACGGACAAAAATGAAAGCCTCGCCCCTAGTGTGCCGGGAAGGAGCTGAATGAACAGAAGGTTTACCGCAAGAAGGACCCCTCCTCCGAGGTAGCCCAGAGCATAGCCCTGTGCAGAGACAGTGTCTATCCTGTGAGGGGGGACCAGCGACGGAAGAAGGGCATCGTAAAAGATCATGGATGCAGAGAAGCCAATCGATCCCCCTACCATCAGAAGAAGGGCCAGCATCCAGTCTCCCGGTCCGATGAAAGCCATTCCCCCCGATGAAATTATGCCCAGGATGGTAAAAATAAGGAGCATCTTCTTTTTTGAGCCCTTTACGTCAGCCGCTGCGCCCAGAACAGGGGCAAAAAAAGCGCTTGCAAGAAGGGCGACGGCCGAGGCATAAGCCCAGTAGGCTGTTGAAATATTCGGTGCAAGCCCTGAGGCGGCCACTTCCTTGAAATAAACGGGAAAGACGGCTGCCATAATAGTCGTGGCAAAGGCTGAATTGCCTACGTCGTAGCAGCACCATGACAGTACTTTTCGGTCAGTGTTGCGAAAAAAGAGCATGACGTCCCCTTGTTTGTCCGAAAATACGGGAATTTAGGATCCTGTGTATCATACCATTTAATCTGCCTGCCGTATTTCAGACCCCCATAATTTGCAGAATCGCAGGGTACGGGTGCTATAATCGATCATGGGAAAACATGGATGGAGGTAGGCGCATGAAGGGGGAGCGTCCCGACTGGGATTCTTATTTCATGATGATTGCAGGAGTGGCAGCCCTGAGGAGCACTTGTCTCCGCAGAAAGGTAGGGGCTGTAATAGTCAGGGAAAACCATATTATCAGCACAGGCTACAACGGCGCTCCGAAAGGCCTTCCTCACTGTGGGGAAGTGGGCTGCTTAAGGGCGAAGCTGGGAATACCTTCCGGTGAAAGGCATGAAATATGCCGTGGCTCCCATGCAGAGATGAACGCCATTGCCCAGGCTGCCGCAGTGGGAACCAGCGCGGCGGGGGCAACCATTTACTGCACTCATGAGCCGTGCTCTTTCTGCACCAAGGCCATGATAAATGCAGGGGTCAAAAGGCTTGTCTACGTCCATTCCTACCCGGATGACCTTGCGGCCGCCATGCGAAGGGAGGCTTCCATGGCAGTGGACAGACTGGACGGAGACGTTTTTCCTTCGGTATGCAGCCTGCTTGAGGGACTGTTCCCGCCGGAGCCGCAATAACTTACAAGGAGGGAAAATCATGGAAGTCACCAGGGAGGGAGCAATGGAGCTCCTTCGCAAGTATAACAAGGCCGAGGGCAATATAAAGCACGCCCTCGCCGTAGAGGCCGCTATGGGTTATTTCGCTGAGAAAATGGATGGCGATGTGGAAAAATGGAGACTCGCCGGCCTTCTGCACGATATAGACTGGGAGATCACCCAGGAAACGCCCGAAAAGCACACCCATGAAGGGGCGAGATGGCTAAAAGAGGCCGGATTCCCTGAATACCTCAGCCGGGCAGTCCTCGCTCACGGCTGGAACATATGCTCTGATACAAGGCCCGAGAGTGATATGGAGAAAGTCCTCTACACCGTGGATGAACTCACCGGTCTTGTGATCACCACTGCTCTTGTACGGCCCAGCAGATCCCTTTCAGACCTTGGAGTGAAGTCGGTAAAGAAAAAGTGGAAGGACAAGTCCTTTGCCAGGGGAGTGGACAGGGAGCTTATCCAAAAGGGCGCTGAGATGATACCCATGCCCCTGGATACGGTGATAGAGTGGGTAATTCTGGCCCTGAGGGAAGTGGAGACTGAAATAGGCCTGGGGGAGCAGGCTGGCAGCTGAGGGGAGAAGGAGGTGAAAAAAGATGGCGGTACGGGTAATTCTTGCTGATGACCATCCTCTTACCAGGGCGGGCATTTCCGCCTATCTTGCCAGGGAGAGCACTGTAGAGCTCGTAGGAGAGGCAGAAGACGGGCTCCAGGCCTGGAAACTAATTGAGGAGCTTGCTCCCGATGTAGCTCTTTTGGATATCCGCATGCCCGGAGAGGATGGCGTATCGGTGGCCAGAAGGGTAAAGGAGGCGGGGCTGCCCGTTTCGGTGGTAATGCTCACTTCCTACGATGCCCAGCAGTATGTCATGGCATCCCTCAGGGCGGGGGCCAGGGGCTTTGTTTTAAAGACCGCTACTCCCGAGGAGATCTCAAGGGCCATAGCTACTGTAGCCAGAGGAGGATTTTATCTTGACTCCGAGGTGGCTGCGGCCGTGGGAGACCGGGAATTTGTTCCTGAAGCCCTGTCGGCCCGGGAGAGAGAAGTGCTCATCCTGGCCTCAAAAGGCCTTTCCAGCAAAGAGGTAGCTGCCAAGCTCTTTATTAGTGAACGGACGGTGCAGACCCATCTTGCCTCCATCTACGACAAGCTCGGGGCAAAAAACAAGACTGAGGCGCTGCTCCTTGCCCTGAAATACGGAGTGGTCACCCTGGAGGAACTTCTTGAATGAGGCGTCACCTCCTTCTGATCATAACCTTTGCCATACTGCTGCCGGCCCTGGCGGTGCTCCTTGTCTCCGGATTTGGCCTCATCCAGCACGAGTGGGCCATGGAGTCTGTGGCCCGGTCCTATGTCCAGGATCTCGCTGAAAACGTGGCCTCAAGGCTCTCTACCAGCGATACCATGAGATGGGGAGGGGAACTGACGTCCGTTGAGATACGAAGGATAAGAGTCTTTACCTGGGGCCCCTCCCTTCCGGGATGGGTAGCGGTGATCGCTGCTGATGGGAGAATTCTTTTCACATCTCCCGGCGCCAGGGATCTGAAGGATGTATGGCGCCCCGGCATTCCCATAGGCAGAGCTGTGGAGATCAAGGACGACGAAGGTAATCTGTACACTATGGCCGTAAATCCGGTAAGCGGAGGAGATCGGTTCGTAATAGCTGCTGTGGCATGGGACCAGCTCCTTGGTCCCCTCGTAAGGGTGGGGCGGCTATGGCCCATTCTTATCCTGCTCATGGGGGTGGGAATTCTCCTTGCCCTGTGGGCCTTGTGGAGATGGCTCATTATGCCGCTGAAAGGGCTGGTTGGAGAGATAGAAACCCTTAAGTGGGGAAAAGACCTTCCCGCTCTGCTGGACCCGGTGGCGGTGAGCGAGATAGGCAGCCTCAGGGAGGTCCTTCATAAGCTGGCAAGGACGGCGGTGGAGAGATCTCTTCTGAGGAACAGATATGTAAACGATATTGTCCGGGTGCAGGAAGGGGAAAAATCCCGCATTGCCATGGAGCTTCATGACGGTCCCATCCAGAATATAACTGCCATGATTCAGCAGATCCGTCTCTCCAGGATGGCCGGCGATGATGAGGGAATGAGGGAGCACCTGGCCCTGGCGGAGGAGACCGCCCAGGTGGTGGTGAGGGAGCTCCGGGAGATGTGCGATGAACTCTCCCCCCCGTGGATAGATCTCGGGCTTGAGCAGATGATGACCGAGCTTGCTAACCGGCTGGCCCGCCATTACAGCATATCCATCACCATGGACGTGGACGACGGGGTAGATCTGGGCCGTGAAAAGCTCCTTTCCCTGTTCAGGATATTCCAGGAAGGAGTGTCCAATGCGGTTCGGCACGGCGGAGCCACTGAGATGAGCGCGGAAATATTTGCAAAGGACGACTGGGTTGTCTTTGAATTCCAGGATAACGGAACAGGTTTTGAACCGGATCTGAACTTTGAAACGCTGCGCGTTGAGGGGCACAGGGGGCTTGCCAACATGCTGGAGCGGATGCGATTGGTGGGCGGCAGGCTCGAAATTGAATCCAGCCCGGGAAGAGGAACTCTGGTAAGATGCGTGCTTCCGGCCGGAGCGGAGGAGATTGCGGTTTAGTTATCCCCGTCAGGGGTAAAGACCCAACCTCTAAAGGAGGATGTTCAATGCAGCTTGAAATATTTGGCGCCGCCGGTGAGGTCACTGGTTCGTGCTATCTTATCGAATGCGGGTCAGCAAGGGTGATCGTGGATTGCGGAATGTTTCAGGGCAAGAGCGAGGAGAAGAACAAGGATCCTTTTCCTTTTTCAGCCGGCAGTGTAGATGCAGTTCTCCTGACCCATGCCCATATGGACCATTCCGGAAGGATCCCTCTTTTGGTCAAGGAAGGCTTCAGTGGAAAGGTTTTTGCCACCCTGCCTACCATGGAGCTTGTAAAGGTCCTCTGGTACGACTCTGCCAATCTGATGAGGGAAGAGGCGGAGTGGAAGACAAAGAAAAATTCCCGCAGGGGGCTTCCTGCAGTCGAACCTCTGTACGGCGCCGATCATGTTGACCGGACAATGCCCCATCTGGAGGCCGTAAATTATGACGAAAAGATTCAGGTAGCTTCCGGGGTGTCGGTCCGTTTTAGGGATGCAGGCCATATTCTGGGAAGTGCAATCCTTGAAGTCTGGCTTACAGAGGATGAAAAGGAAGTTAAAATCGTCTTCAGCGGCGACCTTGGCCCCCAGGACACTGTAATGGAGCGGAACCCTGCCATTATCTCCTCTGCCGACTACGTAGTCATAGAATCCACCTACGGAGACAGGCTCCACCGCAGCAATGCCGAGAGCCGCGAAGAATTTCAGGACGTGATAACCGCTGCCCTGAAGGACAGAGGAAAAGTTTTTATTCCCAGTTTTGTGGTGGACCGGGCCCAAAGAGTGCTCTATGAGCTGTCCCGACTCTGGTATGAGGAAATCATAGACGGGGATATCCCCATCTTCTTTGACTCTCCCATGGGAGTAAAGGCCACGGAAATCTACAAAAAGCATATGAACCTTCTCTCCTCGGAGATACAGCAGTTTATTAACCTCGGCAGAGACCCTTTTTCGCCCGGGATGCTCAAGTACGTATCCACTGTGGACGATTCAAGGGCCATAAACGATATAGATCACGGAGTGGTAGTGGCCGGCAGCGGCATGATAAACGGAGGCCGTATCGTCCATCACCTGAAGCACGGCATCTGGGAGCCTGCTAACCATCTTGTTTTTGTAGGCTATCAGGCCAAAGGTACCCTTGGGCGCAGAATAGTGGACGGCGAAAAACATGTCCGCATTGCCGGGGAGGACGTGACGGTGAAGGCTGCCATCCATACAATAAACGGGTTTTCGGCTCACGGAGACAGGGATGACCTTCTCGCCTGGGCATCAAACTTCAATACAGATCCCCTCTTTCTGGTCACCCACGGAGAGCCTGCCTCCTCCAAAGCCTTCTCCGAGACTTTGGAGGAGGCAGGAATGAGATCTGCCGTCCCCTTACAGGGACAGGAGATACTCCTTGAGCCGAACGGGACCGTATCCCCCGGCCTGCAGGAAAGAGCCGCGGCTGCAAAGGATGAAAAAACGGCTGCCGTGCTTGCTGAAATCCTTGCCCTTGCCGCCAGCCTGAGGGAGAACAGAGAAGATGGGACGGAACAAGATATTCTGCCCCTGCTGCAGTCCACTAAAATTCTCCTTGAGACGGCCAGCAGAAAGAGGGGAGTTAAGCATGGCTGAGCTGAAAAGGGCGCTGATCTGCCTCTTCCTGCATGAATCTGCTGAAGCCAGTTGCTCCATGGGGGCCCTGAAGTAATGGGCAGGAGGATTTTCCTTGCGGGAATTTTGTTCCTTCTGAGCCTGACCAGCGCTCTGATATTTATTGGCAAAAAAGAGGCGGGACTGCCGGCGGTAATCCCCGCTCCTGATGAAGGAATACCCTTCTTGTTCTTTGAGGGCAGCGGAGATGCCTTTGGAGCAATGAGACATCCTTTTCTGGCTGATGAAAAGAAAACCGGATCCCTCGGAAGGTCGCTCGACAGGCTTCTGCCTCTGCTTAAGGGTGCGGAAGAAGTTGCAGCCCTCTTCTCCGCCAGATTGGGAAGGGTTGACTTTGATGGAGTCGCCCGATTCAGAGATAAGGACAGCGGCGGATGGCGGGAGGCCCCCCAATGGGCAGAACTTCAGCCTGCTCCGGGGGAGACGGAAGGACCTGTTCCCGGTCTGTTCAAGCTTGAAGGGCCGGCTCCCCTCTTTCCTCTGTATTTTGCAAAAGCAAAAGACCTCATAATGATAGGCTCCTCTCCGGAAAAAGTTTCTCTCATGGTTGAAGCACTGGAAAAAGGAGAGGGGGGCATGGCTATCCCCTGGGAGCTGGAGAGAAAATGGCCAAACCACTTTTACCTGTACGACGGGGGCATAGTCTCCCGGTTTCTGTCAAAGTTCTGGCCAAAAGTGAGACCAGGAGGCCTTTCCCTCACCGGAGCATGGCGCCTTTCTGATTCCGGAGGGAGGCTCAGATGGAGCGCAGAGGGCGGAGAAGAGCTCTTCCCCGACTACCTCCCCGGTGGACTGGAACCGGTAGGCTGGGAGGGGGATTATCTTGCCCTTGAACCCTTCATTGCGTCTTTTGGGATAAACCTTCCCCATCTTCCGGCGCCCTTCATCGAGGAGGAGGGGCTTAACAGATATGGAATAGGAGAAATACTGGGGCTCAGAGGCAGAGACCTGGAGGATATATCAGGGGGACCTCTCACGGCCTCCCTTTCCGGCAGAGGAAAACTTCTGATATTTCCCCTGCCGGGGGTGCTTTTGCAGCTCTCCGGCAGAGGAGCTGCGGGAGAGGCCTTTGCCCGGTCCTTCTGGAGGAAGGACTGGACCTCCCTGGTCCCGGGCGTGGAAAAGATAAAGGGCTTTCCTGCCGGAGGAGTAGCAGCCATACCCTTTTCCATTCTTTGTGCTGCCAACTACCGCATGCTGAGGCTGGGCATTGTGGATGGCGATGTTTTCAGGCAGAAAAACAGCCAGACCATTGCGGACATGGTGCCTCTGCTTAAAGAGACGGGGAGGTCGCTTTTCTGGGCATATGTGGATGGCCCTGCCCTGGGCCGTACAATAACGAGCCTCCTGGAGATTGATGCTATCGCCGGAAAAATTGGGCGCGGACTTGGAATAAATAAAAAAACAGCCTCCAGAGTATCAGAAGAGCTTGAAAAAATGGGCGCTCTGACAGTTGTAATACCATCTCTGGGGGAAGGTGTTTTGCAATGGGAAACTGCAGATAATGCTGCAAGGGGCGAATGATCATGCCTCAGCACCACAACGAAGACAAGACCAGGAGGGAATAGAATGTTTCAGGATGCATTAAAAGTCCTCAGGGAGAGGGGACATATTGAATGGTGCAGCCACGAGGAAGAACTCGGGGCTCTTTTTAAAAGCGAGATGGTCACTGCTTATGTGGGCTTTGACCCGACAGCTGACAGCCTCCACGTAGGCCATCTCATCCCGATCATGGCCCTGGCGTGGCTTCAGAAGTGCGGCCACAGACCTATTCCCCTTGCCGGCATGGGGACCGGACTGATCGGTGACCCTTCTGGCAAGAGCAAGGAGAGAAATCTGCTGACTCTTGAAAAGGTCAGAGAAAACCTGGAAGGAGTCAAGGAGCAGCTGGCTCATTTTCTCGATTTTGACTGCGGCGCCAACTCGGCCTTAATGATAAACAACTACGACTGGCTGAAGGATCTGACCTTCCTGGAGGTCCTGCGGGATGTGGGAAAATACTTCTCTGTAAACTCCATGGTCGCCAGAGAGTACGTAAAAAGTCGTCTGGAGGATCCCGAGAAAAGCATTTCCTACACCGAGTTTTCCTATGTCCTGCTGCAGGCTTACGACTTTCTTCATCTCTTTACAAATTACGGGTGCCGCCTCCAGATGGGAGGAAATGACCAGCAGGGCAATATCATCTACGGGGTGGACCTGATAAGGAAAAAAAACGGAGGCTCGGCCTTTGGCGCAACTCAGCCTCTCCTTCTTACATCCTCGGGGAACAAGTTCGGAAAGACAGAGGAGGGGGCGGTATGGCTCTCTCCGGACCGGACGTCTCCCTATAAGTTCTACCAGTTCTGGGTGAACACCGAGGACCAGTCTGTGGAGGGCCTTCTGAAGCTGTTTACTTTCCTGCCCCTGGATGAGATCAAAGAGATAATGGCTCTTCATGAAAGGGACAGGGGGCGCAGGGAGGCCCAGAGACGGCTGGCCCGGGAGGTCACCGAAATTGTTCACGGCTTTGAATGTGCCGAAACGGTGGTCAACGCAAGCTCCATTCTCTTTGGCGACGCCTTCGATCCCAGGGAGCTCTCATCAGGAATGCTGGCGACCCTTGCCGGGGAAGTGCCGACAGGCAAGGGGCCCCGGGATTTCCCTGCTTCTCTTGTAGATCTGCTGGCAGCCTCAAAAGCCTGTCAATCAAAGAGCGAGGCCAGAAGGCTTATCAAGGGCGGGGGACTTTATATCAACGGGGAGAGAATTGCGGACGAGTCGGCCAGCATATCAGGAGAGCATCTGCTGGAGAACCGCTATCTTTTTGTAAGGCTGGGCAAAAAACGCTTTTTCATGGTAGATTTTGATTAAAATCGATCTGGACGGTGGCTGAAAATGCCTAAAAATGAGTGCTTCTGGTACATTGGCGAATCCCTCCTTCCCTGGGAGGCGGCTGCGGCCGGCGCGCTCGGCAGGGCTCTGATCCAGGGAGGAGCGACAATAAATGCCTTCGCCGCATCAGGGACGGATGCCCTGGACATTCCCGGCATCCTCTCCTGGCGTTCCATGACCACGCTGGAGAGGATTTCGGCGGCCCTTTTCCGGGGAAGGCTATGGCATCTGTGGGGGACTCCCCCTCTCTGGTGGCCCCTTGTCCGATTCAGGGCCAGGACAGTTCATACGGGATTTAAGCCCCACACTGAATGGAAGGGCCACCCGACCATGCTATCCGCTGCGGGGAGCGCGGGAGGGGAGACCTATATCCCTCCGGCCCTGGAGGTCAAGGTCAACTGGAGCGAAGAGGGGCTGTCCCAGGAAACAGCGGAGGATGAGGCCCTTACCTGCCTCTTTGCAGGAGATGCTGAAAATATGGAAAAATACTCCTTCCCGAAAGGCCTGGACGTCGGGATCCTCCACATCGGAAAGGACGGCAGGGAGGGAATGGCAGCTCTGGCTGCGGGAAGAGCGGTTCTTCTGATAGAGGAACCCACCCCTTCCCTTGCCCTTCTTGCAGCCAACGGAGCCCTTATGGGGGCGCCCTCCGCCTCTCCTCCTTCCTCCTTTATGGATGAGATCCTTGGCCGGGATGGCTATATTAGGCTGGACTGCGCCGCCGGTCCGGAAAAGATAAAAGAAGCCCTTTCCCTGCTGGCCGGAGAGGCCGGCCGGGGTGCGTCCGCTTCCGCCCGCCGCATTGCAGCGGAGCAGTTCACTCCCGAACGGGGCGCTAAAAAACTGGAAAATCTATACCGGTCCCTTGCGGGAAGGAAGAGATGAGGGGGAAGGCGGCAGCCCTTGATGCCTTCAGGAAATGGGTAAGACCTGGCCTCAGGGCAAAGGCAGTGGCAGCTTTTTTTTCAGGAGGACTGCGGCTGATCGGCCCCAGAAGAAAAGTTGCCCTCGAAAACCTGAGGCTTGCCTTTCCTGACTCGGACGAAAAATGGCGAAAAGAGACGGTAAAGAAGTGCTACCAGCACATTGCATGGATGGTGGCGGAGTACCTTTCCCTGGTCAGGGATCCCCGGCAGGTGCTCTCCTGGGTAAGGGAGATTCAGGGAAAAGAGATCCTTGACGATCTTAAAAGATCAGGAGAAGGAGCCATTATCCTGGCCGCCCATGTGGGAAACTGGGAGCTCCTGGCCGCCTGGCTTGCCCAGGCCGGATACCCTCTGACCGCTGTAGTAAGAAATCCTGATGATCCCGGCATGGCTGAGCTTATTGAAAAATACAGGGCCGTGATGGGGGTAGGTACCATTGAAAAGCACTTCATCATGAGGGATGCCGTCCGTTTTGCGAAAAATGGAGGATTTCTGGGCCTCCTTCCCGATCAGGCATGGGATTCCTCGGGAATCAGAGGCCCTTTTTTTGGCCGGATGTGCTACACAGCCGGCGGTCCTGCCGCCATTGCCCACCTTGCTAAAGTTCCCGTGGTGCCGGTGGTCTCCTATCGGCTGGAGCCCTTCAGACACAGAGTGGTGATTTCTCCCCCCCTGGCCATGGCGGAAGGTCTAGGCAGAGACGAGACCATAAGAGAAAACGTATTGCGCATGAACAAGGCCGTGGAGGACATGATCCGCCCCTTTCCTGAACAGTGGCTCTGGCTGCACAGACGTTGGAAATAGCGGCTTAAGGCAGTCCCGATCCGTATTTTTCCCTTGATACTCCATTCCTTTAATGATAGTCTTGTATCAAGACTATACAGACGGGGAGGGGATGTCAATGATTTTCGAGCTCATGTCGCGGGGCAGCATTGCCCGTCTTCCGGATGACATGACGATTGAGGGTCTGCCGGATGGCTCGTCTCCTGAAGTACTCCTTCTTCTTCCCTACAACCGCTACCTCGCCGGAACAGTTCAGATGAAGCAGTATGAACGCTGGACCCTTGGAAAACTGGGTACGGACGAATCCGGTGAAATTTTTCTATACGAGGGAAAAGAGAAAAGCCTCTGCCTCGGCGATGTATCAAAAGTAACCATCTCCGCAGAGGTTGTAGCCCAGCTGAGGGATTCTCTCCTTGGCCAGATGGCATTTCCGGGTGAGCATGTGCCGTCGGCCCTCATCCTAAGAGGTGTCCTTGGGGAGGATCACTTTCTGCTTGAAGAGGAATACTTTCAGAATGAAGAGGCCTTTATAGAGGCCCTCGAGAGGGATACTACCGCAAAAATGGCCTACTGGGCCATCAGATTTGCTCTCTTAAGAAACGACTACGAAGCAGTATCAAGGGTAAAAACCTGGATGAAGAGCGCTATGGACGTATTTGAAGGTGCGGGGCAGAATCCGAAAGCATGGTTCTCTCTGACGGATCTGCCGGGCAAGAAGGACGCAGAGGAGATGGAAAGCCTTACCTTCTCCCTTGATGACCTTCAGCGCATGAACTCCCAGTCATCAAGGCCAGTTGTTCTGTACAGCAAGTCCGGATATTTGATCCTCTCTGATATGGGGGGAGAGGGGCCCGGATCCTCCTTCAGGATCTGGATGTATCTTCCCATACCCTTATGGAACGAAATGCGGGAAAGACGGAAGCTGTCCATAAGGGAGATAGTGATGGCTTCGTGGGGCTTTACGGACGGAATGACGGCGGAGAGGGAGCAGGCCCGTTACAGCCGCCGCATACTTAAGGAAATCCGCACGGCATAGACGTAAAAAACATATTCAGCATATTTAGGGAGAGGCCGGAGCCTCTCCCTCTTTTTTATCAGAAATTATACCCTCAGATTCATCCGTCAGCTTACCTGCCACTTTTTTTCCACATACTGGAGCAGAAGGCTTGTGGAGCTAGTCATGACAAGATAGATTATGCCTACCATGATGAAGGTCTCAAAGGACGCGTAGGTAACGCTTCTGACCTGCTGTCCCACCATGGTAAGCTCCGTAATAGCCAGGGTCGAAAGCAGCGATGACTCTTTGATGAGGGTAACGAATTCGTTGCCGATGGCGGGCAGCATATTTCTTATGGCCTGGGGCAGTATAATAAACCTCATGGTCTTGATGTAGGATAGCCCCAGGACTTTTGAGGCTTCCCACTGTCCTTTGGCTACAGCTTCAATACCTCCCCGCACAATCTCCCCCACGTATCCCGACGAATTTATTGAAAGACCGATGATCCCTGCGGTGAAGGCCGGAAGATTCAGCCCCAGGGAGGGCAGACCGAAATAGATCAGAAAAAGCTGAATGAGGAGAGGGGTTCCCCGGATAATATAAATATAGCCTGCGGCAATGGCCCTCACAGGAGCAATGGGGACCACTCTGAGGGCTCCTACTATAGTGCCGAAAATAGAGCCGAAAAGCACAGCCAGCAGCGATGCCTGGAGGGTTACCCAGGCCCCGGTGATGAGCATGTGAAAATAAGGGGTGATCGCTGAAAAATCAAGCGTCATCGGAGCACACCTCCTCGCTGCTCTCCTGCGCAAAATCCTTTCCGAAGGGAGCCAGCATCCTCTGAAGGAAGAGCTGAGTCCTGGGCACTTCCGGACAGGAGAAAATATTTTTGGGATTTCCCTGCTCCACAATATTGCCCTCGTCCATGATAATCACTCTGTCGGACACCTCTTTTGCAAACATCATCTCATGGGTGATTATCATCATTGTCATGCCCGAGCCCGCAAGGTCTGCTATAACATCAAGCACCTCCCCGACAAGCTCCGGGTCAAGGGCGCTCGTAGGTTCGTCGAAGAGCATTATTTTGGGATTCATCGCCAGAGCCCGGGCGATGGCCACCCTCTGACACTGCCCCCCTGACAGCTCTCCGGGACGGGCATTTTTTTTGTCCTCAAGACCGACTCTTTCAAGGAGGGCCATTGCTTTTTCGTTTGCCTCCTGCCTTGACAGCCCCAGAATTTGGACAGGGCTGAGAGTCAGATTGTCCATAACTGAAAGATGGGGAAATAGATTGAACTGCTGAAAAATCATGCCCACGAGACGGGCAATATCACTGTTGGAGTGATTTGATCCATCAACCCTCTTTCCGTAGAGATAAACTTCACCAGAATTTATCTCCTCCAGCCTGCATATGCATCTTGCCAGGGTGCTCTTTCCCGAGCCGCTGGGGCCGATGACTGAAACAACTTCCCCCTCGTTCACATCAAGGGAGACGCCCTTTAAAACGTGTAGTTTGCCGAAAGATTTGTGAAGCCCCCGGACTTTAATTGCAGGCTGGGAGGCAGGGGAATCCGGTTGAACGGCACTGTTTTCGCTATGGGACACGCAAGTCACCTCCTGTTTAGTTCAAGCATTATAACGCAACTCCAGGAAACTTTAAACAGGCAGTTTTAAGTCTCCCCGCTCATGATTTCAGGCGGAGGGCTCCAGCAGCTGTTGCCATTCTTTTGATCTTGAATCAAAATGGAAAAAAAATGATACTGATTAAGGAGGCATCCCCGTGAAGACATTAAAATTGGGGCCGGAGACGGAGTGCATTCCCGGGAAAGTGAACGTGGGTCTGTATATGCACGATGGAGAAGCCTGGCTCGTGGACAGCGGCCTTGATGATGATGCCGGGAGAAGACTGGCCCGCCTGCTGGAGGAGAGGCAGATCCCCCTTCGCAGAATTGTATCCACCCATTCCAACGCCGATCACTGCGGAGGCAACGCTTTCCTCCGGCGAAGAACCGGATGCACCGTGGCGGCCACGAGGCTTGAATCCTTCATTATCGAAAATCCCTTTCTGGAGCCTCTGGTATTGTGGTCCGCCTTTCCCTTCGCTGAACTGCGGAATAAATTTCTTCAGGCAAAGCCGTCGAAGGTGGACATCCTTATTGAGGGGCCGGGGCCTTTCGATGAGTCAGGCCTTGCGGCCGTCCCCCTGCCCGGCCATTTTTTGGACATGATCGGCATCCGGACTCCTGACGATGTCTTCTTCATTGCAGACTCCCTCTTTGCGCCGGAGATCATTGAAAAGTACGCTCTTATGGTCTATCTGGATGTGGGAGCGGCCCTTGACACCCTGGACAAGCTCTCCCGTACTGAAGCGGCATGGTTTGTCCCCAGTCATGCTCCTGCCGCTGAAGACATTGCCCCCCTCGTGGAGGTCAACCGGAAGGGGCTGCTCAGAATCAGCGAGGCTGTCCTTGAAAGGTGCGCCGTTCCTGCCAGCCGGGAGGAGATACTCGCCTTTCTGGCGGAGAAGTTCTCCCTCTCCATGTCCGTAAGCGAGTATGTGCTGAACAGCTCAGCCTTAAGCGCTCATCTCTCCTGGCACCGAACGGAGGGCCGGCTTGCACCGGTTGTAAGCGACGGCGTTCTTCAGTGGCGCAGGACCGGCCAGGGGTAGGACTCTATATCCCCAGCAGCCTTATCCAGAGGGGAATTGTCGCCGCTGAAAGAACAGTGGTTACCGCTATCAGCTCGCCGGCGTATTTATAGTCCATGCCCATTCCCTGGGAGGCCACGAGGGTATTTACCGCTACCGGCATGGCACAGGCAAAAACGGAGACCTGCATCATGGCCTTTTCCACGGGCCATATCATAAACAGTCCCAAGAGGATGACGGGTTGAACCAGAAGCTTTACAATACAGTCCCTCCAGGTTTTTTTGAGCATGGAGGGGAGTGACCGGAAGGAGAGGCCTGATCCTACAGCCATAAGGGCCATTCCGGTACCTACGTCTCCCATTACCTTCAGGGTAACGTCCACAGGATGGGGAAATTCATGAATTCCCGACAGGGAGAAAGCGGCTCCCAAAAGGCATGCAAGCACCATGGGGTTGACTGCAAGTTTTTTTGCCGATATCAGGAGCGATTCGGGGGATATGCCTCCCGACAGGGCAATCTGGGAGGCGGCAACAGATATCATATGGTACCCGACAAGGCTTACCGCAAGATATACTGAAAGGGGTTCGAGCCCTTTTGTGCCCATAGCTATGGCTATGACCGGAAGGGCAATGAAAATCTGGTTTGACCTCATCGACGTGAGCACTGAAATAGCGAGGCGGTCCCTTCCTTCTCCGGCCAGTTTGCCCGCTGCCCAGCCTATCACGGGCATGATAAGATAGTTCGCATGTACGGCGAAAAAAAGGTTGAGGTTTCCCGGGCTTGTCACGTCCACGCCGGCTACCAGCCTGAACAGTGTCGCAGGAATTGCCAGCCAGTAAAGAATGCCGTTTAAGTCTTTAAAGGTCTCCCGCTTTACGATTCCGAATTCGGCAAAGGCCCAGCCTGTAAGTATTATAACGGCGATAGGGGATAGTATGGCAAGCTCGTTCATGGACAGGACTCCTTCTTGTATGCCCCTTGAGGCTGCTTTGGTTTGTTGGGAACTATAAACCAAAGGATATAATACATCTAAATAATAGATAAATCCATAACTTTGTACGCAAAGGATGATCGCAAATGCAAGTTTCACCCACTATTTTCAGGGAATACGACATAAGAGGCATAGCGGATACAGATCTCACCGATCCGGTAGTAGAGGCTGTGGGAAAGGCTTTTGGCACATGGCTCTGCCGGAGAGGCGTCAAGAAGGTGTCAGTAGGAGGAGACGTACGAGTCTCAACACCCCGGATAGAGAGGGCGGCAATAAAGGGGCTGCGCTGGGCGGGGATTGACGTAGTAAGGCTGGGGATGGTCACAACCCCCATTCTTTACTGGAGTGTCCCGGGGCTGTCTCTTGGAGGAGGCCTCATGATAACGGGAAGCCACAATCCCATGGACATGAACGGCCTTAAGCTCTCCCTGGGTACGTCTACCCTCTATGGAGACGAGATCAGGGAGCTGCTCCGCATGATCCTGGAGGACGACCTTGAAAAGGGAGTCCGCGAAGGCAGCGTTGAGGATGAGGATATTTCAGAACGGTACCTGGAGATGCTTAAATCAAAAATCAAGCTGGGGCCAAAAAAGCTCAAGGTAGTTGCTGACAGCGGAAACGGCACCGCAGGACTCCACATACGGACTTTTCTCGAGTCCATAGGCTGCGAGACTGTCTCTCTCTTCGAGGAGCCCGACGGAACCTTCCCCAACCATCACCCTGATCCTCAAAAGCGCGAAAACCTGGAAGCACTCATGGACCGGGTGGTTCAGGAAAAGGCGGATCTGGGCATCGCCTTCGATGGAGACGCAGACAGGTTGGGCGTTGTGGATGAGAAGGGGCAAATGGTCTGGGGGGATATACTGATGGCCCTCTACTGGCGGGAAATACTGCCTGAGAAGCCCGGCGCCGAGGCTATCGTGGAGGTCAAGTGCTCCCAGTCCCTCATTGATGAAGTGGTCAGGCTCGGGGGGAAGCCCCTGTTCTGGAAGTCCGGCCACTCTCTTATCAAGGCTAAGATGAAGGAGATCGATGCCGTATTTGCAGGAGAGCTGTCGGGCCACTTCTTTTTTGCAGATGAATACTACGGCTTCGACGATTCTTTCTATGCCGCCGGCCGGCTGCTGCGGACCCTGAGCAACAGTGAGGAGACCCTCTCCCGGATGCTTTCGTCCATTCCGGCATATCCCAGTACAGCAGAGATAAGGGTGGATTGCCCCGACGGAGAAAAATTCGGAGTGGTGGAAGCCATAAGGGATAAGGCATTAAAGGATCATGAAGCCGTAACGGTGGACGGCGTAAGAATTCTCTACCCCGATGGCTGGGGCCTTATAAGGGCATCCAATACGCAGCCGGTAATAGTTACCCGGTGTGAGGGAAGGACGGAAGAAGCCCTGGAGGCGATTGCCTCCGATGTGAGGGCCAGAATCCTTGCTGAAGGACTTCCCGACTTTGAATGGACCTACTGATGCACAGGGCGCCGGGAGAGAATTAACTCTGAATATAACGGAAACTTATGCCTATAATATATGCAGATACTGGCAGAGAGGATGAGTATGAATGGCTTTTACCGTCCATGTAAAGGATGGACCTGTATTTTCGAGTGACATACCTGTCACCGGCAAGCACGTGCTCTCGGAAAGCTGCCCAGAGGGCGCCAACAATGTAGTTGCCTGGAGGGTAAATAACTATCTGCGGTCTCTCGACTGGGTCATAGACGATGCAGCGGAGGTCGAATTTGTAGATACATCTTCTTTCGAAGGCATGGAGGTCTACAGGAGATCCCTGAGCTTTATGTTCGTCCTGGCCTGCAGAAGAGCCCTTTCCAGAAATGTGGTCCTCAGACACTCCATAAGCGAAGGGGACTACTGGGAGGACCCCGAAGGACCTCTGTCTTCAGAGGACAAGGATGCTATTCTTTCTACCATGGCGGAGCTGGTGGCAAGAGACCTTCCCTTTGTCAGAAGAGTCGTCTCCCTTGATAAGGCCAGGAGCACCTTTGAACGTCAGGGAAGCGATGAAGTTGCAGGGCTCTTCAAATGGGCCCGGGTGGACCCGGTGGAGCTCTACCGGTGCGCAGATCTCTACGGATATTACTATGCGCCCCTGGCTCCTTCTACGGGATACCTGAAGCTTTACGATATAAGGGAGCTGGGCCCAGGACTGGTGCTTCGCTTTCCTACCATTAACTGCCCGTCAGCACTTCCTCCCTTCCGGGCCTCGAAAAACCTGTCCTCCGTATTTCTTGAATATGCCAGATGGCTGGAGGTCCTGGGCTTGCGGACAATGGACAGTCTTCATAAACACGTGGCAGATGGAAAAGGGCTTGATGTAGTTCTGATATCGGAGGCCTTCCACGCCCGAAACCTGGGGAAGATTGCGGAGGACATCTCCTCCAGGCCGAAGGTAAAAGTTGTTGCCATTGCCGGCCCCTCCGGCTCGGGAAAGACCACCCTGTCGGAAAGGCTTAAGATCCAGCTCCAGGTCTTCGGGAAAAAACCTGTGACCCTGGCTATGGACAACTATTTTGTCGACAGACAGCACACCCCGAGGGATGAAGAGGGCAACTTTGACTTTGAGGTCCTGGAAGCCCTTGAGCTGGAGCTTCTGGAGGATCACCTCAGGCGGCTCATGGCCGGTGAAGTGGTTCGCATACCCCAGTTTGACTTCATCGAAGGCAGAAAATCACCGGGAAAAAATCTGCAGCTTAAGCCCGGCGACATACTGATCATGGAGGGAATCCACGGCCTGAACGACCGCATAACCGATGCAATTCCCAAGGAAGAGCGCTTTGGGATCTTCGTCTCTCCCCTGACCGGCGTATATCTGGACAATCACAACAGGACAAGTACCACTGACAACAGGCTGCTGAGAAGGCTTGTCAGGGATGCGAGGACCAGGGGACATTCAGCAGAGGAGACCCTCACAATCTGGCCCAAGGTAATTAAAGGCGCCATGAAATATGTTTTCCCCTATCAGAGGCGGGCAGATGTCATGTTCAATTCATCCCTGCCCTATGAGCTGTCAGCCCTCCGGGCCTATGTTCACCCTATTCTTCACACGGTTCCGGAGGAGTCGCCCGTTTACGGCGATGCCCAGAGGCTTATGACAATGATGAAATTCATCCCCATGATCCCGTCGGAGAATATTCCCAATAACTCCATAATCAGGGAGTTTATTGGCGGCAGCTGTTTTGACGTCTAGCCGCATACCAAGGGCAACTATGGACGATGTGGCCAGGCTTGCAGGAGTAAGCAAGGCCACGGTCAGCAGGGCTCTCAGAGGGGACCCCCGGATATCATCCAGAACCAGGGAGAGAATTTGGAGGGTCGCCAGGGAAGTGGGCTACAGGACTGATTTTTCGGCGAGCAGCCTGTCGGGAGGCAAGACCGGCATCGCCGCCCTGATCCTGGAAAGGGCAGAACCATGGCTCTCTGGCCCGTTTTTTCTGGAGGGGCTCAACAGAGTTATGTCAAGGATCGGCATGGACCTGCTTCTGAAGCTCCCCGGCTTCCGTCATGGGGACTTATTTTCAAACCTGGAGGCCCGGAGGGTGGAATGCATTCTGTGGGCCGGCGAAGACCTCCCCGGGGCTTCCGTACCCGGAGGAGCCCTGTCAGCCCCCCTCGTCACTGCAGGGTTCGCCCTCCCCGGATCTCCTTCAGTCCTCATCTCCCCTGAGCGGACAGTGGAAAGACTGGTCTCCCTGGCGGCAGGCAAAAAAAAACCAGCTTACGCAAAGGGGAGGGGAGTGCCGCTTTTTCCTTTTCTTTCAAATCTGCTGGAGCCCTGGCGTCGTGCCGAAAAGGATTTATTTCCGGTTTTTGATGGAGTCGAGGAGGGAGATCTGCCCGGGGGGGCCGGTGTTTTCTGTTCACCAGGGAGCGGAGCCCGGCCGGAGGGGAAGTACGCCATGGAGTGGCCCTCCTTTGAATTCGGCGTCGCCGCCGGCCGCATAATGGCTAAAATGCTTCAGGGTCAGTCATCAATACCGCAGACCACCTATCTCGTGCCTGCTCTTAAATCTCCCGGAGGAGAAATAATTCCCTATGTGAAATAATGACAGAATAGAGGGGCGGAGCATAATCTGCTCCGCCTCTTAATCAGTAAATCCCCGCCAGCCTGGGCAGCAGAAGGCTGATCCACGGCACATAGGTAAGAAGCAGTACGGCGAATATCATGATAAGGATGAAGGGCCAGACTGCCTTCGAGATCGCCTCCAGGGATATTCCGCTTATGCCGCAGCCCACAAAAAGGCACACTCCCAGAGGGGGCGTAACCATCCCTATGGCCAGGTTCACCACTATAATAATCCCGAAGTGGAGAGGGTCTACGCCGATCTGGGTAATAACGGGATACAGGACGGGCACAAGTATAATAATTGATGCCACCGTCTCCATGAAGGTGCCGATAAACAGCAGAAGAATGTTGATGAGCGTAAGAATGACAATTGGATTTGTAGAGATGGAAAGAATTGCCCCTGCCACTGCCTGAGGCACTCGCTGAGCCGTAAGGATCCAGCTGAAGACCGAAGAGGTGGCTATAATGAACATTATGGTGGCAGTGCCAACCGAGGTATTGACGAGTATGTCCTTAAGCTGGCTGAATGCCAGCTCTTTGTATATGAAAAAGCCAACTATGAAACCGTAAATTACCGCAACTACTGCCGCCTCCGTGGGAGTAAAAACTCCTCCATAAATACCGCCGAGGATTATCACCGGCATAAGCAGGGCCAGAATGGCGTCCTTGAAAGTGGACCATATTTTGGCGCCGCTGGCTTTTTCGTCCCCCTTATAGCCTCTCTTTCGGGCTATCAGCCAGGCGACCAGCATCAGGGAGGAGCCCACCAGAATTCCCGGCAGTATTCCGCCCATAAAAAGGCCCCCTATGGATACGCCCGTCAGGACTCCGTAGATGATCATCGGGATGCTGGGAGGGATCATCACTCCAAGGGTGCCTGCCGTAGCCTGGACTGCTGCGGCGTAGGGCGTATCATACCCTTTTCTGACCATTGCCGGAATGAGGATTGTTCCTATTGCCGCAACACAGGCGACAGCTGCTCCCGATATGGCTCCGAAGAACATGCTGGCCACGATGGCCACAAAGGCAAGTCCTCCTGAAAACCGGCCCACAATCGAGTTTGCGAACTCGATGAGCCTTCTGGAGATGCCGCCAAATTCCATAAGAGATCCTGCCAGTATAAAAAAAGGAACCGCCATGAGAGGAAAGGAATCGGTCGCCGTGAACATCTTCTGTACCAGCACTACGGGAGGGATGGTTCCCGACCAGAGAATGGTGGATAGAGAAGCAAGTCCGATAGCTACTGCAATAGGCACATTCAGGAGGAAGAAGAAGATCAGGCCTCCGAATAAAACGGTTATCATGAGGATTTCACCGCCCTTGCTGAAAAAGCCTCTGCGACCTGCTCAACCATCTGATAAAAAGAGTAGGCGAACATCAGGACGCCACCTGTGAGCAGGGCGCTGTAAGGGATGGCCATGGATATCTCCATGGCGGGGGAGAGCTGATTTGTCACTACCTTAAGAATAAGGCTGCCGTACTGGATCATAAAAGCAAAAAAAACACAGCAGAGCGCATTGACGAGAACTGCTGCCCATTTTTGCATCTTTTCCGGAAGAAGTACTACCAGAGCCTCCACCCCGATATGAGCTTTCTTGCTGACACCGATGCTGGCCCCCAAAAATACGATCCATACCATGAGATATCTGGCCATTTCTTCTGACCAGGGCAGGGATGAGCGAATGATGAAACGGAAAATAACCTGAAGAAATACCACAACTACCATGAGAGTCAGAAGTATGGAGACGGCGTACTCTGCAAGTTTGTTTATCTTTTGGAGAAGGTTTTTGAAAAGAGACATGACAACCTCCTTAATTTACACCAACTGGCGCGGATCTTTTTAGTTTCCGCTTAAAATCTGATCCAGCAGTTTGGCGTCCTCGCCAAGCTCGCCCCGATACTGATCGTAAACGGACTTGGTTGCCTCCCTGAAGAGGGAGACATCAGGCTCGGTGACCTCCATACCCAGCTCTTTCAGCTGGGCGACCTGCTCGTCTTCCATCCTGGTGATCTGTGCCCTCTGGAAGAGAGCGGACTCATGAGCCGCCTTTTTAAACACCTCTTTATGATCCTCTGAAAGGGCGTCGAACTTAGCCTTTGAAACCGCAAGCATTGCCGGGGAGAAGACGTGTCCCGTAAGAGCAAGGTGCTTTTGAACTTCGTTCAGCTTGTGGGTGTAGATGATGGGAATGGGGTTTTCCTGTCCGTCCACAGTTCCCTGCTGCAGGGCAGTGAAAAGCTCTCCGAAGGCCATTGGCGTGGGATCGGCGTCCATAACTCTCCAAAGCGCCATATGGATCTTGTTTTCCATGGTCCTGAGCTTGAGTCCCTTGGCATCCTCAGGAGTATTGACTGCCCGTCTTGAGTTGGTGAAATGACGGAAGCCATTTTCATACCAGGAAAGGCCGGTTATGCCTATCTTGTCCAGAAGTCCCATTACGTACTGCCCGATCTCACCGTCCAGGACAGAGTATGCGTGGTCTTTGTCCTTGAACAGGAAGGGGAAGTCGAAGAGCATGAACTTTCTCTCAAAGCCTCCCATGGGGCCAGTGGAGCCTATGTAGATATCCACCGTTCCAAGCTGAAGCCCTTCGAGCAGATCCCGCTCTCCCGTGCCCAGCTGGTTGTTGGGGAAGAGGGCGATTTCGATCTCCCCTCCCGACTCTTTTTCCACTATCTCCTTGAACTTCTCAGCTCCCAGATGATAGGGGTGCTGGTCGCTCACCGAATGGCCGAGCTTGAAGCTGACCGGGGCCGCATCTGCCGCAGCGAAAAGGGACAGAGCCAGAATCGCTGTCAGCGCCATGATTGCTACCTTCCTGAATTTCATGTTGAACCGCCTCCTGTTTGATCTGTAATTCCCTGGCGCCATTTATGCCAGGAATTCTTCATAGCTTTTTTGACGTATCCTGACAAGGTTGGTCAGTGCCAGGTTTATGGGCGTCCCAATACCAAGCCTTTTTCCCTCGTCGACAATTGCCCCGTTTATCACATCGATCTCCGTCTGCCTTCCGTTCATAACGTCCTGCAGCATGGAGGACCGGTTGGGGCCGGTCATGCGGGCAACGGTCTTAGTGTACTCCACGGGATCATCCGTCTCAAGCTGAATTCCCGCGGCCTCCGCTACCTCCATGCCCTCCCTGACTGCCGCTATAAGAAGCTCCTCTGCCTCCGGAACCTCAGTCATACGGCCGTTTCTGAGCCCTGTTACAGCGGTCAGGGCGTTTATTCCCACATTTACAAGAAGCTTTCCCCAGATCAGCCCTATCACGTTCTTTGAAAGCTTTACGGGAATCTCTGCCTTCTCGAACATGGCTCCTATTTTCTGAAGTCTTTCGCTTATAGTGCCATCGGGCTCGCCCATAATTGTATCGCCCTGCCCTGCATGACGGATCTTGCCGGGAGCAAGCAGGGTGCTTCCATGACCCGTTATCCCTGCTATTACCCGCTCCTTGCCGGCGACTGCCGAGAGCTTGTCCACATTTCCCAGGCCGTTCTGAAGGGTAAGAACGGTTGTGTCCGGCCCGATAAGAGAGAGGGCTCCCTTCATGGCCTCAGAAGTGACGGTTGACTTTACGAATACAACTATGAGGTCTGCTTTGCCTGCTTCGGCCGGGTCGGTGGTTCCCCGGATATTTTTTATAATCCGTTCCTCTCCTGATGCTTCGACAGAAAGCCCCCGGTCGTTAATGGCCTCCATGTGCTCTTTCCATACATCTACCAGGGTGACGTCAAATCCCGCCTCAGCGAGCAGGCCGCCGTAGAGGCATCCCATAGCCCCCGATCCCAGAAAAACTGTTCTCATATCTGCCACCTACTTAAGGTCTTCAGCGGATAGGCCGCCGAAGGTGTGAATTTCTTCGGGGAAAGAACCGTCTTTTACTTCCTTCCGGTACTGTTCCAGCGCCCTCACTATCTCCTGTCCGACCTGGGCGTACTGCTTGACGAATTTAGGGAGGAACTTGTCAAACAGGCCCAGCATGTCGTGGAAGACAAGTACCTGTCCGTCGCAATATCTCCCGGCCCCGATTCCTATTACAGGAATGGATACGGCCTGGCTTACGGCCCGGCCCAGCTCCTCGGGAACGCACTCAAGCACCAGGGAGAAGGCGCCGGCATCTTCGAGGGCTTTCGCCTCGTCGATAATTTTTTGCGCTGCCCCCACATCCTTGCCCTGGACCTTGAATCCTCCCAGCATGGAGGCTGTCTGGGGAGTCAGGCCGATATGGCCCTGTACTGGTATGCCGGCCTTTACAAGGGCGCTCACAATCTCAGGACAATCTCCCTCAAGCTTGATTGCATCGCAGCCTCCCTCTTTCATCAGCCGGTTTGCGCTGCCTATCGCCTGTGCGGGCCCCTCGTTGTAGGACCCGAAAACCATATCCCCCACGATCATGGGAGTGGGAGCGCCCCTGACAACTGGCTTGATGTGGTGAATCATCTCATCGGTGGTCAGATTCACCGTGCCCGGGTAGCCCAGCATGGTCATGCAGAGGGAGTCTCCCACCAGAATGACCTCAATGCCAGATTTTTCCACAAGGACTGCCTGAGAATAGTCGTAGGCAGTGATCATGGTTATCTTGTCGCCCTTTTGCTTCATCTCTTTAAGCTGCTGGATCGAAACTTTTGCCATATTATAACCTCCCTTGTTTTATTAAAGTCGGCATTCTGTATAGCCGCCATGATTCAAAGTACAAAAAGTGAATTTAGTCCCTGCCCCGGAAGAAACTTTCCTCTCCCCATCCCAGGGGGTAATGGCCGGGAAGTTCTACCGGCAGCCTTCCCTGCGGGGAAGCCCCGCCGTTTAGAATAGCCGCCAGGGCCTCAATGGTCGGCTTGCCGTCATGATAAAGGGCAAAAAAGCCGCCGCTTTCAGGAAGGGAGAGGAGGGAATAGGGGGTGCGGGCCGATAGGATAAAAAGCCTCTTCTCATCCAGGGTTTTCAGTATGTCCAGCCAATACTTATCCTTCCAGCAGTCGTACTCGGCGGCAAAGATGACCGGCTCATTTTTTAACTTTTCCAGGAGCGAAGAGAGCTCAGTCTGGTCTGAGGGGCTGCTTACCGGATAAAAAGTAAAAAAGGGACAGGCATCTGCCAGCTTCATGCCTGCCTCCGCCCGGTTAGCCGGCCAAATGAGGGGGATGGACTCCTCCTGCTCAATTTTGGATAATGCTTTCTCCCAGCCCCTGACCAGCGTCACGCTTTTGGCGGCAACTTCAAAGGCAGATTCAGCTTCCTGAAAATCTCCTGGCTTTCGTGGCTTAAGGGCTGGTCGGCGGTGAATTCTATTTTCCTTCAGCGTCATTATGCGGTTGACGGCTTCGTCCAGCCTTTCTTTGGAAATGCGGCCGTCTCTGCAGGCCTCCACAATGGAATGGTATATTTTGAACTGATCCTGTTCATCGGAATCTCTGTCGGCGCCGAAAAGAAGGATGTCCGCTCCGGCAAGGAAGGCTTCTATTGCCGTCTCCGCCGTAGTTCCGTATACCTGAAGAGCGCTCATTCCCAGAGAATCGGTGATAATTACCCCGTCAAATCCCAGGTCATCCCTAAGCATGCCAAGAATTTTGCGGGAGAGAGTGGCAGGGCGGTGACTGTCAAGGGCGGGAACCATAATGTGAGCGGTCATAATCGTCGGAACACCTGAATTTACAAGAGCACGAAAGGGGTAGAGCTCTATTGCCTCAAGAGTCTTTTTATCGGAGGATATTACGGGCAGGCGGGTGTGAGAGTCCGTGTCAGTATCTCCATGGCCGGGAAAATGTTTGCCCGTCGGAATTATCCCTTCCTCAAGAAAAGCCTTTGCCATGGCTGAGGCGAGCTTTCCCACCGCAGCGGGGGAAGATCCGAAGGACCGGACTCCGATTACCGGATTGTGCGGATTGTTGTTGACATCTGCCACAGGGGAGAAATTCATGTTTATGCCCATGGCAGATAACTCTCTTGCCGTATCAGAGGCGGCCCTGGCTGCTAGTTCTTCATCTCCGGCCGCTCCAAGGGCCATATTTCCGGGAAAGATGGTTGCACCCCGGGAAATCCTGTTTACCAGCCCTCCCTCCTGATCGACGGCAATAAAGAGGGGAGGAGTGCCGGAAGTCCGGGCCAGCTCCTGCATGCTATCGCAAAGGTCTGCGACCTCTTCTGCAGAACCGGTATTTCCCCAGCTGGAATAGAGTATGACCCCTCCGACCTTCAGGTCAGCTATAAGCCTTTTCAGGCTATCTGAAAGAACGGGGCCCCGGAATGAGCACATCATAATCTGGCCGACTTTTTCTTCCAGTGTAAGATTTTCTGCCCTTGGCAACCTGACATTTCCTGAAGAGGGCACAACAATCATTATTATCAGTAGAAGTGCGGCCAAAAGAATTTTAAAGGATCTCATTCTTTTTTCTTTTCCAGTTCTGAATGCACTTTTTCGAGAAGCTGCTCCTGGGTGAGGGCGTGATTCCCGCTGTAGTATATAAAACCGTGCTTTATTCCCACTGAAAAGGGCAGAGAATCGATCATCTCCTCGATAGATTCCGGAAGGATCTTTAGCTTGATGCTTACTTCCTTTGCTCCCTGCTGGGGAGTTTCCGGCAGGAGCAGCAGAATTTTGCGTTCATCAAGGATAAAGGCCATGTCGCTTGCCCTTATAACGCTTCGCACAAAGATTGCGAAGGCCTTCATGAACTTCTTCTCCAGCTCTTGTTCGTAGTTCATGCCCGGATTATAGGAAAAATCCACTGCCAGAAGGACGCTGCTCAGCCATCTCCTGTATCGGAACGCCCTGCCCAGCTCTTCGGGAATGCGGATCGAGGCATATTCAGGAGTGTATAGTCCGGTTTTATCATCAATAAGCTTAAGGCCGGCCCCTCCTGGGGCAGATAAGTTTGCCCCGCGGATTTTTGCCGGCAGCTCCACCAGGGCGAAGAAGAAGACTTCCCCCCTGGGGGCCTGAAAAACAGCGTAACTCTTTTGGCCCAGGGTGGCCGTCTGTTCCCCCGGGATCAAAAAATTTGTCACCTGAGCTCCCTGTTCCTCACTTCCCGGAGCAATGGCCAAAAAAGCGCTGTTCGCCTCTATTATTTTGCCTGTAGAATCCACTGTCAGGGCGGGTACCGGAATAGTATCCAGAGTAGATCCGGAGGGCTGGCCCTGGTCATCCAGAAGATATTCCTCCTCCGGCAGCTGCCTGCCGTGAAAACGGAGAAAAAAATTCAGCAGAATAATGGCGCCGGAGACAACGGAAATTACCCCTATCCAGGACATTATCTGAAATACGCCCAAAGTAAGAGACATGCCGGCGATTATCAGCCCCTGGCTTAAAAGCTGAAGAGGAGGGAGCAGGTGCATAAGATCTTTAATGATGGCCAGGGCGTAAACTCCTGTTACAAGAACATAAATTATCATGAGGAGCGCCCAGAAAGGCGCTCCTATTCCGACTTGTTCAGTCTGTCCTCCCAGAAGGAACAGGGCTGCAGCTATAGGTATTGATATTAAAGGAGGAAGGCTGACCCAGGCGCTCATTTTATCTTAAATACAGGTCCATGTCCGAGGGATACTGAATTATGTACAGCACTTCTACTTTCTTCTTCTCTCCTGGCTCCAGTTCCAGTTTCCATGTAAGAATTTCTTTCTCGTCCCTTTCGGAGGGTTCAGGCTTGATTTTAACCGTCTCCACCGTTATTTTTTCCTGGGCAGATATGGGAATTCTGTCCTTCAAAGTAACCTGGACAGTCTTTGCCAGCTCGTTGCTGACCTCAAGAGTGTAGCCCTCTTCAATCCGCCCTTTGCCTGTGAACCAGGTGCTTCCTTCCTTCGGTATTACTTTTTCTCTCACGGACTTAATCAGAGGGATTTTGCCGAAGGCCAGAAAAAGGTCGCTTCCCTCACCCCGTTCGTCAAGATCAGTCTTGGCAGAAAGGGTCCCGTCCACAGAAAGCTCTACCTTGCCTGGAAGTATGGTGACGGGTATGCTTTTAATCTCTGATGTAATCCAGGCTTCCCCGGAGAGGAGGGGCACTGCCTGAATGGAGACCTCTCCTTCAAGTTTATACTCGCCAAGCAAAAATTCTCTGAGGCGATTGTCTCCGGAAATGGAGCCTTCCGCTCTTGCAGAAAGGTCGGTCAGGGTGCGGGTTATTTTAGGCGGGGCTGCCATTCTGGCCATTGGCGCCATGTCTTCAAGGGGTGCTCCTAATTCCGGCGCTGCTCCCGGTCCCCGGGAGCTTCGGGTTTTTGGAGCAAAGTCTGCAATCGTGGGCCTCAGTTCCGGGGGTCTTACGGTGGTTGACGGAACCGTCGTGTGGAAGTGCAGATCCCCTGTGAGGATTATCCCCGTATTCTGTCTGGCTCTCGCGAGATGGGATGCATAAATCGTCCCTGACTCCGAATCCAGGTTCATTCTGTAAAAAGAGTGCCAGCTGGCAGACGTGGTCCATGCTTCCACCAGGAATTTATCGCCGCCCTCGGTCGTTGCCGTTACGGAGACTGCTGTTTCTGCCCCATCCGGAAGCAGGTTTTTATAGTCGGCGTTTAGGGCTCTAAGTTCCTTCCGGGCCTCATTCAGATCTGCGGCAATGGAGATGAGATCAGTTTCCAGCTTCTCCCTGACTCTTCTCGCGGCCTCCACATATTCTGCCATTTCCGCCCCTTTTAAATCCCTGGGCAGGGGACCTGACAGAAGATTAAAGGACTGTTTTATTGCCGACTCCTTTGCTGCAAGGCGGGCTATTGCCTTTTCTTTCTCTTTAATGGAAGCGTGAAGGTCTTTCAGATGGTCAGGAACCCACCCTGGCCTCGGTACTTCCAGCGCTTCAAAGGAGGTTACCTTCTGTCCTGGAAGAGGGAGGGGGCGAAGGCTCGAAGCTCCGAAGGACCCGGGCAGGGTGAAATGTACTCTGCCCGGAGCCGTCTCAAAAATGACCCGGGCTCCCTGAGGATAAAAATCAACTCTTGTATGCTCAGGAACAGCGTCAGCAGCGACAGATACCGATGGCCATCCTGCTAAAACCAGGGCAAGAATGGCTGTGGTGACTAAAAATAATCTCATGGCTCTATCCTCCTGTTCATCCATAATGGAAGGTGTTTGTTACAAATACAAATATATGATAACAGAAAAAAGCCGGATCAAACCAGATTATCCTTCTTTAACCAATTTTCCTCTTTCTTCCTCAAAAAACGGGTATAATCCTTTGCGGATTTGCCCTGTGCTGTTAAGGAGGAGACGTAATGTTAAAATGCGGAATCATCGGGCTTCCGCTTAGCGGAAAGAGTACGGTGTTCAATGTGGCCACCCGGGCGGGAGCCGAGGTAAAACCCTATGCCGGCGGGAAGACCGACCCCAACAGAGCCATGGTCAATGTCCCCGACTACAGGTTTGACCATCTTGTACAAATTCATAGTCCTAAAAAAATGACCCCTGCTACTGTTGAATTTGTCGACCTTGCGGGGCTTTCAAAAAATGCTGTAAAGGGAGAGGGGCTGGGGAATTCTTTCCTCTCTTTTGTGGCTGAATCGGACGCCCTTATCCACGTGATAAGACTATTCAACAATAAAGAGGTTCCCCATCCTGAAGGCTCCGTAGACCCGGTCAGAGACTGGTCAATAGTAGAAATAGAGCTTATCTTCAGAGATCTTTCCGTTATAGAAAACAGGCTCTGCAGACTGGATGATAAGAAAAAAATGACTCTTGCGGAGCAGTCGGAATACAAGCTGCTTGAAAAATGCCGGGACTGGCTTCTTGACGAACATCCCCTCAGAGACCTTGAACTTTCAGAAAAGGAAAGAAAATCCCTGAGCGGATTCGCATTTGTTACCCAAAAGCCGGAGATTATAGTGGCCAACCTTGATGAGAATCAGACAGACAAAGATCTGCCCCTTCTTGAGCCCCTCCGCTCACTGGCGGCTGAAAAAGGAATCCCCCTTGTGAAGATCTTTGGAAAGATGGAGATGGAGCTGATGGAGCTGCCCCCCGAGGAACAGGTGGAGTTCATGGGGGATCTGGGAGTTGAGGATCCGGGGAGGGACAGGCTTATATCAGAGGCCTACAGGATGCTTGGGCTCATATCCTTTTTTACCGTGGGCAAGGATGAAGTGAAAGCCTGGACTCTCAATAGAGGCGATACGGCCCTTGAGGCCGCCGGTACAATCCATTCTGACCTGGCCAGGGGATTCATCCGGGCCCAGGTAGTGGCATATGAAGATTTCCGTAGCAACGGAGGGTCAACGGCCAGGTGCAGGGAGAAGGGCGTGCTGAGACTCGAAGGCAGAGAGTACATGGTTGCCGACGGAGACATTATTGAGATCCGCTTCAACGTCTGATATGGTAAGATTATAGGCAACAAACTATTCCGGAGGAGGCGCTTTTTATGGCCATGCCAATGCAGGTAAGTCTGGACGAAATACTCTCCATGCTCCTTGCGAGAGTAGACAGCCTTGCCCTTAGCGATGAGAACTCAAAGAGCAAGTTCAACATTATTACCAGGGTGCTTTATAAAAAAGGCATCCTCACCGACGAAGACGTCATCGAGTCCATCCGTGAAGAGCACCGAATGCTGAAAGAGCTGGGAGCTATTGCCGAGATGCCTGATGACGATATGGTGGCAACTATTGCCGACAACATCCTTCAGTGGATCAAGGGCGACGTGGATGCCCTTAAGAAGGGGATGGAGGAGTACGAGAAAAAACTTCAGGAAGCTATGAGCAAACAGAGTCAGCCGAAGATAGACGTAGCTTCTCCGGCCGTGCTCCAGCAGCTGGACCGTCTGGGCGGCAAGCCAGGGGGAGGCAAGCTGATAATCTAAACCGGTTCTGTCAAGGGCCCGTCTTGAGACGGGCCCTTTTTGCGGCTGCCCCCCACGGAAAAGCAAGCTCCGTGCGGGGGCAATTTGCCGTTTGACTCTCATAAAGCCATGATATACACTTCAACACAATCATTAAATCTCTCTCCGGAGTATGGGGGCACTGTAAAATGGACGTACTGGAACGAATAGAAGAACTTCTGGACGAGGCGTACTTCACTGAAGACGCCCAGGAAATTGAGCGTTTGGCAAGGTCCGTGCTGGAGCTTGACGAGGACAATGTAGAGGCCCTGATACTGCTGTCGGATACCATCGAATACTCAGAAGAAAAGATCGCCCTCCTGGAGCGCACGATGGATATTATTTCCGAGGAAGCGGAAGCTGTGCTCCACGCCGGAGAAGGAAACATCCTTGAGGACGAAACGGGCATGCTCTATATCGCTGTTCTGCAAAGGCTGGGCTTTGCCCTGTTCTCTGAGGGCAGAAATGAGGAGGCTCTTGCCATAGCAAGAGATCTGGAGAGATACGACCCGGACGGGGAAACTCTGGCGAGAACACTGCTGTACAGAGTCCTCCTCGACATGGAGCGGTACTCGGAGGTGCTCGAGGAGACCCTGAAAGACGAAAGACCCGGCCTTGCCGCCCTTCACGGAAAGGCGATAGCCTCCTTCCGCCTCTCCGGCCCCGGCAAAACAGCCTACCGGTCTCTCTGGGAGGCTGTTGAGGGAGGGCCGGACATACCCTTCTATATCCTCGGCTTCATGCCCGAACCGGAAGAGGATCTTAATGACGAGCAGGAAGAGTATCACTTTGCCTTCCTGTTCGAGGACGCCTGGTCCATGGACAACGATCTGGTCAAATGGCTCACCAGGGCGGCCATACTCCTGGGCCTGACAGCATCCCTGTTTCCCGATGAAGACGTGGACAACATGATGGTCCTTGCAGACGCCCTGGAGATAGCTGATTTTGTAGAGGAGGCCATAATCCAGGCGGAGAGCAATCCCGACTGGGGAGCTCTCTCCCCCCATGAAAAAACAGAAACAGCCATCAAAATGTTCTCAAAAGGAGTATTTCTGCCTCTGGCAGATTAGCATCCATGCTCGACGATCTCTCCCTCCACATTCTTGATATAGCTGAAAACGGAGTAAATGCAGGGGCGGATGCGATTTCAATTGAAATCGACCACAGAGAAGATTTTCTGAGACTTGCAGTCCGGGACAATGGAAGGGGAATGGATGAGGATACGGTCAAATCTGTGACCGATCCTTTCTATACAACCCGAACGGAGCGGAGAGTAGGGCTGGGCCTCCCCTTTCTCAAACAGCTGACGGAACTTTGCGAGGGAGATTTTTTAATAAAATCTGCTCCCGGCGAGGGCACAGAAATAACAGCTTCCTTCCTGATGTCCTCTGTGGATGCTCCTCCCATGGGGGATATACCCTCCACACTGTTTACCCTTTTCCTTGGCTATCCGGATGTAACATGGGAATATACTCACCGCCGCGGCAGCAAAGAGTTTTTTCTAAACAGCGTTGAGCTTAAGGATGCTCTCGGAGGAGGCAATCCCTTTGCTGACCCCTCCATGTCAATGGCTATAAAGGAGTTCATAGGGACAAACCTGAGCGAGCTTTACGAATAGCCCGGCGCTGCACATAATACGGGTACAACCTTAAAGAGACGGGGGGAAAATACTTTATGAAAACGCCTGCAGAACTTGCAAGAGCTGCATGTATAGCGTCAAGGGTTAAGGGAAATCTCTCCATTGCCCAGATGCTTCTGATGGGGATTCTGGCAGGGGCATATATTGCCTTTGCCGGCTGGCTGATGACGGTTGTCTCCCACGATATGCCCCAATTTTCAGGAAGCGGCTTCACTCGTTTCCTGTCCGGAGTTGTCTTCAGCACCGGCCTTATTTTTGTAGTAATAAGCGGATCCGAGCTTTTTACAGGCAACTGCATGATGCCCCTGGGGTACCTTGCAGGCTATACGCCCCTAAAAAAAATACTGAGAAACTGGGGCTGGGTTTACTTTGCAAACCTCCTTGGAAGCATACTCATTGCAGCTCTCATCTTTTTTTCCGGCCTTGCTGATAATGCCGTGGGCGGGAGGGCGCTGCAGGTGGCATCGGATAAAATGTCCCTACCCTTTCTCCAGGCATTCTGCCGGGGCATCCTGTGCAACTGGATAGTGGTGCTGGCCGTATGGATGTCCATGGCTGCCGACAATGTAATAGGCAAGATCTGGGCCATATTCTTTCCCATAATGGCCTTCATAGCCTCCGGATTCGAGCACTCGGTGGCCAATATGTACTACATGTCCCTTGCTCTTATGCTTAAGGGCACTCCGGCAGCAGTCGCCCCTTCAGGGTTGTCGGACCAGGCCATGGCTGTCATTTCTCCCGGGGGCTTCTTTGGGAACCTTATCCCGGTAACCCTGGGGAATATCGTCGGCGGCGTTCTTTTTGTGGCAATTTTCTACTACTTTATTTTCAGGGACAGTCTGGCAGACCTCCGGGAGCACTAGGGCAGAATCTTAAAAGCGGGTCGGTGACTAACTTTTTCATGTTTATGGTATAATACACCTGCAAAAAGGCCAATACCCTGCGATGCCCGTGATTGTGATTTTTGTCTTGAGCCAACACTCGAGCCTTGTGAGGCTGGAAGTTTGGGCCGGTGCAGTAGATGCCCAGGCATTGACGAATCTTAGGCCCAACAGGCCTCTAACTTAAAGGAACGGGTCAAGACGCTCATAACACGACATTGCGGGGCTAATGATTTCAGGGGCGGGGTTGCCGAACCCCGCCCCTGCACTATACTTAAGATTAAGGAGGCTCTTCGATGCCTGCTGAAATAATGCCCCCCTTCTGGCATCCTTCATCTGCCGGCGGCTTTATTCTGGACTGGGACGGAGTGCTGGCAGAGACAAAGCTGGATTTTGCCCCCATCAGGAAAAAGTATTTCGAGGGAAGATTCGTTCCTCTTTTCGAGGCTCTGGAGGTCCTCCCCCCGGAGACTGCAGCTGCCCTGGAAAGGGATATTTATGATGTGGAAATGGGCGGAGCCGAGCGAGCGGAACCTGTGGACGGAGCCCTCGATCTGATCAGGTGGCTTGAGGATAAAAAACTTCCCTGGTGTGTGGTCTCCCGCAACTGTCATGACTCCATAATACTTGCGTCAGAAAAAACGGGCATTCCTCTTCCTGCTGTTGTGCGAAGCCGGGACGAGCCTCCTGTGAAGCCGGAGCCGGAGGCCCTCTGGTCTGCTGCGGAGGAGATAGGAGTTCCTCCCCGGGAGTGTGTGATGGTGGGCGACTTTGTCTTCGATCTTGTGGGCGCCCGGAGGGCCGGCATGAGGGCAGTTCTTGTGCAGCGTCCTGAGGCTGTCTGGAAGCACTGGGCCGACATATCCTTTGACAGACTGCGCCAGTTTGTGGATTCCCTTAAAAATCCTGCGCCCTTCGTGCCCTGGGAGTACACGTCTTGCTCCTCAGCTGCGGATGCAGAAACCCTAAGAAGGGCAGCGGCCAGGGAGGAGACCCTGTCCTCCTCCGACCCCTTCGTGCTGAGCCTTCTTCTGAAAAAAGCAGCGGAAGGCACCCTCAACTTCCGCCTTGACGATCCTCTGGCATCCCTTACGCCTGAACAGTGGGCAAACATGCCCGGTCTTACTCCGGCGTGGCTTGACCAATCCCTTAGGAGCACTGCTCAGCATCTTCTGGCAAACCGCTTTCCTCTGGCCAGGATCCTTGGTGAAGAGGACCGATCCGGCGAAATTTTGCGGGAAATTTCTAAAACTCCCTCAGCAGGAGGATAAAATGACCGATTCTGTCTCCAGCAGATGGGAGACGCCCCTGGCTGAGCGGATGCGGCCAAGAACGCTGGCGGAATTTGCGGGTCAGGAACATCTCTTGGGGCCCGGAGGCCCTCTGGCGGATCTTTTGAAGACAAAAAGACCTCCGAGCTGCATTCTGTACGGGCCCCCAGGAGTAGGCAAGACCACCCTTGTAAGGCTTATGGCCTCAGAAACAGGAAGAGATCTTCTTGAGATAAATGCCGTATCCGCAAAGGTCTCAGAACTTAGAGAGCTGGTTGCAGAGGCCTCCCGGCTCAAAGCCATGAGGGGCGGCCGGGGAGTCATAGCTTTTGTAGATGAGATATATCATTTCAACAAAGGGCAGCAGAATGCCCTGCTGCCCTCCGTGGAAAAGGGAGAAATCATCCTCGTGGGCACCACGACGGAAAACCCATGGTTTGAGATCAACAAGACCCTGTTGTCCAGAACCGTGGTTTTCCAGCTTAACCCCCTTTCAGCAGAGGTACTGGCATCCCTTCTCAAGAGGGCTGTGGAGGACAGGGAGCGGGGGTTGGGGGATCTGGAAATATCCGCCTCTGGAGACGCTCTAAGGGCCATAGCGTCCATGGCGGGCGGGGATGCCCGGCAGGCCCTTACCCGCCTCGATCTCATCGCCGCATCAGTTGCTGCCCGGGGAGGCTCCGCCATATCAGCAGAGGACGTAGCAGCTGCTACGCCCCTTTCGGCAGTACGGTTTGACAAGGCCTCCGACGATCACTATGACGTTATTTCTGCTCTGATAAAAAGCATCAGGGGATCTGACCCTGATGCTGCTGTGTACTGGCTTGCCCGGCTGCTTGCAGGTGGGGAAAACCTGCGTTTTATCTGCAGGAGACTGCTTATATCTGCCTCAGAGGACATCGGCCTTGCCGATCCCTTTGCTCTGACCATGGCGGCTTCTGCCGCCCAGGCCGTTGATATGACAGGAATGCCGGAGGCAAGGATAATCCTCGCTGAGGCAGTCATATACCTCGCCTCGGCTCCCAAGAGCAACAGTGCCTACGCCGCAATTTCCGGCGCGTTCGGGGCAATAAAAAAAGGAGAACTCCAGGAAGTTCCCGACCATCTGAGGCAGGGCGGATCAGGATATATGAACCCTCATGGCGATCCCCGCCGCTGGGTTCCCCAGACCTACATGGAGGGAAGGCGGAGATTTTATTTCCCCGGCTCCCAGGGAGCGGAGATCGAAATAACGGAGCGGCTCAGCAGATTTTGGAGGAGATTCAGGGACGGGCAGGACTGATAACAGAGACTGCTCTTTTGACCATGCCGAATGCCTCGTAGGCCAAAAGCCCCGCCCCTTCCCTTATGGCAAGGGAGGTGTTTCTAAGCCCTCCCGGGGACGGAAGAAAATCAGTTGCCTCAACCTTGCCCGCCCCCTCGAGGCGGCCTGTGGAGAGAGGCGTCAACTTCAGGGGCGCCAAAAACTTTTCAGCCAGCCTCATGGACCTTCTGAGGTGAAACCCGGAAGTTGCCACCAGAACCTCATCCCACCCTCTCCCCCGTATAATAGAGGAGGACAGAGCAAAGTTTTCCCACGTCGTACGGGATCTGCCCTCCACGATCAGCTCCCCTTCAAACCCTGCTGAAACGGCCGCTTGCTTTGCCATCGCCTCAATCCGTCTCTCTCCGGCCTTCTCGGGATAGCCTCCTGAATAGAGCAGCGGGGCTCCCAGCTCCCGGGCTGCCGAAACTCCTGCCAGAAAACGCTGGGTGGTCTCGGAGCTCATCCTGAAGACCTCATCTTCCTCATCAGCAGACCATATGCCCCCGGCAAGGACCAGCACAACCGGTGATTTGCCGCCTTTCGTGCGGGGTTCAAGAGAGTAGGGGCTTTCCAGGGGATAGAGCAGAAGTTTTGCAGTAGCCGGCATGGAGAGACAATAAAGAACTAGCCCCAGCAGAAAAAGCAGCCTTGTGGCGCCATCCTTTCTTCGCCTCCTTATTCTGTAAAACAAACCGCCCGCCACGGCTGCTGCCGCAAAAAGGCCGGGAGGAGTTAAAAGGCTGCCCGCTGCCTTGTACATAAAATACCAGAAGGTCATATCGACAAAAGCTTCCTGGCACAGTCAGAGACCGTTCCTGATTTTCCCATCAGAGGCACGACTCAGGGGCTCCTTTCTTCTCCCTCTCCAGATGGTCGTACCACAGGGCTATGGCATAGATCACGTCTGACAGCCGGTTGACATAACGATAGGCATCCTCTGCCAGCTCCCCTGTCCTGAAAATGCCTACTGCAGCTCTCTCTGCCCGTCTTGCCACTGTCCTTGCAACGTGAAGGGCTGCTCCGGGAGTGGAATCTCCGGGCCGGATAAAACGGTAGTTTTTGTTTGTTACCTCTCCTACCTTTAGCGTAATCCCCTCAAGACTGGCAATATCGGGGCAGTTTAGATCCGGAAAAAGGGCTATATATCCCATGAGCTTTCCCAGCTCCTGCTCAAGAAAGCAGAGGGTGTCGCAAACTTCCGGATATTCGCACAGGGACCGGGCCATGCCTATATGGGCCTGGCATTCGTCAAGGGTACCGTAGGTCTCTACCCTGGGATGGTCCTTGGGAATCCTTTTCCCGCTTCCTATGGAAGTTTCTCCTCTGTCGCCGCCTTTTGTGGTGATCCAGATATCACTCATTACTTATTCTCCTCTCTCAATTGACGTAAACTCTTATAAGCGATTATTCAGCCTGCAGCAAAAATTACACACTTATCCCGTACCGAGAATGCTATAATTTCTGTGATGATTAAAACAAAGGAGATGAATCTTATGACGATCAGCAAACGTTTTTTCTCCGCCTTGGCAATTCTGGCGGCATTCCTACTCATAACATCTCTCCCCGCCTGCGGAGCCATGGGGGATATCCAGGCCTTTACTTTTGACGGTTACGGCGCCGACATCCTTGGCCCCGGAGAGGATCCCAAGCCCGACGGCCAACCGGATGCTTCTTTTTCAGTGGTCATTACAGGCGCCGGAGCCCTCGCCCACTTTACCATAGCTTCGCCTGACGGCAACGTCCGGTGGGATACAAAAGCAGGCAACGACATAGCCGGAATCCATGTAAAGGACGGCAAGGGCAAAGTGGTTTCCACCAGCAGTGAAAATCTGCCCGTAATCCCCTTCCTCCTGGCAGTGTCCTTCGACCTATCTGTTCATGATGACGGCGCCATCGCCGAGGGAGGGAAATTCACCCTCACCGCTTTATTCATTGACGGCTCTGAGAGTACGGCTACTGTAGAAATACCCCGTACGGCAAAAGATGAACCAGATAAAAAGAGGCCCTTAAAAATCCTCTCCGCCAAATGGAACCCTGATGCCAGCAGAGACCTCACCGGGGCGAATGAAAAACTTGCAGGGGACGGCGCTCCCGATGAATCGATCCAGGTAGTGGTGCAGGGAGCAGGCAAACTCACCGGGGTAACGGTAAAAAGCGCCCGGGGCGGCGCAGAATGGGATACTCTTCCCGGAAATGAGGCATGGCTTGTGGCCGTAACCTCAAAGGATAAGGTGCTTAACAACAAAGACGGCTCAATTGAGGCGGAAATAAAGGGAAAAACCACCCTGGACCTATGGCTTACCGACAACGGCACCATTAAAAGGGGAAGATCTGCCTTCGAAGTGCTGCTCGTCTTCTCTGACGGCTCTGTGATCAAAAAGGCAATTGATCAGGACGGGGGGAAAGGCAGGGGCAGGATTGAGCAGTTCGATGGCACGGCAGTCTTCCTTGGGCAGGGAAACAGGGATCTCACAGGTCAGAACGAGAAAAAGGCCGGCAACGGAAAGCCCGATATGCAGGCTGAACTGACCGTGGAAACTCCAGGCACCGTTGTAGCGGTGGCAGTAGAGTCCCTCTCCGGCAAAAAAGGAGAGTGGGATACCATCCCCGGAAATGGCAAATGGCTGGTGGCTGTCGCCGATAAAAATGGAAACCTGCTCAACAAGGCCGACGGCTCCGTATCCATTCCCGTTTCGGCGAAATCATCCTTCTCCCTGTGGTTTGAGGACAATGGGGATTTCTCGGCCAGGAACTTTAAGGCTATGGTAGTGCTGACCTATGATGACGGCAGAGTTCTGTCCAGGGAGCTTGAAACTTTAAAATCTCCCCAGAAGAGACCGGGAACCCGCGGCATAGGTTTAAAATAAACTTTAGCCGGGGATGGGGTTTTCCTCATCCCCGGCGCTCTTTCGGGAGCTGATTTTCATGAGACGACTGATGCGGCTTTTTGTTCTGACGGTGTTTTCAGTAATTCTTGCCTCCGCTTCTCCGGCGGCGGGCTATCACCCCCTGGGAGGAGTCTGGGAGTACGAAGGCTCCGCAAATGTAAAGTTTGGAGAACAGACGGCGACTTTTAAAGAGAAGGGCAAGATAACCGCAGACGCAGGCTACTTTTACGACTGGTGGCGGGATGATTACGACGAGTGGATTTACTCCTTCCGGGCGGAAGGAACTTTCTCGCTATCGGTATCTCCTGAAATAAAGAAAGGCTACAACCACTACAGCAGGGTGGACAGGCGCTTCCGGTACGGCGTATTTGAGGTTTCGTTTAAAGACAGCCGGTATTCCGTCAAAATCACCGGACGCCGTTCTGCCGACGTCAGCATAACCAGAATCGTGGAGGGGAAGGAGGTAAAGGCAGTCTTTCCCGCATACAGAATAAGGTGGGACCGGGACTGGGAGAGATATTACGACGGCGGCCCCTTTTACGGAATCAGCGCGGGCTGCACTGCATGGAGGTCATCTCCATCCCTCCTCCTTCTCCTCGCACCTCTTCTTTTGCTGGCTAAACCCCGTTGACGGGCTGATTTTTTTGGTCTAATATACTCCAGTGCCAGCCGGGGTGGCGGAACGGTATACGCAGCGGACTCAAAATCCGCCGTGGGCGACCACGTGGGGGTTCGAGTCCCCCCCCCGGCACCAGGCACCGTCAATATGCCCGCTTAAAACAGGGGCAAAACCGCCTGAAACTGAAATATTCGCTTTTCCGGAGCAGTATTCCCATAAAGCAGGGAGCCTTTCTTCACAAAAAAACCCTCTCCATGCTATCATGCTGGGTAACAGACATTCGAAATTATTAAAAGGCGCCGATCCAGGAGACTTAAAAATCTTCGCAAGATCGCCTATTGTTTGTTGTAAATGCAAAATCAGAGCTTCTGCAGGCTTTTAACACAGGGATGTATATTAAAAAATCTCGCTTTTCGCGGGAGGTATGGTTTTTAATGAGACATGTTCGGACGAGACTGCTTTTATTCCTGATGCTGGCCCTCATGATAGCTACGCCCCTCCCGTCCTGCTCTGCCTCTACCCGGGAGGAGCGGGACAGGCTGTTTGACAAGATGCTTCTCGAGATTGAAGTAGCGGCTAAAACGGCCGGCTCAGAGATTGAAAAACTGCCGAGCCTGGTTGAAGATGAGCGCTCCCGCATAAAAAATGCCCTGGACAAGTGGGCCGTATCGGAATTGCCAAAAATTGTAGAGGCAAACTACTTCGAGGTGGAAAAGGCTCTTGCCGAGTCGGGCCTGCCCAGGGAAGAGGGCGCCTTCAGCGTATGGTGGAAGCAGACCAAAGCCGGGGCCGGGAGCCGGGACGACCTCAAAAAACTTGTAGAGCTGTTTTTCAAAGACCTGCAGCCCAGACTCTCCTCAGTAAGCGAAGGTTTTCAGAAGGCCATTCTTGAAAGCCTTGAGGAAGAGGCCGGCATTCAGCTTGGAGAATCCATGGAGCGGGTCCGCAGACCCTTTATAGGCATTTTGAAGCAGCGGCTTCCCGTATACAACACCATACCCATACCAAATACGGACAGAGCCGCTCTCTCCTTCAGCGCCGCGGAGAAGAGAGGCGGGCTGTCTGAGGGCTCCATCCCTCTTAAGGGCCTTGTGGGCGTAGCCCTGGTTCTCCTCGGAAGAAGGATCATGACCCGTATAATGAAGTTCATGGTCATGAAAATTGCCGGAAAAGTCCTGGCCAAGCTAATACCGGTAATAGGATGGATACTGCTGGCTTTTGAAGTTTATGACCTGGCAGGCGCCAGAGATCAGCTTGAGGAAGAGATGAGAAGATCCTTCATGGAGGAGTACAAGGCAGAGATAAGCGCCGAATCAGTCTGGTGGAAAGGTGATGATGGCGGCGGCCTCTCCATGAGGGAGGAGATAGACAGAAACATGGGCTCCCTCCTTAAAAGCTGGGAGAGAATCTGCCGGTCCGAGGCTGACTCCATGATACAGAGTGCCCAGATCCTCTCTTTCTCCGAGGAGGTAAGGGAGTACGTATCAAAGCAGCTTGAGGACGGTGCTGAGTTTGAGCCTGTGCTGCAGAAGATGAGCATCATGTGGGACGTCTTCGGCAAACTCCTTGCCCAGGGACAAGTCCCGCTTTTCGAATCCATGCTGATAGCCGCTCCTGACAGAAACGATCTTCGTCTGCTGGCAAAAAGCCTGGGCCCCAGACTCCTCCCCTTTTATGAAAAATACGGCGCTGACTACCTGCAGGCAGTAAGCAAAATAGGCGTTTACAACTACCTATCGGCAGAGGAGTGGAGCTCAGGGGCTATCGACTGGCATATTCTGAACGAAAACCTCCTCTCCATGCCCGACCTTACGGACAACAGGGATGCCTCTGCCGGACTGCTGGCTCTCGTTATGGAAGGAGCCTATGTAAAGGGGGTTTCACCCGATGCCCTCGCCTCAATCGGCGCAAGACGGGATCTGTTCAACAAAATATGGAAAACCGTCAGGCCTGACGTAGCCAAAACGGCGGCCCTCCTTGAGAACAAAAGGGCCACGGCGAACGTAGCGGAAGGGCTGGAACTGTACCCCGAGTCGACGGCGGTATTTCTCAAGACCTATAACCCCGAGTTCTGGAGTGCATGGAGCAGAGATGACATAATTGACCTCATGCGCATAACCGAATACAGGGCGGCGGCTTACGGAAAGCAAAGAGACGCCGTCCTCGTTGCGCCGGAGGACAGGGGAGAGCTCATCAGCCTCTACCGGCAGGGGGGAAGACAGGCGGTCTCTCTGTGGGATACCTATGCCACTGAAGACAGCGGCATGCTGGGGAAAAATATGGCCCGGCGCAGCATTGCGTGTCTTGTGGACGGATACGACTACGAAGAGCTGAAGGATAAAGAAAGACTTGAATTCGCCGTAATGTGCAGAAAAATACCGATAATGGGCAAGTTCTTTTACGACAACTTCAAGAATCTTGGCTTTCTGCCCAGACTTCTTGTTGTTGCCACGGGCCTGTTCTCGATGATTGCTCTTATATTTTTCTTCTTCAGAAGAAGACGGTAGTCTAATCCCCACAACACAGGACAGGAGATCAAAGTATGCAGAAATGCAGGATACCCATATTTACCGTGGACTCCCTTCCCGGCAGGCAGATTGAACTTCTAGGATGTGTCAGCGCATCCTGCTGCCTGTCAAAAAACATTGTCCAGGACCTCTCCTCCAACCTCCGAAACTGGACAGTAGGGGGAGAGCTGAACCAGTATACATCCATGATCGATAAGTCCATATCCCTTGTAATGGGCAGGATCTCCGAGCTGGCTGAAAAAGCGGGAGCCGATGCCGTGATAGGATTTCGACTATCGACCTCAAGCGTATCCATGGGGGCTGCCGAAGTAATCGGATACGGCACCGCCGTAAAGTATGAAAGGTAGTCGGCCGGGCAGCGACCCGGCGGTAATCTTTATATTATGAGATTCTAAGATTGTCGAAGGAGGGGACAGGGTATGGCCAATAAAAAGTACAAAATTGCAATCCTGGGCGCACCGGGCGCCGGCAAAACTGTCTTTCTTGGATCCTATTTTAACCTGGTGCTCAATCTGGGGCAGGGTAAGCCAGTAACTTTTAAAACCCCCGGCCCATCAGAAGAAGTGGACCGCGTAATTGATACTCTCTTCAAACAGCAGACCCCCGTAGAAAAAAAGGTGGACACAGAGCTGGTGGAATATTCCGTGGATTCGCTGGGTATGGATCTGAGCCTATTCCAGATACCCGGGGAGCATTTTGACGGTAAGTACGCCTGGGAGGCTTCACCTGTTCTTGCCGAACTGGAGCGGGCTGACGGGGCAATATTCATCCTGCCTGCCGATCTCCTGACTGACAGCCCGAAAAAAGCACTGGAGGAGAACAGAACTTTTATAAAGGCCCTCTCCTTTCTCTTTGAATCTAAAGCATCCGGATGGGGCGGGGAGGATACTCCCGTAGTTTTTCTCTTTACCAAGGGAGATACTGTACCTGAAGTCGAAACAGAGGAGCTCCTAGATAAAATGACAGCCCTCTTCATGCAGGAACTCGATGAAGAGAGTCCTCTCGGCGAATACCTGCAGAATAACCGCAGGCATGTGCAGGCATACAAGGTTATTGCCGTGGGAGACTGGCCCGACTCCGGAACTCTCCCCAAGGAGTATGAGCCTCAGAACGCGATAAAGCCTATGGAGGAACTTTATAAAATCATGCACAGAATAAATAAAAAGAAAAAAGAGACAAGATCCATACTAATTGCTATTGGAGCCCTCCTGATCCTGGCCGTAATTGCCAGCTGGGGCCTTGACATGAGAAGCTGGAGCAGAACCAAGGACGAAGTCGCCGGACTTGTATCTGCCCTTAAATTTGATGAGGCCCTGAAAAAAATAGACGGGTATGAGGAAGGCTATATTTTCCCCGATCCTCTGCCTCTTATTCCCTCAGCCCTCAGAGGAGGGGCAGACAAAGACCGTATCAGGGACGAAATAGCCAGAGCCCACGAGCAGGAGGAATTCAAAAGCCTGGGCTCCCTTCTGGAGAACCTGGATACAGACCGCATGCCCGACGTAAAATCCGGGGAGTATCTTGAAACCGCCGGCCGGGTTGAAAAATACCTGGGTAACCTGGAGTTTCAGAAAACAAACAGGGAAAACTATGAAAAAGTAAAATCCCTTGCATGGTATTTTGAAGCGGGACAGGCCCTACTCGGAAAGACAGCGGCCGCTCTTGGCGGCGAGGCCGGTGATATCGAAGAGGCCTACAGCTTTATCGAAAGATGGCTGGAATACCTGCCCAATCTTCCCGAACAGTGGGTCAGGGATGGCGCAGGAAAAGCGGGAGAGCTGTTCTCCTCCTGGGCCGGCATGCTGAAGCCCGACAGCACGATAGAAGAAACAGAGGCCTTTATTGCCTTATCGGAAAAAATTGCGTCAAATCCTGCCGCCGACGATGAACTTAAAAAGCTCGCTGCCGAGAAAATAGCCTCCTGGAAGAAGCTTGTCGCTGAGAAATGGATGGCTCAGGCCAGGGAATGGATCAGCGAGGCAGAAACCCTCTCGCCGGAAAAAAGTACGGACAGGCTTGCCGCCCATCTTGAGAAGGAAAACCTTCCCGAAGAAGCAAAAAAATCTCTGGCTGAGGCCCTTGAAGCCCAGTATACCCGCCTTGCAGAGACCATTGTCTCCGATGAGAGCATAGGGATAGACGGGATAAAAGAGGCTCTTGCGAGATTTGGACAGATGCCCGAAGGATCTAAAAAGACCCTCCAGGACAGAATTTTCGCCCTGGCAAAGGCTGAGGTCGCCGGGATTGTCGAGGAGATAGACAAAACTGAATCCCTGCAGGCTCTTGTAGGGAGAATGAACGACCTGAAGCTCTCCTGGGAGGACTATCCCGAAGGTGCGGGCGAGATCGCCCAAAGGTTCGAAAAAAGGCTGTCTGACCTGATCTCCGTGGAGTGGAAGAAGATAGATGAAGATGCAGCCCTTCTGACTGAAAAGAAAGATTTCACCGGTGCCAAAGATCTTTATACCACCTCTCTGGAGACAGTATCGGAAAGGATAGAAAAAGCCGGGCTGGGGGAGATGAGCGAAGCAGCTCTTTCCGAGGCAAAGAAACTCCTTGGGGAAAAGCTCGAAGCTCTAAAAGCGGGTCACTTTGCCGCGTGCAAAGAAGCCTTTGACGGCCTTAAATCCATAAAAGATGGAGGAGAAATAGCGCCGGTCAGGGAGAAACTCTCCCATTTCGCATCCCTCTGGGCCTCGTCGGAAGAAGCGGCAGAGGCGAAAAGCGGGGCTGCCTATCTTGAAGCTGTAGAGAGCGGAGCAAAGGGAACTCTGACCTTGGTAGGAGGAGACTTTAAAGATGAAGACTCCTTCTGGGGTTCTCCTGATATAAGAGTTTCAGTACTGGAGGCCGGGACGGAAGTCCTCCAGACCAAGACAGCAAAAGGCCAGGCAAAACCGTCCTTCGGCGAAAAATTAGAGTTTGACTGGGATGTAGCCTCTTCGCTGACATTCATTGCCATAGACGAGGGAGGAATGTTCAGCTCCGATAGAGAGGTTTTAAAGGTCTCCGTGGACGGGTCGGGAATATTCGGCCATGAAAGATTCAGCGGAACAATAAAGGACGGGGACAACTCCCTTACTATCAAATTTGAGGCAGATCTGCCCGAATCGCCCTGGAAGTAAGCAACTCACATAAAGGTCAATAATGCAGGGGCTGAAGTCATGGCTTCAGCCCCCTTGTCAATGTGGCAGAGTGCTCCTCGTACAGAATTTTTTATAAGAGGTTGGCTTTGTTCTGAATATAAAAAAAGAAAACCGCCCCAGGGGACGGTTTTTTTACAGTATGGCGGAGAAGGTGGGATTCGAACCCACGGAGCCTCTCGACCCAGACGCTCTCCAAGCGCCCGCCTTCGACCACTCGGCCACTTCTCCGTACGCAACGAAAAATATTATAGCACAGGTTTTGCAGAATGCCACAAGGGCAATTGATTCAATATGGCGGAGAAGGTGGGATTCGAACCCACGGAGCAGCAAGCCGCCCAATTGATTTCGAGTCAATCCCCTTCGACCACTCGGGCACTTCTCCGCAACAACGAAAAGCATTATACACACTGAAAGCTTTGTTGCCAAGTGCGCCCCTGCCGTGGCAGCGTCAATTGCAGCCGCAGGGGCGCCGATTTATACGAAAACTTCTTTTATGATCTTAAGAGCGTCGTCGATCTCTTCTTTTGTAATTGTCAGAGGCGGTGCAAAGCGGATGATGGTCTCGTGGGTCTCTTTGCAGAGCAGCCCTTTTTCTTTCAGGGCAGTGGTGTATTTTCTGGCCTTGCCCGCTGATTCAGTCATGACAACGCCTATGAGAAGGCCTTTGCCCCGTACCAGCTTGATCAGGGGAGAGTTAAGTTCTTTGAGGCCATTGATGAAGTAGGCGCCAAGTTCTTCTGCCCTTTCTGACATTTTTTCCTCTTCAAGTACATCGATGGCGGCGGAGGCCACAGCACAGGCCAGGGGATTTCCCCCAAAGGTGGATCCGTGGGTGCCTGGCTGGAAAACGTCCATGATTTCTTTGTCTGCCGCTACCGCAGATACGGGGAGAACTCCTCCGCCAAGGGCTTTGCCCATGATTATTATGTCAGGGGTGATTCCTTCGTGTTCAAAGCAGAAAGTCTTTCCTGTGCGGCAAAATCCTGTCTGGATTTCGTCAAGGGCAAGGAGGATGTTGTTCTTTCGGGCTATGTCCTCAAGTCCCTTAAGGAATCCGTGGCTGGGGACGTTGACCCCCGCTTCGCCCTGAATGGGCTCCACCAGGATGCCGGCGGTGTTTTTGCCCACGGCTTTTTCTACAGCGTCCAGGTCGTCATAGGGGACCACGGTGAAGCCGGGGGTGAAGGGGCCGTAGTTTGCCCTTGCGTCGGGGTCGGTGGAGAAGGAGACGATACTGATGGTTCTGCCGTGGAAGTTCTCGGCGAACACGATAATCTCCGCCTTGTCTTTTTCTACGCCCTTTACCGTGTAGGCCCATTTTCTGATGGCCTTGAGGGCAGTCTCTACCGCCTCGGCTCCGGTGTTCATGGGCAGTATCACCTCTTTGCCCGTGAGCTTTGAAAGCTTTTCAGCGAAGATGGGCCACTGGTCGTTGAAGAAGGCTCTGGAGGTAAGGGTTAGAATATCAGCCTGGTCCTTCAGTGCTTTGATGATTTTGGGGTGTCTGTGACCGTGGCTCATGGCGGAGTAGGCGGACAGCATGTCCATGTACCTGCGGCCCTCCGGGTCCTCCATCCAGATGCCCTCTGCTTTTGATATGACGACCTCCAGGGGGTTGTAGTTTCGGGCGCCGAACTGGTGTTCTTTTTTCATAAGCTCCTCAGATGTGTATCTGCTCATGGGTGCACCTCTTTTCGTAAGTTGCAGTTCTCGTTAAAATATCTCAACAGTTATTCTAGCACTAGAGGGCA
>JBMNVK010000001.1:0-49182 GCA_050946755.1 Aminivibrio sp. | reverse complement strand
CTCCCCTTCATCAAAGGAGGTCCATCCCCTGCAGGAGGCCAGAAGCTCGTCCATGTTCAGGGTGGGGGCTATGACCATAAGATAGGAGCAGGGTATGGCGCTGTTCAGCAGCTCTGCCGCATCCAGCAGAAGCCTGATGTCCTCATAGGCCCTCCGGCGGCTGCCGGGAAGGAGCAGTACGCTGAAGTCTTTTTCTCCTCCCCAGGAGATGGGCCTGATAGTATTATCACAGGTGAGGTCCATTATGGGGTTTCCGTCAAACCGGGCGGCGGCGCCGGACCGCAGAAGCTCTTCTGCGGTCTCTTTATCCCTCGTCCAGGCCATGCGGCTTCTGTGCTTTATTATGAACCGCTCCAGACGCCAGTGACCGCTTAGGTAGACGGTTTTGGCCGTGGCCACCAGTACGGGAAGCTGCCCCTGGCCCCAGAGGGCGTGAAGGAGCAAGTAGACGTCTCCCACACAGAGGGGGGTGCGAATTGTCCCCCTCAGTTTTTTCCATGCCCCTATCTGCCGGGCAATGGAGCGCAGCAGGCCGGAGCGGAGGTCCTTCCAGAGGTCAGAAAAACGGTATTTTATTACGCCGCCGCTGGGAGAGTCCTCGGGGACGGAGTCCACGGGAATGCCTTCCTTAGCGTAGTGCTCTCCCTTGCCCACAATGGGGAAGGACGAAACGGCCGCGCCGGGATACCGCTCCCGCAGCTTCCTCGCCAGCAGGGCGCCCATGGAGTCCTCGCCGTAGCCGTTGGAGGCAACAACTATTTTAGGCTGAAGAAGTGCGGCGAGGGCTTTTTTGAATCGGTCTTCATCGTCCAGGCCTGTGGATATAAGGGGTACCAGGATCTCCCGGGAGGGCTTCCATCCAGCGGGGAGGTTGTAGATGTCCTTTTCAGTGCAGACCATGGCCTCAGCTCCGCAATCAGCGAAGGCCCGCTCAAGGGCCTCCATGTCGGCGGCGGCGTACCGGTGATGGTCTTTAAAGCGGTGTTCTTTTATTATTTTAACCCCCTGCTGCTCCAGAGTCCTCCTGAAGCTCTCGGGGCTACCGATGGCGGAGAAGGCAAGGACCGTACGGGGCGGGGGGCATTTTTCGCCGCACCACCGGCCCTCCCATTTGCGCCAGTTGGGCACTGAGAGCCTTGAGTAGAAGATTTTCTCCTCCGGCGTATGCCGGCCTATCTCTGAGGCCAGTTTCTGCAGTCTTTCAGGGGCAACCTGATCTGACTTGGTGATCACCACCAGAGACGCCCGGGAGAGCTCTGCAGGAGGTTCTCTGAGGATGCCGGCAGGGGCCACCCAGCCGTTTCCAAAGGGACAGCAGGCGTCCACAAGGACGATGTCGGCGTCCCGGGCCATGCGCCTGTGCTGGAAGGCATCGTCCGCCACTATCACATCCACATTGCAGTCCGACAGGGCCTCTATATCCCGCAGCCTGTCCTTGGAGACGGCCACCGGGACGCCGGGAAGCCGGGAGGCCAGCAGCAGGGGTTCATCCCCCACCAGGCTCCTTAGGGATGATATATCCCTTGGACTGAAGCCGTCGTTGCCCGTAAAGGAATCGGAGGAGATTACCACCGGGTCCGCTGTCTTGCCGCCGTAGCCCCGGCTGACTATGCCCACCGAAAGGCCTGTCTCCTGAAGCATTCGGCAGAGCATCTCCACAAAGGGGGTCTTGTTCGTCCCTCCAAGGGTTATATTGCCAACGCTAATCACGGGAAGGGAGGGCTCCACCGGGGGCATTATGCCGTGATTGTAGGCAAAGTTCCGCAGGGAGACAACGCCTCTTGCGGTCAGGCCAAAGGGGTAAGTGGCGGCCCAAAGGCCCGGCCCCGATTCCCCCCTGGCAAAGGCAAGGTAGCTTTTAAGAAGGCTCATGCCCGGGATAAGAGTCCTCATGCCTTCGCCTCCCCGGCAAACTGCAGATTATGGAGCCTGCGGTACATGCCGCCGCCGGCAATGAGCTCCCGGTGGCAGCCCTGCTCTATGATCCTTCCCCCGTCCAGGACTATGATTCTGTCGGAGTTTCTTATGGTGGACAGCCTGTGGGCTATCACCAGGGAGGTGCGCCCCTTCATGGCGCTGCTCATGGCCTCCTGCACCTGTTTTTCCACTTCAAGGTCGAGGGACGAAGTGGCCTCATCGAGGATCAGGATTCTGGGGTTTCTGACAATGGCCCTGGCGATGGCGATTCTCTGTCTCTGGCCGCCGCTGAGGGTGACTCCCCGCTCCCCTACTTCCGTATTAAAGCCGTCGGGAAGGGATTCAATGAAGGCCAGGATGCCCGCGGTTTCAGCCGCCTCCCTGATCTGATCCATGGAGAGGTCGGGCAGCCCGTAGGAGATGTTGAAGGCAATGGTGCCCTTCATAAGAAGGGACTCCTGAGGGACGATGCCTATCTGCCTCCTGAGCTCCGCCGTGTCGGCCCTGCGCACGTCTGTCCCGTCCACCAGCACCGTACCGCTGTCGGGATCGTAAAAGCGGGGAATCAGGTCCGCCAGGGTGGACTTGCCGGAGCCGGTGGGGCCCACGAGGGCAACCCTCTCCCCCGGCGCAATGTCAAGGTATATGTTGTTAAGAACGGGCTGCCCCGCCTTATAGGAGAAGGTGACGTCCCTGAAGGTTATGCGGCCCTCCAGCACCCCCAGGGGCACGGGGTTATCCGGCGAGCGGGTCTCCGCAGGGATGTCCAGCAGGGAAAAGATCCGGTCTGCCGCGGCAAGGCCCAGCTGCATGGAGCCCACCACAGAGGTGAAGACCCGGATGGGCTGCACCAGGAATCCCAGGTATCCAAGGAAGGCAATAAGCTCCCCCGGAGTCTGGCCCCCTCCCACTACTTCCCGTCCGCCGAGCCATAGGATAAGGGCAAGGGCGGCTATCAGGACCAGCTCAATGATGGCAGCAAGGGCGGACTGAGCCTGCACCCCGTGCATCACTGCCCTGAAATTCTCCCGGTTGCTTTTGCGGAAGCGGCCAAGCTCCAGATCTTCAGCGGCAAAGGAACGGACGATGCGCACCGCGGCAAAGGCCTCCTGAACTACCGCAGAAAGAGCGGCCAGCTCGCTCTGGATGACGTGCCCCACGGTGCGGAGTTTTTTTGCCGCTCTGTCAAGGATAAGGACTGTGAGGGGCAAAATGGCGAAGGTGATGAGGGTGAGCTTCCAGTTTATGTACAGGAGAAATCCCACCATCCCCAGGAAGGTGACGGCCTGCACCACCAGGTTTACCACTACGGAGGTGACCAGGTTCTGCAGAATGGTGACGTCGTTCGTTATGCGGGACATGATCTCCCCCAGCCGGCTGCCGTGAAGGTAGCGCAAGGACATGCGCTGAAGGTGGTCGTAGAGCTGCAGGCGGAGGTCCATTACCACATTCTGGCCCACCCAGTTCATGAGATATTGATGGCCATAGGAGGCTATGCCCTTGCCGGCAAACAGGACCACCAGAAGAAAGGGCAGAATGTTGAGCATTACCAGGTTTTTGTCAATAAGCACATCGTCTACCACGTTTTTTAAAAGCCAGGGGGGGACTACATTGCAGGCGGAGGCCGCGATCATGCAGAGAATGGCGGCGAAGAAGCGCCTCCGGTAAGGTCTGGCGCTCGCCGCAAGTCTGGCAAAGATAGATCTTTTCTTTTCTGTGCCCGCTCTGTCTGTCATTGCCGGCCGGCCATCCTTTCTATTTCGTCGGCGATTCTTGAGGCTCCCCCTCCGGGAGCCAGAGCCGCTATCTGCCTGAGGTCCGCTCCGAGAGTCTGTCTTCGGGGGCTGTCTCTGAGCCATACAAGAAGCGCTTCTGCCGCTTCACGGGGGGTGAAGTCCCCCACCAGCTCCGGGGCTACCATCCACCCTGCGATGCGGTTCGGCCAGGCAAGAAGGCCGGGCCGGGCCCCCCGGCGGCGAAGGCAGAACTCTTTAAGAGCCGGGCCTGCCCCGGGAAGGGAAGCCACTATGCCCGCCAGGCCGGACAGGGGGATATTTCTAACCGATGCAAAGGGGACCAGGACGGAGAAGGGTATCCCCCGGTGCATGAGTTCAAGAGTGTTGGTCCCGGGCTGGGTTACGGCGAAGGATACCCCGTCAAGGGCCACATCACGCGGGAGAGAGGCAAAGCCCGCCTCCCGCCACTTTTCTCCCTCGTCCTCCGGGGAGAAAGGGGAGAGGGCTATTTTAAACTCCCAGTCCGGCGCCTCCGCCCTTAGCAGAGGGAGCATCTCCTTAAGAAAAGGCATGGCAAATTCTCTTATGGCTGCTCGGCTGCCGGGGAAGAAAAGGGCTGTTTTTTTGTCCCCTGAAGCCATCTCTCCGGGGGCGCCTCCCAGCGAATCCCTCACCAGGTCGCCCACAACTTCCGCTCCTGCTCCCATAGCTTCAGCCATGGAGGGGAAGGCGGTGAATAAGCGGTCGCACCGTGCCATTCCCTTCTTTTTTCCGTAAGCATAGCACAAAAGGGGCGACCGTCCAGCCCGGGCCGCCATCCGGCCCCAGGCGAGATCGCCTCCAAGCTGGAGGACAGCTCCCGCCTCTTTGCCCATGGACAGGACATTTTTAAGGGTTTTCACCAGGGATGTGGGCCCCTGCAGTTCGTCAAGGGGCAGGCTTTCAGCTACTCTGCGTTCCTCCCCTGAAGCAAACTGACAGGGCAGGAGCAGCAGGGAGACATTTCGGCCTCTTCGCTTAAGCTCCTTTATCACGGGCCTTGCCCAGTCCCAGAGCTCTCCGGGCCCGTTGGTCAATATCAGGACAGGGTTCACCCTGCCCTCTCCCTCAGCTCCATGATCTGTTCCGCCCAGAAGTCCGCCGTCCCGCCCTGGCCCATGGCCCCCTTTGCCCGGGCCAGCAGTTGGCTGATCCGGGTCCGGAAGGGCTGATCCTCCAGGTAGGCCATAAGGGCGCTGAAGACGTTTTCTCCCCTCGCTCTCCCCTGGATTAATTCGGGATAGATCTCCTCCCCCGCCAGTAGGTTGGGGATGGAGATATGGGGCGTTTTCACCAGGGTTTTCCAGGCCAGCCAGGAGAGAAAACCTCCTTTGTAGAGCACGGCCATATATTTGCCGAGCATCATAGCCTCCACAGCAGCGGTGCCGCTTGCCCCCGCTACGGCCAGGGAGGAGGCCATGAGGTCCCTGCCCCTGCCCTCCCAGACAGCATTCTCCCCCAGCTCGTCCCTGAGGCTCTTCCTGAGATCAGCGGGCATTCCCGGGGCTATGGAGAAGACGGGACTGTATCCTCTTTCCCTCAGAAGGGCGGCGCACTCCCTGAGGGGAGGGAGGAGGCGGAATACTTCTGACCGCCGGCTTCCGGGAAGGAGGGCTATTATTTTTTCAGCGGGGCTGGGAGAGGAAGCTCTGAACTCGTCCACCATCGGATGACCCCGCCAGGCGGAGTTTACGGCCCTGCTCCTAAGATAGTCGTGCTCAAATTTAAAAAGGGGAAGGCAGAGGTCGAAGCATCGGCGCAATGTTTTTGCCCTGCCTGACCGCCAGGCCCATACGGTAGGGGGGACGAGGCTGATTACAGGCCCCTTCCAGCCCTTTTTTCTGAGCCCTTCGGCCAGGGGGAGGTGAAAGTCGGGGCTGTCTATGAGGACTACAGCGCCGGGGCCGCGGGCCAGGATGAGCTCCATGAGCTCCCGTTTTAATTTCAGCAGGCGGGGGATGGCGGGGACCACATCGGAGATCCCCATGAGGTGAAGCTCCCGGGAGTCCTTTACAATTTCGGCTCCCGCCTCCTCAGACTGAGGGCCGCCCATTCCGAAAAAGGGGCCGCCGAAGCCTCTTTTTCGAAGGGCCGTACCCAGAATGGCGGCATATACGTCGCCGGAGACTTCACCGCAGCTGAAGAAAATTCCCCCCCCTGCTCCCGTCACGGCAAGATTCCCTCTACGGCAATGGAGAGCTCTTCTGCCAGAGGCAGAAACTCCTCCCGGTCCACTATGATCACCCGGCCCGCCTCAAGGGCCAGGGCGGTGAGCCCAGCCTTTGCCATCTCCCTTAGGGTATGGGGGCCTACAGTGGGGATGTCGTACCGGAAATCCTGGTCTGCCCGCATCATCTTTACCAGGACGCCCGCCGCCCCGTTAAGGAGGTCTCCCGCCCTGCGGACCATTCTGTCGGTGCCCTCCATGGCTTCTATGGCCACCACGGCGCCCCGGGCAATAACGACCGCCTGGCCGAAGGAGAGGGGGAGAGTGGCGGACAGGATTTTTTTGCCGTAGCTGATATCCTGCTTCTCGTCTTCGCTAAATACCCTTCCGGCGATGACGCCCTCCGCAGCCAAACTATCCCCTATGTAGTCAGCGTAGTTGTATACCGCAATGCCTATTGTTTCAAGGGCCGCCGCTATACGACCAAGAAGGGCGTGGTCGTCGTTTTCCCCTCCCGTGAGCAGCCCCCTGAGGGATCCGTCCAGGGCGGAGCTGTATATCGCCATTTTGGGGATAAGACCTGCCATGCCCGCCCTTTTAATGCCCCGGGCCGCCAGATCGGCCGCAAAGGCCTGCAGGGAGAGGCTGCCTTCTGCTCCCGGCAGGTCCGGGAGGGACAGAATTTTGTCTTCGGGCAGATGGGAAAATCTGCCTCCGTCGTCCGGAGTGAAGGAGTAGACGGTAACATCAATTCCCGCGCCCGCCATGCGGCGGGCAACCTCTCCGGGCAGGGCGCCGTCGCCGGCTATAAGGGCTGCCGGCGGCATGTTAGAGTCCATGGGATCATTCCTTTCCGCTGGTTAGTTGTTGGCCCTGCGGGCGAAGAAGCCTCCTATGAGCAGGAAGATCACGTTGGGAATCCAGGCGGCTATCAGGGGAAAGAGGTAGCCTGCCTCGCCGAGGGCCCTGCTGAAGGACATGGTGACGTAGTAGGCAAACACTATGAGGACGCTGAGGCCGAAGCCAATGCCCGGCCCGGCCCTGTTGGACCGGACTCCCAGGCTTGCCCCCAGTACTGCCAGCACCACGCTGGCCCAGGGAAGGGCCATGCGAAGGTGGAGCATGACTTTGAGGGGGGCGAGATTGGCCCCCTCCTTTGACAGAAGGGCTATCTGTGCCACCAGCTCCACGGAGCTCATCTCCGACGGCTTGCGGGATGCTTTCTCCACCTGGGCAGGGGTCAGGTCAAGCTTTAGCTTTTGGCGCTCAAACCGGAGCAGGGGGTTGACCCGGCCCTCCCTGGTGACCTCAAATACCTGTCCGTCAAGGAGCCACCACTCGCCGTCGCTCCATATCCCTCGATCCGCCAGGGAGATGCGGTTCAGCCGCCCCTTTTCAAATTCCTGGATTATTACGTCCCTCATGGTACCTTCCCTGGCCTTGAGTTCATCCAGGTAGATCACCCGGTGGAGCACTCCTCCGCTCTCCTCCCGCAAAAACACTTTCTCCTTGAGGACTGAGGGCTTCTCCCTCATGATTTCGTATTTCATGAGGTTCTCTGCGGCCCTGTTGGATACGGGGACAATGGTCTCGTTGCCCACAAGTGCCCCTATGCCTACAAGGATGGAGGCCAGAAAGACGGGCCGGAGAATTCTGTGAAAGGGTATGCCCGCCGCCTTCAGGGCCACAAGTTCGCTGTTGGTGGAGAGCCTGCTGAAGGTCAGCAGCGATGACAGAAGACTTGCCATGGGCAGGGTGAGGGCCACTACCTCGGGAAGACGGTAGACAAACAGCCGGGCCACCACCGAGAAGGAGATGCCCTTCTCAATCATGAGGCTTGCCGCCTCAAACAGCAGGTCTCCCGCGACGAATACTATGGTGAAGGCCGTAACCCCAAACATGAAGGAGCCGGAGAGCTCCTTCAGGATGTACCGGTCTAGGAGGCCGAAGGATGTTCCCCTGCGGCTCAACTCCCTTTTCCTCCGTTCAGCCCCAGGATGTGTTCCGCCGCATCCCGGACGGCCCCTCTCCCTGCCGGTGCGTCAGTAATATAGTCTGCCAGAGCCAGCGCCGGTTTGACGGCGTCCGCCGGGGCGATGGCGAGGCCTGCCGCCTGAAGGCACTCAGCGTCGTTGATGTCGTCCCCCATGAAGGCGACCTGCTCCAGGGCTATGCCCAGCTCCTCCGCCATAGCCGACAGCAGGGGAAGTTTTTCTTTAACGCCGTTATGGACCCGGCCCACGCCGAGATTGCGGGCTCTCTGCTCCGTGGCGGCAGAGTACCGGCCGCTTATGAAGGCCACCTCTACGCCTGCCTTCATAAGCATGACAATCCCCATGCCGTCCTTTACGTCGAATCTTTTGTATTCGCCCCCCCGGCCGTCCATGTAGATCCCGCCGTCGGTGAGGGTTCCGTCCACGTCCAGTACCAGCAGCTTAATCATCGGCCCCCTCCTCTCCCTGTCTCCGGCGGTTGTGCCAGAGGGCGACGCCCCGGCTGGAGCCGGTGCAGAATTCTATGATCTCCCGGGTAACGTCGCCCCGGCCCTCCTCCGAGGATGCCAGCTCCTGGAGGGCTTTCCTGAAGGGGAGGTCCCTCCGGAAAAGCCTGTCGTAGCAATTTTTCACTGTTGTTCTGGCGGCGCCGTCGTATCCGGCCCGCCTCATTCCCACCTTGTTGAGGCCGTAGATAACCCCGGGATGGCCGTCGACGGTAAGGAATGGCGGGATGTCCTTGACAATTTTCGAGAGGCCGCCGACCATGCAGAGCTTGCCCACCCGGACAAACTGGTGAACTCCGGCCATTCCGCCGAAGACGGAGCCGTCCCCTGCCGCGGAAAAGCCCGCCATGCCCACCTTGTTGGCCATGATCACATCTTGTCCAAGGACGACGTTGTGGCCGATATGGACTCCCTCCATGAGGTAGCATCCGTCTCCCACGATGGTGGCCGTCCCCTCTCCCACTCCTCTGTGAATGGTGACGTTCTCTCTTATAGTCACGCCTTTTCCTATCCGGACCCAGGATTCCTCCCCTCCGAAGGAGAAGTCCTGGGGCTCCCCTCCGAGGACGGCGTTCTGGGTTATGAGGCACTCAGGCCCTACTTCCACATAGTCCAGAAGGGTTACAAAGGAGGCCAGGACGGTCCCGCGGCCGATTTTTACATGATCGGCCACAATGCAGTAGGGGCCTATGGTCACTCCCTCTCCCAGCTCGGCCCGGGAGGAGACAATGGCCGTGGGATGGACGGAGGTCATTCCCTTAGGGTTTCAGCGGCCACAAAGCTGAACTCCGCCTCGGCAGCCACGGCGTCGTCCACCCGGCCCACAGTGCGGACCTTGCCTATTTTGCCCCGGAGCCTGATCATTTCAGCGGTGGTTATAAGCTGGTCTCCCGGCTTTACGGGCCTGCGGAATCGGGCCTTTTCCACTCCCGTGAGGAAGGTTATGAGGTTTTCGCTTCCCGGACGGGTGGACATCATCATGGCCGCCACCTGGCCCATGGCCTCCAGGACCAGAACTCCGGGCATTACCGGTTCTCCTGGAAAATGCCCCTGAAAGAAGGGCTCGTTGAAGGTGACATTTTTTACTCCCACAACCCGCTCTTCTTCCAGCTCTAGGATTCTGTCTACCAGCAGAAAAGGGTATCTGTGGGGAAGAAATTTCATGATTTCCTGGATGTCGCGCATGGATATTTCTCCTTTGCTATAGTTTTTTTACGCCGGGTGCGGAAAGAAGCCTTTCCACCAGCCGGCAGTGAAGATCGTGGCCGGACCTAAGGCCGATTATCCGGGCCTTCAGAGGCCGGCCCAGGAGGTAAAGATCCCCAAGAAGGTCAAGTATTTTGTGACGGACGAATTCATCCTTGAAGCGAAGTCCTCCGGAGGCCGATACGGAGCTTTCCCCCACCACCAGGGCGTTGCTCGCGGTACCGCCCCTGGCAAGGCCTCTGTCCATAAGGGCCCTGACCTCCGACTCAAGGGCGAAGGTACGGGCAGGGGCCACCATGGAAGAGAAGTCGTCCTCAGAGGCGCTGAAGTCTGCCGCCTGAGTGCCTATGGCCGTGCCTTCGTAGTCAATGACGTAGGAGATGGCAAGGCTGTGAGACGGAAAGGCGGCCAGAAGGGCTTTTCTCTCCCTGTTCTCCACCAGGACAGGATAGGAGAGAGCCAGAGGCTCAACTTTTTTTTGAGCTCCATCCAGGGGGGTGGAGTTGGCCCTGATTAAATTTGAAAAGAGATCAGAACATCCGTCCAAGGCAGGAACTTCCGGACCCTGAAGGCCGATTCGGACGGACCATACCCCAAGGCCCGCCAGGGCAGCAAAGAGGTGCTCCGGAGTTTTAAGGGATGAGCCGTCCGGTAGGAAGACCTCCGTGCCCCGGCCCGTCCCAGAGAAGGAGCACTCCTCTACCGGGAACAGGACATTCTGCCTCCCTTCCAGAAGTACCCCCTCTCCCTCTTCTGCAGGGGACAGAATCACCCGGCAGTCCTCACCCGTGTGGAGACCCCTTCCCGTGAAGCTTATCTCCTGGTCAAGCCTCCTGAAGGAATTCACTAACCCTCATCCTTTTTCTGTTTTTCTGCCGTCTGCTCGAGTCTTCTGACTCTCTGGAGGAGCTCCGGCAGCCGCTGCTGAGCGGCCTGGACTCTGAAGTTCTCCCGGTGATCCCTTGCCGGAAAGCCGGAGACCACTGATCCCGGGGGAGTGTCCTTTGTAACGCCTCCATAGGCGGCAACGGTGGAACCCCTGCCTATTTTTGTATGGTCCCTGACGCCGCTCCGGGCAGCCATGGTCACGTTGTCCTCCAGCACAGCGCTGCCGGCGATGCCCGTCATGGCTACCAGAATGCAGTTTTGGCCTATCAGGGCATTGTGGGCTATGTGGACATGGTCGTCCACTTTGGTAAAGCTGCCCACCACTGTATCATCAAGAGTCCCCCTGTCCACGGTGGAGCAGGCTCCGATCTCCACTCCATCCCCCAGAATCACTCCTCCAAGCTGGGGGATTTTTACAGGGGGGGTTCCATCGGTCGGAGGAAGGATGCCGAAGCCATCGCACCCCAGGATGGCTCCGCTGTGAATGAGGCATTTTTTCCCCGTACGGACCCGCTCCAGAAGAACGGCTCCCGGCTCCACTATTGTTCCTGCTCCGATATGGCAGTCAGTACCGATGAAGACATTGGCCCTGAGCTGAACTCCCTCTTCGATGACAGCCCCCTCCTCAACTACGCAGAGGGGCCCTATCCAGGCAAGGGGCGAGATCCGGGCCTCCGGGGAGACCACCGCCGCAGGGTGAATTCCCTGCTTTGACCGCGAAGCGGCAAAGAGGGTCAGCAGCTCGGGGAAGGCCGCCCTGGGATCTTCAACGGATATCCCTTCAAGACCGGGATGGGATTTGAAGGCCTTTTCCGAGGCAACGACGAAGACGCCCGGTTTAAGCAGGCCGAAGTCCGCCTCCTCCCATACAACACAGATATAGCCTTCGAGGGCTCCCGCCGGCGATGCGGGTCCCTTTACCTCCGCAAGAGGATCCCCTTCTACTTTGCCGCCGAGGTGTTTGGCAATGGCGCCTAAGGTCAGTTTGGAATTTAAAGTTGCAGTCATTTTACCCGCTCCGTTTATATGCTTTTTTAGTTACAGGTCGCTTATGGCCTTGAGGCTGATCTTGTCTTCTTCTCTGCCGTCGTAGTGGATCTCGAGGGATACTCTCCGGTTAATGCGGTAACCGGCCCCCAGGTGATGCCAGCCTCTTTCGCTAATGCGCCACCAGAGGTAGGGGGCCCGCTCTCCTCCCTCAAGCCAAAGACGATACCAGGTTTCGTTGCCGGGGAAGGCCTGCTCAGCTCCGGCCATTATGCCCTTCCAGGGGCTCCAGCGAACTCCCCACCGGCTTTCAAGGCTGAAGTCGTTGGCGGACAGAATCCATTCGCCGTAAAGCTCCATGTCCCACCCGGAAAAGGGCATGAACTTTCTGCCCATGTGGAGGCCTATTTCAGGATATCTTGCGTCAGATCCGGCGTAGGCCGCTACCCAGGCCCTCAGGGAGTATTTCGGGCTTTCCACTTCCGCCTCTACAGCGGACAGCTGATCAGGGTTGAAGGTTACCTCCACGGCGGATCGGGTATTTTCCACAATCTTTGTCCGCTCCAGAGACCGGGCCGCAAGAGCCTCCACTTTTTCTCTGTTGAACTCAGCCCACTTGATGGGCAGCCCCACCACAGGGGCAAGGGCTCTCAGGATATTCTCGTTCAGGTCTGCCCGGAGCATTACAGGCAGAGTAGCTGACGTAACTCTGGGGACCACGGCCAGCACAAAAGGGGGCCCCGGAGCGAAGGAGATTCGCAGAACGGGCACATCGCCATCGAGCCTCACCAGAAGAGACGGAATCCACCCGGGAAGCAGGGGGGCGCACAAAGATTCTATTTCATCCTTGAGGGGGATGTCTGCCCAGGACAGGGCGTCCATAGGCAGATCCCGGATTATAGCCATGATTTTCTCCTGCAGACCTGATGCGTTTTCTGAAAACCACTGGTCCGCCGGATGGGACAGGTGGGGAGAAATGACCTCCGCCTGCCATGGCGTCCTCCCCTCAGGGGTCAGAGAAAGGACTATATTTTCCCCCCTTGGGGAAACGTCTGTAACTGAGTAGCCGGAGAATAGCCTTCCCGCCACAAGGGCCATGAGCCTTAAGCTTTTCCGGGCAGTAGCGCCGTAACTGCGTATCTCAGCCCATACGGAGGAGGCGCTTCTTTCTACCGGGGTCCTAAGCCACCGGGGCAAACCCTCCGTTACAACAGATGCCTCAAGAGAAGCAGGAAAAGCGAGGGCTGCGGCGATCAGCAGCACCGCCACAGCCCTCCCGGATTTTATTAATTTGATCCCATGCCCCCATAGGGACACTTCGTTATTCCCTCCGCTCCCTAGAAAAGTTCCCCGAAGCCGAAGTGGGTCCTGGATTCTCTTTCGCCGGTGGCATGGTCAAGGCGGAAGTTGCCCAGGGGGGTCTTTACCCTTACGCCCAGACCCCAGGAGTCGTGGAGGTCTGAAAGGCTGAAGGAGCCTCCGTTGCTATCCCAGGGGCTGTTCCAGGCATTGCCCGCATCGTAGAAGATGACCAGGCCGAAGGCCCTTTCCACAGGAATCCGTACTTCAAAGTTGGCGAGGAACATCTCCGTACCCTCGTACTCTCCCGAGTCGTAGCCCCTGAGGGTATTTGCTCCGCCAAGGGAGTAGAGGCTTGCGGTGGGTATATCCCCCGATGAGAAGCCGGCTCTGATCCGGGCAGCGAAAATTGCAGGGTTGTCCTCGTCGCCGAGACGGGTACCAAAGAGGTCGCCCAAGCCCTTGATAGGCGCATAGTATCTGGCCTGAATCCAGTATTTTGTGAAGCTGTATTCGCCTCCCAGGGCCTCGAAGGCGTGCTCAACGTTAAGATCTATGATGTCTCCCTTTGAGTAGCTGAGATAGGGGTCGGTGTTGTTTCTGGTGACGGTGCCGAGAACCGAAAATATCTTGCCCCGGGTAAGCTCGTCCTCTGCATTGGGGAACTTGGGGTTCTTCTCCCGGAAGTTATAGGCATCCACCTCCCGCCAGTCCAGGGTTAGAAACCAGCTGTACTTTTCATCCCGGCCAAACTTTCTGCCCGCCCCCATGTAGATGTTTTTAAGCTCGTCGTCATAGCGCAGCAGCTTTACGCCCCGGCGGTAGTAGTAACGATCCTCCCACTTGCGTTTCCCGAAGCCAACCTTCCATGCATAATATTTTGAGTCCATGTAAGGCTCTGTGTAGGAGATCCAGTACTGCTCGTTGTCACCCGTCTCAAAACCTACTTCACCGATATGACCGAGGCCCCTCCAGTTAGTATCCGTATAGGTTAAACCACCGGACCAGCCGCTTTCCGTGCCGTGGCTTATGGACAGACCGATTCTACCTGTTTTAGCCTCGCTGACGGTGAGGATGATGTCAGTCTCATCCGGGTCCTCGCCGGGCTCGAATCCTATGCTCACGTCCTCGAAAAAGCCCTTTGACTGGAGGCGGTTAATGGAGTGTCTTAGGATGGTGGCGTTAAAGGGGTCTCCTTTTTTGAGCTTGAGCTCCCGTTCGATTACCCTGGTCTTGGTCTTCCGGTTGCCCTGGATGATAATTTCTCCTACCCTCGGCTCTACGATCTGAACCTCAATAATGCCGCTCTCTACCTGCACGTCGGCTATCTTGACCATGACGTAGCCCGCTTTGCTGTATTTTTCCTGTATCCGGTCAAGGTCGTGCCTGAAGAACACCCGGTTAAATACGTTTCCCGGCGATGTGAAGACGACCTTCATAAGCTCTTCATCCGTAAAAATGGCGTTCCCTGTGAAGGTTACGGCCTCCACCACGGGGTTTTCAGTGACCAGGTAGGTCACCGCTACGCCCCCAACTATACTCTGAAGGTCAATATCCACGAAGGAGAAGAAGCCAAGCCCGTATATGGCCTCCACGTCTGACTGGAGCTGCTCCCTGCTCAGAGGCTCTCCCACCCGGCTGCCGACTATGCCGAGTATATGCTCGTCCACCACCTGGTCGTTTCCTTCCACATCGAGCATGGCTATCAGGGGATCGGCGGCAGATGCTGCCCCGCCGGAAAAAAACGTGAGCACCAGGAGAAGCGCCAAGACTATTCCAGTTCTCTTCTGATTTTCGGTCACCTACAATCTCTCCTTCCGGAAATTGGGGAAGTCCTCCCTAAGGGGCATAAAAACTAATGGCGGCCTCCTTTTCCCGGAGCGCCCTCTGCCCTATCTGTACCAGATTTATTATTGTATCAAACTCTTTGCCCCCAGGGGAAGGGGCCTGAACTTTTCTGCCAGACTCTCCCGTTAGCTGTCCTAAGTTTGGCTTTGCCGCCTCCGCGACTGCTGCGACGGCATTAACCCCTGATGTGCTTTCAGGTCTGGCGGAGAGCCTTGCGAGATTTGAATCGCTGAGGCTCTTTCTCAGAGCTGTCAGCAGAGCTCTTTCGTCAGTGGATACCCACTCAAGAGAGGGGCTATCCGCCGAAGCTGAAGCTCTTTCCGCACGGTCTGCAGGAGCTACCGCCAAGGGTCCTGCCACCGACATGATCAGAAACAGGCCAAGCACGGAGGCCATCAGTACCCGGCTGATCCGTTTTGTCGCGGGCAAACCCCTGGGGCTGCCCGCTGCTCTGGTCCAGAGATCCTTCCGGGCCTCCTCCAGCTCCGCCTTGGCGCATTCCATGTCCATCAGGGCGCTCTGCCACGATCTTGCGCTGCAGGCCCTGGCACATCGATCAAGCCACCTGGCTATTCTGGCGATTCTTTTTTCCATTTTTGCTACCCCCGGAGAGAGATGTCGGTTCTGTATTACCTTTATCCCCCATCGGGCCTCTTTTGTGGCATTTGTCCAGGGTTCAGCCATTTTTTCAGCTTGGCCACTGCATTTCGCCTTAGCCTGTACACGTGGCTGATGTCCATATTTTTCTGCCTGGCAATTTCCCGGACGTTCTGCCCCTCCATAAGAAGGGCCCTTATTATCTCACCCTCCCTCGCCGTAAGCCGGTCGATCTCCTCCGTGAGGGCTATTACCGTCTCAAAGGCATCGGCGTTGAAGGGATCCTCAGGCATAAGATATTCGTCGTCCACCGGAATAGGGGCCTTAAGTTCACTTCTCTGAAGAAAGTTTACCATCCGGCCCCGGATTCTGTAGTAGGCGTAAGTGGTGAACCGAAGCTGCCGTTCGGGCTCAAATCTGTCCACTGCCTCTATCAGAGCGACCATGCCCTCCTGGATAAGGTCCTGAAAAGAAGAGGGGTGAACCCTGAGCTTTCCCGCAAGCCAAAATACCAGGGGTCTGTAGGAGATGATAAGTTCATCCCTGGCATCCTCATCACCGGAATGGGCTAGGCTGGCCCACAACTCTTTTTCCCTCTCGGGGGACAGAGTTTTTTTATCTCTTTCCGAATAGCGGCATTCGTCTTCCATTCCATTTATCGGCAAGCCTATGAGCCTCCCCCCGTAAGCAGCTTGGATAATTGTATCAGTAAGAGGGAGAGATGTCTAAACGGGGAAGTTAAGTCCCCCGGCCTCTTCCTCGGGGAGTTCTGTATGTATGCAATCATTAAGAAAGGCCAGGGAGATTCCCCTGTTGTCCATATCGATGGCGGTTACGGAACAGTTGCCTATCTTCATCCTCCAGGTAGCGGCGGGAGAGATGTCGAAAAGCAGCGCCAGTGCAGCCCGGATGATCCCTCCGTGGCTTACTGCCACCACTCTCTCTCCTTCCGCAGACATGATGCGGTCAAGGGCGGCCCTTACTCTTAGCTCCACGGACTGGTAGACCTCTCCTCCGGGAGGAGGGGCCTCGAAGGGAGATCTCCGCCACTCTCTGAAGACATCCTCTTCTTTTGCAAGGACATCCCGGATGGTACGGCCTTCCCACTCGCCAAAACCCATTTCTGCCAGTCCGTCAAGCAGTACAAGGGCAAGGGCTTCATGAGCTGCTGCAATTTCCGCAGCAGTCTCCCTGGCCCTTGAGAGGGGACTTGAAAAGATTGCATGGGGCTCCCAGCTCTTCAGCCTGGCGGATACCAGCCTGGCCTGCTTTCGGCCGTCGTCGTCGAGGGGGATATCGGTCATGCCCTGAAACCGGGACTGTTCATTCCACTCAGTTTTTCCATGCCGAATAAACAGAATTCTTTTTTTTGACACAGGTTTCCTCCTTTCCATGTCCTGTCTTCATGTCTTCCAAATGCCTGCAGACTCATGAGACAGCGGAAGGCAAGCTAATTTTTCTTTTCTACAAGACCATCGGTGATTTTCTGGGCCAGGGGAATTCCAACATTTGCCAGAGGTACGGAGATGGCTACCCCCGCCGCCGCGGACTTTAAAAAAGCGGGCATGAAACCGGCAACAAACCCGAGGTTGATGACCACCATTACGAAAGCTATGGGAACGGAAATGATTACCGCAGCAAGGCACGATAATACGGTGTTATAGTATTTAGAGCTTATTTTCATCGATCGGCCCCCTTAAATACATAAAAAAACAAGGGCTCCCGCCTGATCCCGGTAACCCTTGCAATCTCTGGAGCCGGTGTGCGGACTCGAACCGCAGACCTGCGCATTACGAGTGCGCTGCTCTGCCAACTGAGCTACACCGGCCAATATACAAAAAAATGGCGGTCCCAACGGGATTTGAACCCGTGTCGCAGCCTTGAAAGGGCTGTGTCCTAGGCCACTAGACGATGGGACCGCAAAGCTGGTGAGCCGTGTGGGAGTCGAACCCACGACACCCGGATTAAAAGTCCGGTGCTCTGCCGACTGAGCTAACGGCTCGACTCTTTCCGGCGTGCGCAAGTGCTAATTTTACACAAAAAACAGCGGGAGTCAAGGCTAACTCCCTACCTTACAAAAAGATTCTTTTCTTAAGGAATCTCTGATTAAGTCGCCTTAAAGCGTCTCACTCGGCATATAATATTGTCATAATAGCTGTTTCCACTCTTATCCCAAAGAGAAGGTTGTGACCGATGAATAGACAGAGAACTCTTGCAGACCTTAAACCCTTCGAAAAATACAGAAAGCCCACCCGAAGGGAGAAGTTCCTCGACTCCATGGAAAAGATCGTTCCATGGAAGAGGCTCTGCGAACTCATTGAACCATTCTACCCAAAAAAAGGCAGGGGACGGCCCCCGGTTGGGGTGGAAAGAATGCTGAGAATCCACTTTCTTCAGCACTGGTTCGCCTTGAGCGACCCTGCGGCCGAGGAGATTCTCTACGACGTGGAATCCATGCGACGTTTCGTCGGTATAGACCTCGGGAAAGAACCCGTTCCGGATGAGACCACCATCTGCAAATTTCGCCACCTCCTGGAGTCCAACGGCCTTGCCGAGAAGATCTTCGAAGAGGTCAACATCCACCTTGAAGAGCGGGGCGTAAGGCTGTCAAAGGGAACCATAGTGGACGCCACTATCATATCCGCCCCCTCCTCCACAAAGAACGCAGAAAATAAGCGTGATCCCGAAATGCGCTCAACAAAAAAGGGCAACCAGTACTACTTCGGTATGAAGGCCCACGTAGGAGTGGACAGGGACACAAAGACGGTCCACACCCTGGTCACAACCCCGGCCAACGTCCACGACTCCAGGGTTATAGGAGACCTGTTAAGGGGGAACGAGACTGAAGTCTACGGCGACTCCGCCTACATGGGTAAAACGAAGGAGATAAAAGGTAGAGCTCCTTGTGCCGTTGATCTGACGCAGAAGCGAGGCTGCAGAAACAGAAAGCTGACGGAAGAGGAGATTGAGCGGAACCGTGAATTATCCCGAACCCGCAGCAGGGTGGAGCACATATTTCTGGTGGTCAAGCGCATATTCGGATTTAACAAGGTTCGTTACAGAGGTCTTGCAAAGAACTCCGCCTATCTTAACGTTCAGTTTGCCCTTGCGAACATCTACATGGTCAGGGATCGTCTCTTGTACAGTATGAACCCTATATAGGGGTGGATTGTGTCCATATGCAGCTAAAAGACTGGGAAAACCGCCTCAAGGAGGGTAAAAAAGGGTAAAAGGCGGTTAAAAGTCTATTTTAGCCAATAATTTAGATTAAGAGAGAGCGGAAATCGGATTTTATTGTCAAAGATCTGCTGTTGCTACGGAAAATGATACATGATCAGAGATTCCTTAACCCTTCACAGCAAAAAGGAAAATAGTCCGGTGCCCTTAAAAAATATCGCCTTTTCGGGAATTGTAAACCCCCAGGAGGTTGATGTTTAATGTCCATCGTGCCGATTCGTAAGGAATACCGTGACCTGCAACCGGAGGACGTCTTACCCCTTTTCCTCAACTTCAAGAAGGCTTCAGGGATATCCCAGCGTACACAAAGAGACTATGAAGCCATCCTCTCATTATTCTTTCGCCGTCATCCTGGCGCATTGGATCGCCCCAGGGAGAGGACGATGGAATTTCTTGCCACCTACGAAAACCCGTCATCCTATAATCTCCGCTTCGCCTACCTGAAAGTTTTTTGGGACTGGCTCATTGCCGAAGGCTTTTTTCGTGGGAGCCGTCACCCCCTGGCGGGACTAACAAAAAGGCGCCCCCAGGGAAGGATCGTTCAACTGGAAGAAAAAGAGGTTGCCCGGCTACTCGAACAACCGGATCAAAGGACGTATGCCGGTCTTAGGGACTATGCCGCCATGATGCTTCAAGTGGACACGGGGATACGCCCCGGCGAATTGCTGCAGCTCATGCAGGAGGACTACCGCCCCGAGAAGGAAGGAGTAACGATCCGCGCCCCCGTATCAAAAACCAGAACATCCAGGACGCTACCCATATCACCCCCCACCGTGTCGGCGATAAACAAACTGCTAATCATTCGCCCCTCATCATGGGGAGACGTTCCCATTTTCTGCACCTATGACGGACGCCCCTTTTCGGTCAGGGAATATTCCCGGCGCATCAAGGAATACGGCAAGAAGTGTGGACTGGACATTACCAGCTACTCTTTGCGCCATGCCGCCGCCCTCCTCCTTCTTCGGAGAGGAGCGGACGCCTTCACGGTTCAAGCCCTCCTTGGTCATTCCACCATGCAAATGACCCGGCATTATGTCAATTTGACAAATGAGGATACCCGGCGGGGACACAATAAGGCGGGAGTCATTCGCTCCATCCTGGGAGAGGAGGTGACGCCCAAAAATAAACGTATGAGGAGGCTGTGACGCCACAGGACGCCCCAGGAGCGATTATTTAACACCAAGGCATAGGTTCGTACCAATTGGGAAAGTTAGGGTGCTCTGCGTTAGGCTACGCCCCTCTGTGGGGCGCTCATCGACCCGTAAGGGCGAAGGACACACCAAAAGGAGGAGCAGAAAATGAAAAGAGTCATCAAGGGGAAGATCTACAACACGGAGACGGCTGCCCTGATCGGCGAAGGAGGAGGGAACGTCTACCGGGGAGATTTCCGCTACTATTCCGAAGGATTATATCTGACGCCCAGGGGGAATTTCTTTCTTGCCGGGGAAGGCGGACCGCTCAGCCATTACGGACGCCCCGCCTACGGCGGCGGTACCTGCGGGGGAGAGGGAATAATCCCGTTGAGCCGTGAGGAGGCTTTGAATTGGGCACAGGAGCATCTTGCCCCGGAGGACATCGAGGAATATTTTTCTGACCTCATCGAGGAGGCTTAACCATGGTTGACGAAAAGGCGGCTACTCTGGCTTTAACCCGGCTCCACCTTGAGAAGGTCCGGCAGCTCATCAAAGAGGACATGATAATCATAGGGGAGAGGTATGCCGTTCATGTTACACCCCGAGGACGGGAATACTTCCTGTCCTTCCTGGAGGAGGCTGAACGGCTATAAGCCCCCGCAGGGAGAAGCCCTTCCGTATTGCCGGAGGGGCTTTTTTCATCCCTTCCCGGCGGAGATTCAACCCCTAGGGTATCTCCTCGCCCGGGACAGGTTCATCACCCCAAATCCACCGCAAGGCTTCGCCCCCTGTCCTGAAATGCTCTGCCATCTCAAGGGCGACATCCACCCGGTCAATTTGTCTTTGAAGCTCGTTGACCCGTGCGGCTCGCTCTGCCTCAAAGGCTAAAACCGCGTCCACAAATCTCTCGGCGTGCAAGCTCCCCCGGGACTGCATGACCCTTTCACCCGTAGGCTGCGGAGCGGTTACGGCTTCAATCCACGCGCGGAATTTCCTCTCCGCAAGGGGCGACATGAACCGGTCTATTTTATCCTGGCAAGATTTTCTAAATTCCCGGAGCTGATCTTCCCCCCACGGCGTCAGTCACCCCACCCCCTGACATATGCTAACAGCATGCTACCCGCATGCCGGCGGATATGGTACCTATAGGGTATTTAAAGTTTTTTTCTGGTACCTGAAAGTAAATATAAACCTGATTTTTTCATTTTTCGTGCGGGGGATCGGCGCGCGCTATCCGACCCCTGATTTCTTGAGGCTGGGAAGTACCTTTTCTATCTGCCACCCTCTGCCGGATGGAGTATGCCGCCAAGCTCCCCAGGGTGCCCAAAATGGTACCCTGGACGCGTCTACCTGCGTTCAATGGACCTCCTACCCCTCCCAGGAAAAGGACGCGCTCAGAGGGCGCTATTCGACCCCCTGGAGACTCTCTAAGCTCACTCGGCATTTTCCTTCAGTTCCTGCTCTGCCTCGCTCATTATTCCCTCGGCGGTCGTCAGTTGGAAAGCGGATCTCATCTCCCGCTCGCGAATCTCGCGCTTCAAGATGTCCTCGAAGTCCTCCTCCTTGGGCAGAAGCCCCGGCAGCATCCTGCCCAGGAATGAGCATGCCGTTTGAAGCCTCACGGCTCCGCTAATTTCCTCATCGCCCAGCCCTGACCGGACCGCTTCAAGTGCGCACAGTATAGCCTGCGCCACGTCGGACCGTATCAGCTCGACCACCTCGGCGCGCCGCCGCTGCAGCTCACCCTTAAAGGCGAGGTTTCGCATCCACCTTGAAACCGTCGCCGGTTCGGTTCCGCTCAGCCGTGCTGCCTCCACCTGGCTACTGCCCGCCACAAGCAGCGCCAGAACCTTTTCTTGCTTTGGGGAGAAGGCGCCCTCCTTGAGTTTCTTGGTTTTTGTTGTCATTTTGACTCTCCCCCCTGCTTACGCTCATCAGCACACCTTACTTTATCATCTTTTAGTTCGGAGAGGTGGTGCGCTCCGTCAACCCTCGGCAATTGCAATGACTACGGCGCATCACCCGCAAAAACAGGGGGAAAGCATCCCCCCTGCAATATCATCATCTTCCGCCGAAAAAATTACGGATACGGTCTCGCTCTGCCTGCCGGAGCCGTTCTATTTTAGCGTCCCGCTGCTCGGCGTAGTCTTTCATTCGTCGGCGGTCATCCGTTGTAAGTTCGGTCAACCCTAGGGACAGATCGTCCGCCCGCCGCTCCCCAAGGGCTTGCGCCGCATCGGCAAAATTCAGGCTAAGATCTCGCCGCAAAGCGTAGAACTCGCTGATGGAAATTACCATTTTTCCTCACCCCCCTTTATTGGTGCTCCTTGAATCTTTGCCGCGCCATGACCTCGAAGCACTGAGTCATAACGTAGGGGATCGAAGGCTTTCTCCGCCTCCTCTAGAAGCTCATCCCTTATTTCAGGATGCCGCTCCAGCCATGTTTCAATGTCGCCCTCCTTTGGCGCAGTAGGTGCGTCCGGCAGATCAAACAGACTCTCCCGGGAGCCGAAGGCGGGTTTCGCTTTCTTCTCTCGTTTGAGCCTCCATGCCTTGCCCGTGATGCGCTTGCTCATGCCCGTATATTCCACCTCAAAGCTGCCCCCCGCTTGTCCGAAACGGTTCTTCGTGACCGTTGCAACAAGCCGCCTCTGTTCATCTTCTTCGAGAGGTTCGTCCATGATCAACTCGATCTCCACGTCCAGAAGGTGCTCAATGATCGAGCCGCCGAAGGCGTGACTCCCAGTCTGCCCTGCCTTCGCCGCCGTCTTGGATGCCCTGGACATCTGCGAGAGTAAAATAAAAACTGCCTTCGTTTGGTCCCGGAGTTCTCGTATCCCGTCCACGGCTTTTTTCAAGGCTTTGAACTGGTCCGCCTCGCCCTCCACCTGCAGGAGGCTGATGTAATCCACAATAACGACACTCGGCAGCGTCATCCCCACCTGCTCCACAAGCCCCGTCAGCGTCATCGGACCGCCGGCGAAAAACAACCTTCCGCCATCCCACTTGCGAATCGCATCCTTCGCCTGAATGTAGTCAGGACTTCCCGCCTGCGCCATCTCCCGGACCGTAGCCTCATGGACGTTCAAATATCTTGATACCCGCCTGAAGGCTAACATCTCCCCCGTCATATCCAAACTGACAAACAAGGTTCGGACCGCCGGATTTTCCCAGGTGTTTTTTTCGGCTATATGGAGGGCGAGGGAGCTTTTCAGGCTGCCTTCATGCCCTGTGACCCCGAGGACGTAGCCCGGATAAAGCCCACTTTGAAGCGCCTCGTCAAGCAGGGGGACATACAGCTTCGCAGGCTCAGCCCCCCGCTGCATTTTGATTTCTTGCTCAGCCGCCCTAAACATCGTCTCTGCGGTTTTGGGCAATGCGTCCGCCCGGTCCATCCCCCTCAAACGGTGATGCAGAAAGGCAGTCAATGCCTCTGATATTTCAGCGTCCGGGATGCTGGGATTTGTCGCGCCGTTCAGCTCCCTCATAACCCTTAAAGCCTCCAGAGGAGTAAAGCATCTTTCGAGGATCAGGGTCTCAGCCTCCGACTTGATGATCTCCAGCTTCAACGCGGCGGCATCTTCCGTGTCAGAGGCTTCGAGGTTCCTGAGTATCCGGAGCGCGCCGGCGGAGTCGTAGAACTGTTTCATTGCGGCTCCTCCGTCTCCCTGACCCAGGTTTCAACCTCAACGGTCGCCGCTTCATCCGGATCGCATTCCTTGAGCCAATTTTTCGGAGCTTTTATGTATCTCGGCTCCGTGCCCTCTACCGATTCCGAATAAAGCAGAGCCTGCCCGCAGATGTTTTGGAGCCTGGCATTTAGGGTCTCGCCGGGAAGGTCGAGGGGAAACAGCCGGCTGAATTCTTCGAGTGCCGCCCTCTTGCCCTGTTTTTTAGGGTAGACCTGCCAGAACATGGAGAAAGCCTCTTCAATTTTTCCCCTATGGTTTAGAGTCTTTGAACCTCCCTTTTTAGGGGATGACTTTTCTTGTTTCTGGGTTTGTCTATATGGGTATGTTAGAGGGTCTGTCAGACCCCACCCCTGGGGACTGTGTGACCCCACCCTGGGGTCTGCCTGACCGGAGGTAGGGTCTGTGTGACCCCAGGTAGGGACTGTGAGACCCCACCCCCTCAATGAGTAAAGATTAGTGTCCCAGTCCCCACTTGGAGAAAGCCTCCGTTTCACCAGAACCTTGCCCTTCTTTTCAAGTGTGGCTACCGCCCGTTTAACGGTTTTTTCGGACAACCCAGCGAGCCTCGACATTCGAGATATGCTCGGAAAACTGCATCCGGTCTCCGCATTCCGGTGAAGAATGAGCACAGATACTGTCAATTTTTCATGAGCGTTAAGGTCAGGATCAAGAAACACGGCTGCCGGTATCAAAGCGAACCAATCATCACTCACCCTCCACCACCACGCTTTCCTAGAGAAAATATCTTCCACTCCCGCAGGATCAACCTCAGCACCCCGGCGGCATCTTCTGCGGTCAGCGGCGGGAGCTCTTCACAGATAGCCCCCAAACACTCGGCGGAGGACATGCCCTTTTCAAAGGATCGCCAAGCATAGCAGACGACCTCCGCCTGGAAAATGTCGGCGAGTGCCTCCTGGTCACCCGGGAAGTGACCCGCCGCAATCTGCATAAGTTCGGCGATCTTCAAGGCGCTGCCCTCTGGCGGGGAAAGGTTCCCTGCTCGTAACCCTGGCGAATCTCCGAGGGGGAGATCTCGAACAATTGCAGCTGATCCCCCTGGACCGCCTCCGTTTCCTCGCGCCGTTCCTCGGCTTCGATGTGCTCTTGCCTGGCAAGCAGTCGCCACGGCTCCTCCGGACCTTGCAGGAGCTTGCATCTTTCCAGGGGGACCGTCACCCTTGCAACCCCGGCGAGAGTCAACCGCCGTCCATACCTGCGGATGTCTTCAAGCTGGATTTGGAAGATCCGCACTTCGCCGGCAAGCCCCCTCTCGCGGATCTGGAGCACCCGTCCCCCCGCGCCAATAGCCTCGGAGAGAAGGTCTGCATCAATGGCGTGAGCTCTGCCGCCGGTGACTTTCAGGCGATCTTTTTGGCGCTCGCTCTTCCGGAGAACTCCGTTTTCCAGCGTGGCGTATACCTTGCCCTTGTGGTTATGAAAAGCCTTCTTCATGGCGTGATCCCCACCAGGAAAGGAACCAGACCGACAAGAAAACCTATAGCGCCCCAAAAGATGATTTCCGTGGTAAACTTTTTCATGAGGATTTTCCTTTCTCCGGCGTTCGCGCGCCGGGCAACCTGCCGCTCCCGGCTGCAACCAGGGGCGGCATTATTCTATTTCCACGGCGGGAGCCTTTCGGATCTGATCTCACCGGCAAAAACCTGCTCGAAAATGCAAACTGGGATAATCGCGAGCCATCGCCCTCTCATAGGAAAGCCATCTTCGTTGAAAAATTCCTCAATGTTGCCTCGCCTTATTCGCAGCCTCTCAGCGGTTTCTCCGCCCGCCTTGTGGTCGATTCCGAAAAACTCTTTCCCGAGAGCGGACAGAACGCTCATTTCGGTATCGTCCACAAGGACCGCGCGAGTATCGCTGTCGAGTCGGAAAATCCCGCCCTCCTCCCTTGGGAAAAAAACCTCATCCTTTGTGATCTCAACGCAAAACTTCTCGTCTCCGGCTTCTATGCGCAACACTGCGCCCGCTTTCAGCTTCATCGTGGTCCCTCCTTCAATCTCCCGCTTTAGGGGGTGACACTGCTTTCCGCGCAAATCCATCCTCGCTAAAAATCGCGTCCACAGGCACACCCAGAAAATCCGCTATTTTCTGCCTCAAAGGCAGCGTTGCCCTGCCATAGCCCCGCGCAGCGTCGTATACCCTCGTCCTGTTACCGCCCAATTTCTTATGCATGTAATGAACACTCCGATCCCGTTTTTCGAGTTCTGCCTGAATCAAAGTCGTCATTTTTAAAAACCTCCATTTAATTTTTTTATTTCTGCTCCGGTTGTCACACGAGTCGGATATCTCCGTTCTGGTCTGGTTCCCGGCTTGCCGCTCTAGCGTCCGGAGCAGCTCGGCGCTTATTTATTTGTGGTACTTGAATTATCCGATGCTGGGATGTAAAATCACAGGTGGGTGAAGTGGTCATCTTTTTAGGGGGAAACATGAATGGAATCTCTGGAAGGTTTTATTGAAGCTCCGCAGGAGTCTGAGTTTTTCAACGTGATTTATCAAGGGGGCTTCGAGCTGATCGAGGCGGGGGAGCAGGTGTCTACTCGGCGCATCCTTGGCGGAAAGGCAGATGATACGCTCCCGGTCTTTCCCTTCGCTGAGGACATGCCCCTGGAGGATGCTAAAAAGATACGCCCTATGCTGCTGCTCCCCAAGGGACCGCCAGCTTCAGCCGTCAATTGTTTGCATGCCTACTTCAACGGTGAGGAGCCGTTGTTTCAGCAGTTCGCGAGTCTTAAAACCGACGCGGATATTTTGAGTTTCGCGGGAAAATACGGGAACCTGCGGCATACCGTCTGCGTGCAGGGCATACCCTACAGAATCAGCCTTGAGATGATCGCGACCTGGCGGCAAGAAATTGCCATTGTCCGGCGGTTCCTGGAGCTTCGGGGGGACTTCGAGATGGGCAAGGAGCTGCCTATGACTGTTAACGGGAGAATGGCGTGTTTGAACGTCCGCGTCAATGAGTGGGAGTCTCGGAGTATCCGCCTGCTTGTAAAAACACCCGACCCCAGAAAGTTAATTGCCAAGGCGCTTTTAGGGGCTTTTTTGGACGAGCGAATGGCGAAAGCTCCCCTGACCGTATCGCACAAAATGCAGGATGGAATTTACAAGTCACTCCTAACGCCTCTTAGCCTCCTTGGAGCGGTCTGGCTTCAATTGTCGCAAAGCTTCTTTGGAGATGGACCGGCGGAGGAAATAGTACGGCGGTGCGTATTGACCGGGATCTACTGCAGAGAGCGAAACAGCGCGGGGGAAAAAATAATGTGGCGGAAAAAGACCGGACCATACAAGGGACACCATTATCACCGTGACATGTTGCGCCGATTTTCCGAACAAAAGCGGAAGCGGGATCGAGCTGCCCGGGAAGGAAAGACCGTCAAGGAAGGTCGGAAGGGGGCAACAACCTTTTTAGTTGGCTTTGATGAATGGTGGGGGGAAAAGCCCGCACCAGAGAAGGGGCAATAAGTATGCTCACAGTATGCCCGGCGGCGCCTCCATCAGGAGCCGTTCGGACATAAAAAAATGACGCCCCCTGGTTGGTCAGGAGACGTCAAATGTTAACCCCGTAAAAACAAGTCCGTTGCGCTTAAAATGCACCTTGAAAACCGAAAAGGCAGTATTTGCAAGGGTTTACAGATTTCATTTTTCCTTTAAGGATTAAAAGTCCGGTGCTCTGCCGACTGAGCTAACGGCTCGACTCTTTCCGGCGTGCGCAAGTGCTAATTTTACACAAAAAACAGCGGGAGTCAAGGCTTTAGAATTATTTTTATATGTTAGAGGCCATTTCAAGAGTTTTTCAGGGTGTTTTCCCTATTTTTGCCTTTTCTTTCCCCTGGAAGACCGTTTTTTCAAAATCTTCCAGAAAGGACCGGCCCTTTTCTATCTGCATGGCAACCTGATCAAAAGCCGTGCCCCCTGTTGTTTTTCTCCCCTCCACCGAAGAGCGGAGGGAAAGACGGCTAAACAGATCTTCTCCGGCCTCGGGAAGCAGCTCTTTCCACTCATTAGGTGCAAGCTCCAGGAGGCTTTTTTCTATTTCAAGGCATTCTTTAACCAGTTTTCCTACCTTTTCATGAGCCTGCCTAAAGGGAACTCCCTGCAGCACCAGGTACTCCGCCACATCGGTGGCCAGGAGGATGCCATCCTTCATGGAAGAGGCGGCCCTCTGTTCATCCACCTCCACCGCTGAGATAAGGGAGGGGAGGACAGACAGAATCTGCTTCACCGTGCGCAGGGAAGCTTTGAGGCCTCTTTTATCCTCCTGCAGATCCCGATTGTAGGTCAGGGGAAGGCCCTTCAGAGTGACTAAAAGGTCTGTATGGTGGGCGATAATCTGTCCTGTTTTGCCCCGGATCAGCTCAAGGACATCGGGGTTTTTCTTTTGAGGCATCATGCTTGAGCCGGTGCAGAAGGCATCGGGAAGCAGGAGCCATCCGAATTCGGAGGATGCGTAGATGATCAGGTCCTCGGCCATTCTGCTGCAGTGTATGGCGAACATGGATGCAAAGGAGTGGTAATCCGCCATATAGTCCCGCTGGGCTACCGTGTCGAGGCTGTTTTTTGTGGGAGAGTCAAAGCCCAGGGCACGGGCAGAAAAGTGACGATCCAGGGGTAGGGTTGAGCCTGCAAGAGCTCCGGCACCGAGAGGACATTCTGCCAGGGAGTCAAGGGCAAATAGCAGCCTGCTGCAGTCCCTTGAAAAGGCTTCGAAGTGGGCCATCCAGTAGTGGCCCATGGATATGGGCTGGGCCTGCTGAAGGTGAGTGTAGCCCGGGATGATTATCTCCGTGTGCCTGCGGGCCCTGTCCAGGAGGGCAGCGAGCAGCAGAGCCATGGCTTCTCCGATTTGTAGGAGTCCCTCCCTGAGGAAGAGGCGCAGCGTGACAGCCACCTGGTCGTTTCTGCTTCGCCCCGTATGGAGTTTTGCTCCCAGGGGGCCCAAGAGCTCCGTAAGCCGACTCTCTATGTTCATGTGCACGTCTTCAAGCTCAACTGAGGGTTGGAGGTCACCGGAAGCTATTTCATCTTTTATTCTGTTAAGGCCCTCCGTAATCCTGTCCGCCTCATCTGCCTCTATGAGGCCCACAGCTGCCAGCATTCTGGCGTGGACAATGCTCCCCTCAATATCGTAGGGGGCAAGATCCCAGTCAAGGTCCAGGGACTGGGTGAACTCCTGTACAACACGGGCAGTACCTTCGGCAAATCTACCCTTCCACATGGAGAGCCTCCTTTATTCTGGGGGTATTTTTCAGGCATTCTTCAGGGGGATTTTTGCAGTATAGGGGGGAGAGGGAATCCTCCAGGCAGGTTGCAGCAGGGTGAAATCCCAGGGCAAGCCACGAGGCCGTCTGCAGGTGCAGACATTTTGCCCCTCCCTTAAGGGAGGCACGGTAATCAATGCCTCCAACGCCCCCTTTGCGAAGTACATCCCACTGTGACCGGCGGAATTTTCGTAAAAACTTCGCCGCGGGAGGCTCTGTCAGGGAGATGCGGATTTGGGCGTGAAGCAGGTTATAAGCGGACCATCCGCTCTGATCCCTTTGAGCCATCATGTTGAGCTCGCCGACGGCGCCCTCCGACTCAAGGGAGCCGCAGAGTTTTACAAGGTGAGGACAGGTGAGCCAGAAGGTGGTGGGAAAGGGCTCTCCCCGCCTCAGAGGGCGGCAGGTTATGACCGAGGGGAGGCCAAATCCGCACCTCGCGGCCACCCCGAGGATAAGGGCGGGATCAAACCGGCGGCCCCGGGATTGGGCCATCACTACTGCCAGATCCCCTTTTTGGGGCGGCCGGCAAAAATAAGAGGGGCGATGCCGCCCCCTCTTTATTCGTGACTTCAAACTGCTCACCTCGAAGGTCTGCCCCGCTTTTTCGCCCTTGGATTGTTGAGTTTGCTGTTAAGGTCGGCAATTTTGGCCTCGCTGACCTTTAGGAAGTTGGATATCTTCTTCTCGAAAGAGTCTCTGCCGTCCTCTGGCGGAGGCGCATTATAAGACTGGGATCTCGGGGCAGGGGCAGGCCTGGGATCCTCCATTCTCTTCAGGGACAGGTCTATTCTGCCTTTTTCATCGATTTTAATGACTCTGGCCTGAACTTCCTGGCTAAGGGACAGGATATCCTCAACCTTTTTGACAAAACTCTGGGAAAGCTCGGATATGTGTATCATGGCCCTCTGGCCGGTTTTCAGCCGGACAAACGCTCCGTAGGGCATTATCTGTTCTACTGTGCAGGTTACTATCTCCCCGGGAGAAACGGGGGTGTTTTCAATTTTTCTTTCATCTGCCATGGGGATTTCTACCCTCCGCGAATATTTTGCAGGTTCTGTGAGCTTGCTGCAAAACCCCTGCCTGTACAGCCCTTGATAATGGGGCAGACCCGAAATTTTTTCGGGCAAAGTGGAGCCGTGCAGCAGCTTTTTGTGTCTTCAAGAACAAGAAACATGGTGTTGCTTTTGTGTTTCCGGCAGAAACCACCTCCGCAGATTTATCTTTGCATCTTTAATCCGGTCCATCTCCACTCTGTTCCTCCCCCGGGCCCAAGACGCCGGACAAGCAGGAGAGCTTCCGGTGAAAAAGCCCGGCTGTAGGGATTATACCAAATAAGAAGGGTACCCCTGTCTCTATTGAGGACAGTTTTTATGACACTGTCGTGTATCAGCGGCCAGAAGAGAGCAAGGGGAATCTCTCCCTCTCTTAGGGACAGCCTTGTTCTTGCGAAATGAAGCCTGCTTTCTCTCTCCTGAGGCAATCCTGTTATTCTTTTAAGGTCTTTTTTAGCCAGGACCCGGATGAAATTTACTTTTTTTACGCCGGGCCTGGCAAATGAGCCTGTCCGCCGACCTGCGACAGCAGGCTTTTTTGCCCTCAGTACCGGGGTTTGCGGCCTTATTACCTCAACAGTCTTTTCAGAGGGCAAAACCCCTCCGAAAACCCTGGAGTCCATTGTCGCCCCAAACATCATGGTTCCCAGCACTCTTTCAGGAGCCCTCAGAGGATGGTGCTCCACTCTGCGTTTTGCAGACTTTAATTCAGGGGCATCAATGGAAAGGGGCCGGGAGCGAGTCAATACCCGCCCCAGAAACAATCTTGCCAGATTTTCTTTTAAGCGGTCAATGCCCATCTTTTTCCTCTGCAAGGGCTGCCAGAGCCCTGGTCATTCGCGAAAAGGGCTCCATTAGATCCATTACAGAGGCTGCTTCCACCAGGATATCCGCCACCGACCGGACTTCTTCTTCTCTGTTTTTGCCTTCAGGCAGAGTTATGCGCAGGGGAGCGCTCAGGCCATCCGCCTGGAGGTCGAAGGTGCAGGGGGCGTTCTGTTTTTCAATATCTCCTGTGGCATCCATGGGAGCTCGGGATGTGGCAGCCATAAGGATCGCCTTGCTTTTTGAAAGTTTGGAAAGAGGTTCCAGGAGGTCGTCCTCTCTGCATATCCACAGTGCCGGCGTGACCTCTGCCGCACCGAGGAGACTCTCCAGGATGAGTTCTCCCCTGATGTAAGCGTCAAGGGCGTTGCCGTAGAGTATTTTTTCTATTCTGGAGGGAGTAATGGGGTCCGTGTAGCGGAAGTCGGCGGGGATCCCCCTGAAATCCGTTACCAGCACAGCTCCTCTGAAGGAGCCTTCCGTACCGCCCACAAGGGCGTAGCCCAGGTGCTTTACCCCTCCTGAGGAGTTCCGTTCACGCATAGAAGTCCAGGCCTCCTGCCTCAGCTGATTCTCTTTCGTCCCTCTTCTCTCTTTCTCTTTTTCCTGAAAAGCTCCTCTTTCTTCCCTTGCCTTCCTTTTCCTTCTCCTCGTTCTTTTTTCTCGTCCCGATCCGCTCTTCCTCCGAGGAGTGATCTGCAGGCTGAACGGAGGCATCCCTATGAGTCGCAGCGGCCGCCCCTTCACCCTGCAATCCGGCCTGGGCGGCAGCCGCTGCCGGGTCCTTCAGCTGCTGGGCCGTGTGCTCAAGATTCCAGTGGGAAAGCTGCATGTTCACAGGGTTAACCACGGATGTTCACCTTCCTCTTCCCTAGTGGTCGAAGGGCATGACCTTAACCTCTCCGTTTTCGTAAATGAAGGAACAGAACTGCTGCTTTTCACGAACGATGTAGGTCACTCCTCTGATGGTTACGGTAACTCCCGGGTAGCATACTCCCTTTACCCTGACCCGTCCTTTGTTTTTGCTGCTGTCCATCTGACTTTCAATCTGCTCCAGCTCTTTCTTGGCCTCGCTGATTTGGCTCTGGAGCTGAAATTTTGCCTTGGTAAGGTTGATCATGAGGGCCCGCTTATTGTCATCTATCTGGCCGGAGCCCTCAAGTTTTTTCAAAAAGGCGAGGTTTACCTCAACTTTTTCTCCCTTTTCTTCCGTCTCCGCCAGGAGGGCCACAAGATTTTTCTTTCTCTCCGCAAGCTCGGGAAGGACGCCTACCACAACCTCCGTTTTGGTCCCCATCTCACTTCCAAGGGTGAGGCAGACTACTTCCAAACCGGCGTGGCTTTTTCCGCCGGCCACCTGGGCCTTCTGTCCACCGAGAACGGTAATGGTGTCGTGGGCGGCGAGGTTGCTGTGAAGCACAGCGTTGTTCACGTTGATGCTTTTGTCGCTTCTCACGTGGGCCTGGTCGATAAAGCCGGCTGTTATGTCTCCCTCGGCTTTAATCTCTGCCTTGTTCATGCCCCTTATGCCGCCGGAGATGATGATGTCCGCCTTGCTCTCCAGCCTGGCTCCCTCTACAACGCCCCTTACTTCAATATCCCCGGAGGAGAGTATGCTGAAGCCCTCTCTGACAGCTCCGTTTACTATGACGGAGCCGATGAAGTCAATGTTGCCGACGCTGTAGTCCACGTCTCCGTCCACCTCGAACACGGGCACTACGTGGAGTTTGCCTCCCTTGAGGACAAGATTGCCGTCTATGATGGAGTGGAGCCGCAGCCCGTCTTCTGAAGCCTCCGTTCCGGCGCCCGTCGGCAGATGGGCATCTCTGCCCTTTTTAGCCTTGACTACTGCACCTTTGACCGTTATGCCGTCCACTCCTTCAGTAAGGGGGGTTTTTTCCGCCAGCAGCTGATTTTTTATTACTATGGTGATGGAGCTAAGGCTTTTCAGGTCCACCCTGCCCGACTCGTCCTCCTCCATGGGTCTGGAGCTGCCGAACTGGACCTTGTAGTCTATGTCGGCGTCCTTGCCGTCAGCGGCAGGAGTTCCGGAGGCAATCAGATTCCACTCTCTGCCTTTTTTTTCAGCTAAAATTCCGGCTATGGCATCTTTGTTTATGCCTTCCACAATGCCCTGGGAGGCAAGAAAATTCAGGATCTGTTCGAGGTCAGGCCAGGGCTTGCCGGCAAAGGGAGGGTCTATCCAGAGCTCCGCCTTCATGCCGTCAGAGGAAACTTTTGCCTCCAGATCAGCATCTTTTTCCTGCTCGGGATCTCGTTCGGCGATCTTTGCGGGAGCTCCATCCTTTTGGGATACGAAGGCAGTAACTGAATCACCGTCGTAGTTCTCGACGCCCTGGGTCTTAAGATAGCCCACCACCGAGGACATGGAGTAGTCCGCCCCGTCAGAGGCGGTAATGTACACTCCGTCTTCCCGATATTCAAGGCTTAATTTTTCGTTTCCCATTATTAAACCTCCCTGCCGGCGGTAAATTCCCTGACGGATGAACTGTTGGTTAAGCTCTTCCTGGTCCGTCCGGAGCCGGTTTAAAAGATATCCGTTTCAATTTCAGTTTTTTGTCGCCAGAACACCTCTCAGCAAGGCCAGGGCTTTGCCGTGGATCTGGGAGACTCTTGATTCGGTTACTCCCAGTATTTTTCCTATTTCCCTGAGAGTCAGCCCCTCATAGTAGTAGAGAGATATGACCTGCATCTCCCTTTCTGAAAGTTTTTTCAGGGCCTCTGCCACCCGCAAGGTCTCGTCTTCATCCTCCAGGAGGTCTATGGCGCTTGCTCCCTCGTCCGGTATTATAGCCTCCCGGCTTACGTCGCCGTCCTCAAGAATAAGGACTTCGTCGAGGGAGACGATATAACTTCTGCTTGAGAGTTCAAGGGTCTCCCTGTATTCCTTTTCGTCCATTCCCATTATTTCCATTAGGACATCATCGGTGATTATGCTGGTCTCCTGAAGGACCTTATCCATTGCCCTCCCCAGCCGCTGGAGCTTTTCCCGCCCTGTTCTGGAGATCCAGTCGAATTTTCTCAGTTCGTCGAGGATAGCCCCTCTTATCCTGGGGACAGCAAAGGTCTGGAAGGAGAAGCCCTTTGAGAGGTCGAATCTCTCTATGGCGTCCAGGAGGCCGAAGGCGCCGAAGCTGAGAAGGTCTTCATAGTCAAGGCCTGAGGGAGGAGAGACGGCCATCCTGGCCGTTACATATTTCACCAGGGGAAGATACCTCTTGACTATGTTTTCCCTGGCCTGAGGGCTCCCGGTACGGGCGTATTCTTCCCAGAGCTCTGAGTCGGATCTTTTAAGCGCCATTACGGGCCCTATCTACCCATGAAAAAATATAGGATTATGGCCAACAGCAGAAAGGCCATTGCCCCGGCCAGAACTTTGCCCGTCGGGAAGGGGCTGCTCTTTCCATCCGCTGCCCTGCTCCAGCCGTAGCCAGTTTTTAGTTTAAGATCAGCGCTTACCCTCAGTATGCCTTCTATTCCATTGCTTATGTGGAGCTTCACCAGAGCCTGCCCGCTTTGGAGCCTTTCTACAGACATGACGGGAAAGACAGTATTTTCTCCCGCCCTCTCGACAATTTTATTGATGATGGTTGCCAGTCCTCCCGTTTTTTCCAACTCAACCACAAGATAGTCTCCTTTTTGGAGATCAGACACGGCTTTGCCCTTCACCGGATCAAGTACAGGCCTGCAGACTACCTGCACTGTGCCGAGGGAGGGCAGGGGAGCTTGCTCTTTTTCTTCTTTTTCGGGCTCCTCCTCTGGTGCTTTTTCAGACAGGCTTATGCCGCCTGTCTCAAGCCGTATGCTGTTGAAAGTCTCTGTACTGAGCTCAAAGATAAGGTCGTAGTGAACTATGGAGGAGAAATTTTTTTCCAGAGAGGAGAGAATTTCGTCCTTAGCGGCCCTGGATTTGAAGAGGTTGTTTATGGCCGTCGGGGTGAGGATTGCCTTTGCTCCCTTCAGCATCCGGCTGTAAAGGCTTCTGTCAGGCTCCCCCCCTATGGACAGGATCGCGCTTCTCACCGCTTCCCATCCCGCATGAATGTCAAAGGTCTCCGGCAGACTTCTGGAGCTTACCCAGAAGCTTTCATCCAGTATTTCTCCCGAATTTCCCCGGGCAACGAAACACAGGGCGCCCCCAAGCTCCTGTCTTTTGCGGCCGTCAAATCTTATTTTGACAGCTATATAGGCGGGGGTTAAAGTCTTTACAAGCTCTATTATCTGGGCGGGGTCGCCGGATGTGCCCTGGAGAATAACGCCCAGAGTATCCGGAGTGCAGGAGAATATTTCGCAAAGCTCATCGGAGGCCTCTTTAGGCAGGCCATCGAGCAGCGAAAGATTCTCTCTGTCCTTTTCCGAGTCTCCCCCATCCGGTGTAGGATCATCCGGCTCATGGGCAGAAAGGAGATCGGTTTCAACGCTCATGTCTTCATAAACCTCATTCCGTTCCTGTTCCATGGCTCCTCCTGTTGTTTTTTATTTTATTCAGATCTCCGATGTTCCCTTTCCCAGCACTCTCACCGAAAGGGTCCAGGTCCTGGTAGAGAACTCGATAGTCCTGCCCTTGTTGCCGCCTGTGTCGGAGGCAATCAGTGAGATGCCCAGGGTTTTGAGAATTTCGGTGGTCTCCTGGGTATTTCTGCTGCCCACGGCAAGAAAATCCATCTTGGCTCCCGGAAGGGCAAACATCTGGGATCCTCCGGCCATCTTGGCCTTTAGTCTGGATTTTACTCCGCCCCTCCTGCAGACCTGATCAATTAGGGCAGGTATCGCCGTGTCCGCAAATTTGCCCGGCTTTTCCCGGGCCTTGTCCTTTGCTCCCCTGCTGTCCGGAAGCATTATATGGGCCATCCCCGCCACCCTGGCTGCCTGATCGTATATGACAAGCCCGATGCACGAGCCAAGGCCCAGGGTAATAAGAGAGTCCGGAGAGGCAATGACCGTCAGTTCGGCCATCCCTACGTGATGGGACTTGCTCATGATTCAAAGCACCTGCAGCTTTCTCAGCAGGATCTCAAAAGATCCGGGGTCAGGCAGCATGGCCACCTTTCCCGAGATGCTGCCTGCTTCTTCGCCGCCTATCCTTAGGGAGGTGTCAATGATAAGGGCATGTTCGCCAAACTGGCCGTAGATAGAGGCCACCACATCCAGGATGGAGCCAAGCATATCATGGGCAAGGCCGGGGACGGAGATGGAATGGGCGCCGCCTATCAGCATGTTGATGGCATTCAGAAAAGAACTCAGGATAATGTTGCCCAGCTCCGTGAGGGCGCTGTTCCTCATCTCCTCAGATACCGCGGCCGGGTCCATCCCCTCCATCTGCCTGCTTATAAGCATGTCCACAAGTCTGCCGCCTTCCTCCACACTCTGGATGAAGATCAGACTGCATGTAAATTCACCTTCTGACCGGACAAAGACCGCCGACACCATTTCAAGGGGATCACCATAGTGACCGGCCAGCTCATAGATTGACACGGGCTCCGCCTTGGGCACATCCATGTCCACGAAGCTGGAGAGCATTGCGGACAAAGCCGTGGCTGCATTGCCCGCCCCTATATTGCCCAGCTCCCGCAGGGCGTCCAGCTGCAGATTGCTAAGGCTTGACGGATCCATGAAATGGCGGCTCCTTTCTTTTTTATCTGCCGTAGAGTCCGGCTACGTCGAGAATCAGGGCCACATTGCCATCGCCAAGGATGGTGGCGCCTGCAATGCCTCTGATCTTGGAGAGGAAACGGCCCAGAGATTTTATTACTATATCCTGCTGGCCTATAAGGTCATCCACTATGAAGCCCACTCTGATCCTGCCCGTCTTTACCACCACCACGGGAAACTCGTCGCTCTCCTCTTCTTTTGTCGTAGAAGCGCCTATGGATCCCGCAAGGCTGCATAGGGTGAGCACCTCTCCCCTCAGGAGGGTGGCAGGAGCTCCGTGGACGGTCCGGACGTTCTCCTTCTTCACGAGAATTGTCTCCTCCACGTTCTCAAGGGGAATTGCATAGGTCTCATCTCCTACTTTTATAAGCAGGGCGAGCACTATGGCCAGGGTGAGGGGCAGCCGCACGAAGACTCTCGTTCCTACCCCCACCTCGGTGGAGACGTCAAACTGTCCCCCCAGGGATTCCACCTTTGTCTTGACGGCGTCCATGCCAACGCCCCTTCCGGAGACGTCGGTCACCTTTTCTGCCATGCTGAAGCCGGGAAGGAGTATGAGGCTGACCACTTCGTCATCGGACATGGCGGCGGACTCTTCCTCGGTGATCATTCCGTTAGCGAGGGCCTTGCTTCTGACCTTATCGGCATTGATGCCCTTGCCGTCATCGGTGACCTCTATAATTACACCGCTGCCCTCCTGGTAGGCGGAGATTTTTATCTTCCCCTTCTCGGGCTTGCCTATTTCTTTTCGCTCTTTAGTAGTTTCGATTCCATGGTCCACGCAGTTTCTGATTATGTGGACCATGGGGTCCCCTATCTCGTCAATGACAGTCCTGTCGAGCTCTGTCTCCTGCCCTTCCATGAGCAGCTCAATTTCCTTGCCCAGGGTCTTTGAGAGGTCCCGAACGAGCCTGGGAAATCTTTCAAAGATGAAGGATACAGGCACCATCCGCAGTTTTGTCACAAGCTCCTGAATTTCGCCGGAGATCCTTCCGAGCTGGGAGAGAGGTTCATCAAACTCCCTCAGCTGAGATTCCTGCACAAGCCGTTCGATGCGGGCGCGGCCGATTACAAGCTCACCCACCAGGTTCATCAGTTTATCCAGCCTGCCGATATCCACCCTGACCGTCTGGGAGGCCTTTTTAACAGTTTCAAGCCTCCTCAGAGGCTGGACCGCCGGAGCTCCGCCCACAGTCGGAGCTTTTTCTGGGGCTGCGGGGCCGGCAGTCTTTTCCGGGACGACCTCTCCCTCGGCTGTCTCCCCGGCGGAAGGGTGATCCTCGTCGCCGACCTGTTTTATATCAACAGAGTTTACTTCGCTTACTCTTTCAACCTCGCTCTTTATATCGTTCATGGGCTGGGAAGCCGCCAGAATTACCTCGAATTCCAGGTCGAACTCCTCGTTTTCAAGGGCCTCGATCGATGGATCCGTCTTGATGATATCTCCCAGCTCTTCCAGACGGCTGACCACCATGTAAGCTCTTGCCGCCTTGAGAAGGCACTCGGGAGAGAGGGCTACTTTTATTCCATAGACGTTCAGTCCGAGTCCGGCGGCCTCGTCGATCCATGATTTTTCCTGGTCCGTAAGGTCGGCGCTGATCTCTGAGGCAGCTTCGTCAGCGGAAGGGGTCGCTGAGGTATCCCCCTCCACCGCTTCCCTCATAAACTGCACAAGGGAATCGATCTCCGCCTCTCCCTCGCCCTCTGAAGATCTTATGGAGTCAACCATGGACTGTAGGGTATCAAGGGATCTGAACAGCAGGTCCATGTCCGCCGGCTTGAGGACGTAAGTCCCCCGGCGCACAGAATCCAGCATGTCTTCCATGGCGTGGGTCAGGGAGGCCATCCTGTCGAATCCCATGGTGGAGGACATTCCCTTAAGGGTATGGGCTGACCGGAATATCTCCGCTATATTCTCCATATCCGACGGGTCTTTTTCCACCGCAAGGATCAGGTCGTCCAGGTGTTTTAGATTGTCTCCCGCCTCGTCAAGAAAGGCCCCAAGGTACTGGCTCATATCCATACTTGTCATGGTTGATCATCTCCGGCTTTGTAAAGTCTGTTTATGCTCTGACGCTTTTAATCATTGCCCCCGCTATGGATTGAAGGGGCAGAATTTCATCCACTACTCCCAGATCTACAGCAGCCTTGGGCATGCCGTAGACCACGCAGGTTTCAGGGGATTCTGCTATTATCCATGCGCCCTTGGAACGAAGGGCGGCGGCGCCGTCGGCACCGTCCTTCCCCATTCCCGTGAGAATTACTCCCACAGCTCTGCCTCCGAGTTCATCGGCAATGCTGAGAAAGGTGATATTGGCCGACGGTTTTACCGAAAGAAGAGGAGGCGCATCGGAAAGTCCGCAGACCAACTTTCCGAATTCTTTCCGTTTTACTATCATATGATACCCTCCGGGAGCTACAACGGCCAGTCCCGGCCTTAATTCCATTCCCTCCTCGCCTTCTGCTACGTCCAGCTCCGCCATACTGTCAAGCCGTTTTGCGAAGGACAGGGTGAAGTCTTTTGGCATATGCTGCACTATGACAATGGGAACGGGAAAATCTCCGGGAAGGCTGGTCAGGACTTCCTGCAGAGCTCTGGGCCCTCCGGTGGAAGTAGCGATGGCAAGGATTTCCGGCCGCTCTATCCTTGAGGCCAGAGTCCTTGCCGGAGGAGGCGTTGCCGGTAAAGCGGGGCGGGGCGGGCTGGAAGAGGTTCTTTTTCTCCTGCCCCTCACCATAGCCGTGCTAGCCGCTACAACTTTTGTAATAAGCTCCGCCGATACATCTTTCATGTTAAGGGATATATGTCCCGAGGGTTTGGCAACAAAATCCACCGCTCCCGCAGAAAGAGCCCGCAGGGTTATCTGGGCTCCCTCCTGGGTGAGGCTGCTCACCATGATAACAGGAATGGGATTTGTTTTCATGAGCTCTTCAAGGGTGGACAGACCATCCCTTCTGGGCATCTCCACATCCAGGGTTATAACGTCAGGGGACAGGGCCGCAATTTTCCTCAGGGCATCCTCGCCGTCCCTGGCCGTTCCCACTACCTCAATGCGGGGATCCCCGCCCAGGATGTCGCTCAACACTTTTCTCATAAAAGACGAGTCGTCCACTACAAGTACTTTGATTCTCGACTGTGTCATGGCAATCCCTTCAAAATGATTTGTTTGTTTTATTGTCGCCCGGCCATTTCCTGTCTGCGTATAAACGCACCGAGCACCTTTTCCACGAAGCCGGGAACCGCATCAAAAGCGAACCCCATCTCCCAGTTCTCTTCTCTCAAAAACTTTCTTACAAGCCTTCCGGTAAGAAAGAAAACTTCATCCTGGACAGGGAGCCGGATCAGAACTCTGTCCTGTTCAGTGAATCTGAAGCCATCGGAACGGTAGGCTGAGGCCGCTACACCCCCCAGGCTGATATCCCTTGAGACGGCAGTTATCCATTCTTCCTGGTCAGGCTTTACTCTTTTTCCTTCAAGGCGGTAAAAGGCTGTCTTCAGCAGGCAGGGAACCCGCACAAAATAACGTCGCTGGACCCGCACTGCCTCCGATACGGGACTTACCCAAAGCATAGGTATGCCGTCCAGGGGAGCGCCTCTTATAACGGTCACAATACCCTGATACAGCATACCATCAGCCTCCACCCTAAGCTTGAGCTCCACTCCCCTTAGCACAGGAAGAAGAGCCCCCTTGAGGAGAGGGTGGGAGAAGGCTACCATGTCGCCTTTTACATCCTCCACTCTGGATGGATAGGTGCCCTTGTAAAGACCGGCTTCGTTGAAGAAGAGGGCTTTGGCGCCTATTTTTTGATTAAGGAAATTCAGAAACTCCTGTATGCCTAGCCTGTCCATAGCTATCTGCCTGTCCCAAAACTCCGGGCCAGCCTGAGAAAGAAGGATTTTATACCTCTGCCCTGACTTAGGGGGGGCTGATCTTCTTCAAGTCCGAGGAGTCGGTCCGCCATGGCCTTTACACATGCTGAGGCCTCGCTGTCCGGAAATGCCCGGAGCAGAGGCTTGCGCTGTCGCACTGCAAGGGAGACCGATTCATCCCTTAGGATGGAGCCGCCGTATCTGGGCATGAGGCCAAGAAATTGGGAGGCAGCGGCGCTTATTCTGTCTGCAACGTCCTTACCCTCTTCCCGGGAGGTTGTCATATTTACGGCTACAGTCACATCAACCTTGCCTGCAGTTGCCAGGGCCAGGGCTTTTAGCACCCCGTAGGCATCTCTTATGGACGTGGGCTCCGGCGTTGTCACAAGCAGGACCTCGTCGGAGGCAGAGCCGAAAGAGATTATATTTCTGCTGATCCCTGCTCCTGTGTCGATGAGGAGCACGTCCGCCATGCCCTCAAGAACTGAGAGGCTGTCGATGAAGGCAGAGAGAAGCTCTTCGTCAAGATCAGCAAGCTCTCTGATCCCCGGGCCTCCCGGCAGGACCGATACGTTGCCGCCAAGGGAGACAAGCGTGTCCTCAAGCCGGCTCTCGCCCCTGAGAATGTGAGCCAGGTTAACCTTTGGGGAGAGACCGCAGAGGAGATCCACGTTGGCCATGCCCATATCGGCATCAAGGATTATGATCCTTTTTCCCCTGGCGCCCATGGCAAGGGCCAGATTCACGGAGAGGTTGCTTTTGCCTACCCCGCCTTTGCCGCTGAGGACAGATATGGATTTAAGGCTCGAGATAATTGCCGGGGACCTTCGGCTGCTGTCCACGATCCGGCGCAAATCCATGGCCTGGTCATTAATATCCCTAATCGCCACTCCGGGCCGACCTCTCTTCCCCCATGAGCATGTTCGCCAGCCTGGAGCCTGAAGCTACCTCTATGTCGTTCGGCACATTCTGCCCGGTGGTTATGAACGAAAGAGGGCGGTCGAAGTCAAGAAGAATGTTGACCAGCGCCCCATAAGTAGTGGTCTCATCGATCTTTGAGAATATTATCCTTGAAATAGGGATCACCCCCATGCGCTTTACTACATCCAGCATGTCCCTGTACTTCATATTGGCTGAAAGAACCAGATGAACAGCATCGGGCTGGAAGGCCATGTAGAGCTCCTTCATCTCCTTGATCCGGGCGCCGTCCCTTTGAGAGCGGCCCGCAGTATCCAGAAGGACCAGGTCGGCAGGGGCGCTTTTTTCAAGGACAGGACCAATGCTCCTCGGGTCCTCAATTACGTCCATGGGTATTCCAAGAATCTTGGAGTAGGTTTCTATCTGTTTTACGGCAGCTATCCTGTATGTATCGGCCGTCAGCAGAAATACTTTTTTCTTTTTCCACAGGGAGTGGATTGCCGCCAGTTTGGCAATGGTGGTGGTCTTGCCCACGCCGGTAGGGCCGATGAGCATTATTTTTCTTCCTCCAAGGGCCTCCCAGGACTCCCTGGCTGCCACGGGAAGGATCTCTCCGAGCCACTGACAGAAGGTGCGTCCGTCTCCCTGATCCCGGTATCTTTCCACCAGGCTGCGGGCATGACTTTCGTTTACGTCAGCGGCATGAAGGAGTGACAGTAGATCCCTGTCCTCCTGAGGCGTGGGGGGAGGCTCAGGGTCGGTACGCTCCTTTTCAAGCCGCTTAAGGACGAAATCAAGCCTTCTGGCTATTTCATTCACCTCGTCCTGGAGCTCCGCCCCGGCAGCCTGCTGGGCCGGCTCCTCCGGAGGAGCTTCCTTTTCAGGCTCCGGGCCGGGAAGGATGGTCTCAGTAGGCGCCCTTTTTTCAGAGGCAAGGGCAAGACCCTGAACGGAAAGCTCCAGCCCGTCGGGAGACTGGTCCCTTCTTTCTTCAGCCCTCAGGGGCCTTTGTGGCCGGGGGCTGTATATGCCGGCGGAGTCAGGACTTCCTCCCGTGAAGGCAGTGCCGTTCAGCAGGGAGGCCTCTCCCCCTGTAACCCCTTCTCCCGGAGAGGACATGGCCTGTTTCAGCTCAAGAAGCTTCTGAAAGGCCGCCAGCCTCTCCCGCTTTTCGGAGTCAGTCTCCGTACTGCCCTCCTCCTCCAGAACCGCAGCGGTTACCTGGAGTACTGTCTTTCGAAAAAGTCCCAGAAAACCTCCGGTTTTGACCCTGGGTGAGGATAGTATGACGGCATCGGGGCCAAGACGGTCCCTCGCTATGCGGAGAGCTTCCGCATCGTCGGCCGCCTCGAAAATAATCCGGGTTCCCCTTTTCACCTTGATCGCCATTTACTCCACCATCCCCACCGATTTCAGCTGAGCGCCCTGAGATATTTCATTATAGGATAACACAAAGAGACTTGGCAAAGATCCCTCCAGAATACGTCTCAGAATAAGACGGACATCGGGGTGCACGAGCAGAACGGGCAGAAGCCCCTTCATGGACATGTCCTCCGCCGCCTTTGCCACTGCTCCCATCATCTTCTGCACATGGGCCGGATCCATATTGAACTGCCAGCCAGACAGCAGGTCTCCCTCCATAGCATCCTTGACCCTCTGCTCCCAGTTGGGGGATAGGGTGGCCACTGTAATGGCGCCCTCTTCGTCCTGAACCCGGAGGGTTATAAGCCTTGCCAGAGACTCTCTTACCCGCTCCGTCAGGAAGTCGACGCTCCGGGAGACCTTGCCGTAGTCGGCCAGGGCCTCGAAGATGCTTACGAGGTCTCTTATGGGGACCTGTTCCTTCACAAGGTTCTGAAGCACCTTCTGAATCTCCCCCAGGGAGAGGGCGGCCATCATCTCCTCCACCACTGCCGGAGCCGCCTCCTTTACCATATCGGTAAGCTTCTGTACTTCCTGTCTGGTTATAAGGTCGGCGCCGTATTTCTTTATAACTTCCGACAGATGGGTGGCCAGTACCGATGGGGCATCCACAACGGTGTATCCCAGACCCTCAGCCCTGTCCCTCATCTCCGGGGAGATCCATACGGCAGGAAGGCCGAAGGCGGGCTCCACTGCGGGCACTCCTACGAGCTCCTCCTCCGCGGAGCCGGTATTCATGGCCAGGTAGTGATCGGGAAGGAGTTCTCCCCGGCCTGTCTCCGCTCCCTTTACCCGGAGCACGTACTCGGTGGGCTTAATCTGGATATTGTCCCTTATGCGGATAGGGGGAACGATAAGGCCAAGGTCCACAGCCATCTGCTTTCTTATGGTGCCTATGCGGTCGAGCATGTCCCCTCCCTGGGCAGGGTCCACCAGGGGGATAATTGCATAGCCTATCTCTGCCTCCATGGGGTCCACCGTAAGCAGGCGCATGACATCCTCCGGGGATGTGGGAGCGCCGGGAGGGGGCCCTCCCTCTCCTGGCCCGCCGGGGGGCAGGGGCCCGTCCCCGGGACCTCTTTCAACCCCTGCAGCCTCCTGAACCTTGCCCTCCCTGTAGACCCAGTACCCCAACAGCATCAGCAGGGCTCCGAGGAGGACAAAGGGAACTGTGGGAAGGCCGGGCACCGTAGCCAGCGCAAACAGGAGGACGGCTCCGATAAAGAGGGGACGGGGGTAGTTGGTGAGGGATGTCAGGATATCCATTCCAAGGTTGGTCTGGCCCGCCGCCCTGGTGACTATAACTCCCGTTGCTGTGGAGAAGAGAAGAGCGGGAATCTGGGAGACCAGGCCGTCGCCTACGGTCAGAAGGCTGTACATGCCCAGGGCCTTTTCAAGGGGGAGATCCCGCTGGAATACTCCGATGGAGAGGCCGCCTATGATATTTATTATGGTGATGATAAGACCGGCGATAGCGTCACCCTTGACGAACTTGGAGGCGCCGTCCATGGCGCCGTAGAAGTCGGCCTCCCTCTGAATGGTCAGCCGCCGCTCTCTGGCGCCCGCCTCGTCGATGAGGCCCGCGTTAAGATCGGCATCGATGGCCATCTGCTTGCCCGGCATGGCATCCAGGGTAAATCGGGCGGCTACTTCCGCTACCCGCTCGGAACCCTTGGTAATAACGATAAACTGAATAATTACGAGGATGAGAAAGACCACTGCGCCCACCACGTAGTTGCCGCCCACCACGAAGTTGCCGAAGGCGCTTACTACCTGGCCCGCATCGCCGTCGAGCAGTATGAGCCTGGTGGTGGATACGTTCAGGGCAAGCCGGAAGAGAGTTACTATCAGGAGCATAGTGGGAAATGCCGCCAGATCCAGAGCTCTCTCTGCATAGAAGGTAGCCAGGAGGACCACCACTCCGAGGGATATATTTACAGTAAGCAGTATATCCAGAAGCCATGTGGGCAGCGGGATGATCATCATCACCACAATGAGCATCACAAGCGCTGCCATGCCTATATCTGAATAATGGAGCATTTTCTTTAAAGCCGATGTATTTGTGGATTCAGCCACGACAGCCACCCTTCCGGAGACTTGCTCCGCAACCTTTGATGTTTTCTATTCTACATGAAAACTCCGGCTTGTTGGGCCCCTGACCGTTCTTCTGCTCTTCTCTCCTCGGAAGGAGGCGCCTTTTTCTCAGGTCTGAGGCTATAGACAAAGGCCAAAACCTCGGCCACAGCCATATAAAATTCTTCAGGAACTTCCTCGCCTATCTCCATGATCTCATATAAAGATCTGGCCAGAGGCCTGTTTTCAACTACCGGAACGCCGGATTCTTCGGCGATCTTTCTTATTTTGCGGGCAAGATGCCCGCTTCCCTTGGCGGTAACAACAGGAGCCTCCATGGCCTCTCTGTCGTACTTCAGGGCCACGGCAAGCCGTACAGGGTTTGTAATGACCACGTCCGCCTTAGGCACGGAGGACATCATGCGGCTCCGGGCGAGCTCCCGCTGCTTTTGCCTTATCTTGCTCTTTATCTGGGGGTCCCCCTCCATCTGCTTGTACTCCTCTTTGATCTCCTGCTTGCTCATCTTTATGGAACGTTCGAACTCCCACCTCTGATACACATAGTCAAAAATCCCAAGGACCAGGAGAAGGAATGCAAGCCGGAAGCTGAGGGTCAGGAGCTTCCACAGAAGCCTGGAAACTCCCGCCTCAAGAGGAAAGCGGATGGCGCTTACCAGTTCAGGGGTCTCATTGCGGAGGGAATAATAGATAACAAAGCCCAGTAGGGCCGCCTTCATAAGCCCCTTGACCAGCTCCACCAGGGAGCGCAGGGACAGGACTTTTTTAAGGCCGGATATGGGATTTAGTCTGTCCATTTTGGGAGTGAGGGGCTTGGGGGTTACCACAAAACCGACCTGGGACACGGTGACAATAAGGGCGCTTATGGCGGCGGCTAGGCCAATGGGAAGCCAGGGGGCAAGCATGGTAATGACCGTGTCGTTTCTTATCATGTACAGCCATCCTGCCCTGTGGATAGACTCCCCGCCCATTAGGGCAATAATATCCGTGGTAAAGGCCATGACCCGGGAGAACAGAAAGGGGCCGAAGACCAGCAGGCCCAGGAGGCCTGTCATAATTATGGTGGCGGCGCCAAGATCCTGACTTTTTGCTACCCGTCCCTCTTCCCGCTCTTTTCTCCTCTTTCTTGGAGTGGCCGGCTCAGTCCTTTCCTCTGAGAAAAACTGGAGATCAAAGGTCAGCGCCATGCTGTTGCCTCCCGGAGGGCAAATTCCACGTATGTCTCCATGTATTCCACCATTATCTCCACCGCCACAGGCAGTACTATCATCAGGACAAAAAATCCCAGAGCTATTTTAAGAGGCAGACCCAGCACGAAGATATTCATCTGAGGCACAGTGCGGGCCAGAAAGCCGAGACCCACGTCCGCCAACATTATGGCGCCGTAAAAGGGCAGGACAAACCGGAGACTCAGTACGAAGGCCTGCTGAAGCCACGCTCCCAGACTAAGGTCTGTCAGGGGCCAGAAGACGAGCCTGCCGGGGGGAATGAGCCGCAGGCTTTCTACCACCGCCTGAGTCATCAGGAGGTGGCCGTTCCACCGGAAGAAAAACCACAGCCCTACGAGGAACTGAAGCTGTCCTATTATGGAGGCTCTTGTCTCGCTAAGGGGGTCCATCAGGCTGACCATGGCAAAACCCATGGAGATTCCTATGAGCTCTCCGGAGATCTGGAGGGCATAGAGAGGGAGGGCAGCGAGGAAACCTATCGCCGTGCCTATGAAAAACTCTCTTAATCCAAGGACAAAGACAGATGTCCAGCTCTCAAATAAAATAAGGGGTACCTGGGCATCAGAGATAGCGCCCACCGATGCCAGAGTCAGAAAGAAGGCGCACCAGAACCGGAGAGGAAGGGGCATTCCGCCCGCCATAAAGGCGGGGGCTGAAAACATCAGCCCCGTAAATCGCAGAGCCGTAAGAAGGTAGAAAAGAAGAAGGGCGACAAAGCGGGTCTGCTCCGGCGTCATCTCACAAACCGGTCAAGCTGGCCGAAGATCAGCCGGGCCAGATCTCCCACCCTGCCGAACATCCAGGGGCCGAAAGCCACGAGAGAGACAAGGACTGCCACAATTTTAGGGATAAATATAAGAGTTTGTTCCTGGATGGAAGTGGCCGTCTGCAGAATGCCTATGACAAGGCCGATGGCCATGGCTACGAAAAGAATGGGAAGGGCGGTGGTAAGAGCAATCCAGACCGCTTCGCCAAGCACATCGTTCATGTTGATGGGAAACATGGTGTCGTCCCCCCCTTACGTGAAGCTCTTCAGCAGACTGGTAACCACCAGGTTCCAGCCGTCTGCCATGACGAACAGGAGCACTTTAAAAGGCAGGGAGATCATCATGGGAGGAAGCATGATCATGCCCATGGCCATCAGAACGCTGGCCACTACCATGTCCACAACGATGAAGGGGATAAAGATTACCACTCCCATCTGAAAGGCCGTCTTAAGCTCGCTAAGCATAAAGGCGGGAAGCAGGACCCTTGTGGGGACATCGTCATGGTTCCCGGGCTGCTCCATGCCCGACATGGATACCATGAGAGAAAGCTCTTCCTGCCTGGTGAACTTAAAAAGAAACTCCCGGACAGGACCGATGGTACCCTGCCAGGCCTGGACAGAAGTGATGTTTCCCGCCAGATAGGGGGACAGGGCGCCATCATACACCTTGCCCCAGGTTGGCCCCATAACGAAAAGGGTAAGGAACAGGGAGAGGCCCACAATTACCTGATTGGGGGGAGTCTGCTGGAGACCGATAGCCCTCTGCACAAAGCCCAGGACCACCATGATCCTTGTAAAACAGGTTACCATCAGCATGATAGCCGGCGCCAGGCTGAGGATGGTCAGAAGGGCCAGTATCTGAAGAGTTACAGCTACATCCGAGGGGGATTCCGCCATCCGTACTCCGAATTCCAGGGCCGGTATGGGTATAAAAGGGGCACTGTCCTGGGCATAGGCCGCAGCGGTCTGACCCAGGAGAAACATAACTACTATTAAAAATATGCCCCTACGGGGGGAAATCCTCATCGCTGCATCGCTTCCACTCCTCATAAGGCCATCTGCAGATTACCCTGGTACCAGAGCTTCCTGATGTCAGGGCAAATACATCGGGACCCAGACGGACAATAAACAGGACATCCCTGCCGAGGGGCAGGGATGTCAGAATGCCCACAGTCCCCTTTGCCGACCGGGGCGCTCTTCTCCGATGGAAGAAAACCGCCCCGTAGCCTGCTGCACATAACAGAGCAAGGCCCAGACCGACCCGAAACAGATATCCTGTGAGGGAAGGACTGGCGCCGCTCATGTCTACCCCAGGGCTTTATTCAGAGCTTCCACCACTCTGTCAGGCTGGAAAGGTTTTACAATAAAGTCGGCAGCGCCTGCCTGGATAGCCTCTATGACCATGGGCTGCTGGCCCATGGCGCTTACCATCACGACCCTGGCGTCCCCATCAATGGCCTTTATGGCCTTAACTGCGTCAATCCCGTTCATCTCAGGCATGGTAATATCCATGGTTACGATATCGGGTTTGAACTTCTGATAGGAAGCCACGGCTATTTTGCCATTTTCCGCTTCGCCCACTACCTCAAAGTCGTTCTTGGTCAAGATGTCTTTCAGCATCATCCTCATGAAGGCGGCATCGTCGACAATAAGAACTTTCCTCCCCATGCTTACACATCCCTCTCTCCGTAATTGCTGGACCGGCAGGGCCTCTTCCTAAAAGGAGTGAATCCTTCCCGCGGAAGATACTATCTCGGTTATGCGCACACCGAAGTTTTCATCTATAACCACTACTTCGCCCTTGGCAACCAGTTTGCCGTTTACAAGAATATCCACAGGTTCGCCGGCCATCTTGTCCAATTCTATCACGGAACCGGGAGTCATGCTTAAAATATCGGCGATGTTTTTTCTGGTCCTGCCCAACTCCACCGTAACCCGCACAGGAATGTCTGCTACCAGGTCGAGTCTGCTACCGCCATGACCGTCTGCGGCTTTTTGCATAAGCGGGACGAACTCCGCGGGGCGAACATCGACAGAGGACTGCTCATAGATGTGGCCAGCGGAGGCTGCAGGAGCCTCGTCCCGGGGAATCTGGCCCTGGCGGGGGGCAGGCGGCGGCGCGGAAGCAGCAGCCTGAGCAGGGGCAGGGGCTTTTTCCGCCTCTTTGCCCGCAATGGTCTTAGCTGCTTCGTCTGCGACCTTTTTCACCACGTCAAGGGGCATGACAATCCATAAGGGGAAGTCACCCAAATCTTCGATGGATACAGTCACCGGGACAGACCAGAGTTCGTCGTCAGGGGATCTGTCCTGGAAGGGCAGCCATTCATCCGACTCAAGAGAAGATGTAATATTCTCAGGCATGAGTCTTTTGCCGCCCAGCAGACCGCTCATGCTTGTGAAAGCGGCGCCCACCACCTGGCTCAGGCCTTCCTGAGCAGCGTTAAGGTAGAGCTCCCCCGCCTCCTCGGGCAGGTCCTTGCCCTCTCCGCCCATCATCAGGTCTGCCAGGGTAAGAGCGCCTTTTTCGGTGATCACGAAGGACAGAGGGGCATCGTCCAGTCCGCCGCAGGTTACCCTGAACGCAAAAGGATCTTCGGGAAGAGCGGCAAAATCCTTCTGGGTCATAACGGATTTTTCTCCTACGACAGCGGAGACCTCCTTCCCCGCAAGCATTCCATAAACACTGGACGTTGAGGAGGAGAATATTCCGGCAAATTCCTCAAGAACGCCGGCCTGTTCCGGTGAGAAATCACCACCAGCGCCGCCCATGTCTCCACCGCCGCCCAGATCTGCACCGGATAACAGGGCGTTTA